>CBFIAO010000005.1:0-50699 GCA_965660595.1 Puniceispirillales bacterium (SeqCode) | reverse complement strand
GCTGTGCATTATCTATAGCATGGGCAGCCTCACCCTTGGCCACTGTCCAAGGTTTATCAAGAAAATGTTGGTTTTCTATTGCGTCATCAATTGTGAGGATTGCATTTTCAGGAGTGATATCAATATCGGCATGCGCCATCGCAGCACGCGCGGCGCGTACATCTTCAGCAACAACAGCATAGATAATTTGCCCGGCATACTCTACCCGTCCATCAGCGAGCATAGGGTCATCCCCAAAAACAGGGCTAACATCATTTTGGCCTGGAATATCATCTGCAGTGAGGACAGCAATAACACCGTCATGAGCGCGCACGCTGTCTAAATCAATTTTATTAATTACCCCTGATGCAATAGGACTTAATCCTGGCACGATTACAGCAGTTTGGACTGGTGCCGGGATATCATCAAGATAGCGTGCACTTCCCGTGACATGGAGCATAGCGCTTTCATGTGGCATAGACTTATGAACGATCGTTGTATTGTCTGTCATTCAGCTGCCCCATTCAGGTTGATATCATTGATGCCAGCTCCTGCAAGTGAGGGTGATTTTTCATCAGTCATTATCGCGCGTGCCAATAATGATTGCGCTACATGCAAACGGTAGGCAGCACTAGCACGTACATCATCTATCGGGGTGAAGTCCTCAGCTAATGCGGCAGTTACATTATGGCTTAGTGATGAATTAGCATCGTGGCCAATTAATGCAGCTTCAGTTTTATATGCACGTGCGGGTATTGCCGCCATGCCGCCAAAACCAATCCGTGCAGATGTAATTTTACTAGCGCGTATCATGAACGAAAAAGCCCCCATGACGGCAGAAATATCTTGGTCAAATCGACGTGAAATTTTGTGAATCATGACATGTTCATCAGGGCCAATTTTCGGGATGTAGACAGATTTTACCCATTCACCTTCATTAAGGTCATTGTCCATATACCCATGATAAAATTTATCCAAGGGCAGGATACGTTCATTGCTCCCACGCTGTATGGTGATGCTAGCGTCAAGGGCTAAAAAAGCAGGTGCTAAATCACCAATTGGTGAGCCATTGGCAAGGTTCCCGCAAACGGTTCCGCTAGCCCTAACCTGAGCAGACCCAAAACGCCGCCATAACTCATCTAGTTGTGGAAAGGCGGACGAAAGTTGCTCTTTTGCGATGCTATGACTGACGCCGCATCCTATCGTAAAGCCATTCTCATCTTCGGTGATGCGTTGTAATTCTGGCACCCGCATGACAGAAATAAAACTTGGCAGGATTTGATGTTTCTTCGTCACCCATAGCCCAATATCAGTTGCCCCTGCTATGATCTGAGCTTCAGGATGATCAAGGATTGCTTGGCTTAAATCATGAATTGTTTCAGGCGCGTTAAAACTGCGGCCATGGCCGGTATTAAGGGGCTGTTGTTTGTGGCTTTTAAGCCAAGCTTTTTCAGCGTCAATTCTATCTTGTTCCCATTTGGGCATGTCGATGTCAGAAAGGCTTTCTGCCGCAGTAATAATAGGGCCGTACCCTGTGCATCTACATAGATTACCTGCGATTAAGTCTTCAATGTTTTGGCGATGCCATGTCATCCCCTGACGCCATCCAGCTACCATTGATATGATAAATCCAGGGGTGCAGAAACCGCATTGGCTACCGTGATGCTCAATCATAGCAGCTTGGACAGGGTGTAGTTTTTGACTAGGGCCAGCAATATGTTCAACGGTGGTGATAACTAAACCGTCCAACATAGGCAGCAGCAAGATACAAGCATTTGCGGCATCATGTGTAATTTTTCCATCATCATGCATACGAGTGATGATAACCGAACAAGCCCCGCAATCACCTTCGGCGCAACCTTCTTTAGATCCCGTTAAATGGCGTGATTGACGTAACCAATTTAATAATGTTGTGTCGACTTGATCTAGTGTGCAGTGCACAACTTGCCCATTTAGCATAAATACCACAGGCCGCGGTGCTGAAGTGCTGATGTCTTTTAATGCGTTGACTTTAGGCATGGGGTGATCTGGTCCGTATCCTATTAAGCTATCAGTCTAAACTTGCGGTGAACCACTGCCGGATAACCTGGCGTTCACTCGGCTCCATATATGTGACATTGGCTGGTGGCATGGCATGTGAAACGGCTGAATTAATCACAATAGCTTTTGCTTGGGTTGCGATTTGGTTTGGCGTTTCTAACACAACACCTTTTGGTGGTGCGATAAAGCCATCATAATATGGCTCGACAGCATGACACATTGAACATCGTCCCATTACAATATCAGTAACAGTTTCAAAATCCTCATGATTAGCTAGTCGGCTGGCTTGACCTGACAAGATTGATGTATCCCACCCTGCTTCATCATCATATTCTTTTTCCATCATTAATGGAGCTAATGACAATGCCATGATGGTAATAAAAATGCCCAGCGTTGCGGCCCATGTCCAACGAGGATTTCCTGCACGTGCATGAATGGTATTGAAATAATGGCGGATGGTTACGCCCATTAAAAACACCAATGCTGCAATGATCCAGCTATATTCGGTTGCAAAGGCAAGAGGGTAATGGTTTGACAGCATCAAAAAGATTACAGGCAGAGTCAGATAATTATTGTGGGTGGACCGCTGTTTTGCAATTTTTCCATATTTGGCGTCTGGCGTACGTCCAGCCTTAAGGTCAGCTACAACTATTTTCTGGTTAGGGATAATGACCATGAAAACATTGGCAGACATGATAGTGGCTGTAATCGCGCCCAGGTGAAGAAATGCTGCACGGCCCGTAAAGATTTGAGAAAAGCCCCAAGACAATGCAACGATCAATAAATAAAGGATGATCATTAACCCGGTACTATTTTCACCAAGCTTTGAACGACATAGAATGCTGTAACCAACCCATGTCACCACCAGTGACAGGATAGAAATCAAAATAGCAACAGATGCACTAAGTTCAGCTTTTTCAGCGTCAATAAGATAAATATCAGCACCGAGATAATATACGATAGCCATTAAGGCAAAGCCCGACAGCCAAGTGGCGTAACTTTCCCATTTAAACCACGTTAAATGTTCAGGAAGATTCTTTGGGGCCACCAAGTATTTTTGAATATGATAGAAGCCACCGCCATGAACTTGCCATTCTTCACCATGTGCCCCCTCAGGTAATTTGCGGTCACGCCACAGCCCAAGATCAAGAGCGATGAAATAAAATGAAGATCCAATCCATGCAATTGCTGTAATGACATGCAGCCAACGCAGTGCAAATTCTAGCCAATCAATAACAAAGATCATTAGAAGTTCAGTGCTTAATTCCATTAACTGCCCCTATATGTCGAATAACCAAATGGGGAAAGCAATAAAGGAATATGATAATGGGCATCTGGATCTGATGAATGAAAAGCAACCGTAATGTCTTCATAAAACGGTGTGCCTTGATCTGGAAAATGTTCAGCAAGGTAAGGGCCAACATGAAAAACCAATTCATAACGTCCCGTTGGAAACTCACCTATTGGCAGCAAGGGCTTGTCGGTTCGCCCATCATCATTTGTTGTCATCTCAGCCAGCTGGCGACGGTTTTCATGATCGAGCTTATAAGCTGTTATTTTAATCCCATTAGCAGGTTTGCCTTGTCCGGTATTAAGGACATGGGTCGTTAGAAAGCCTTTAGGCATACTTTCGCCTTTCATTCATTTTTGCATAAGAAAGGATACCCCCGCCAATAGGTCGGGAGCAAGTTTATTTAGTAATGGTTTTAAGATAATAATCTATCACATAAATAGGGGTTATACAGATTGGGTCAGGCCGCCATCAACGCGTAAATTCTGGCCAGTGATATAACTGGACTCATCACCAATCAAGAACGCGATCACTTTGGATAACTCACCCACATCAGCGTAGCGGCCTTGCGGTATACGCGCAACGCGGTCGTCCTTTTCAGGAAGGCTATTAATAAAGCCAGGCAACACATTATTCATACGGATGCCAGCTTTGGCATGTTTGGTGCTGTATAATTTTGCAAAACCGGCAAGACCAGCCCTGAAAATAGCAGAGGTGGGGAAGTCTGGATCAGGCTCAAATGCGGCAAAAGTTGAAATGTTAACGATAGATCCGTTGCCTTGGTGTTCCATTATAGGATGCACCAGTCTGGTGGCGCGGATGACATTCATTAAATAATAATCCATACCCAGATGCCAATCTTCATCTGAGATTTCTAAAATATCACCTTTTGGACCGTGACCAGCACAATTCACCACACCATCAATTCTTCCAAATTCAGACATGGCTGCATCAACAAATGCTTTTAAATCTTCAGGTACAAGATTGGACCCGGTGAACCCCAAGCCGCCAAGAGATTTTCCCAGCGCTTCACCTTTACCAGAAGAAGACATCACAGCAACATTATAGTTACGGTCCGCGAGGATACGGGCAGCATCTGCGCCAATACCGCTTCCGCCCCCAATGATTAATGCTGTTTTTTTGTGCATGGTATTTTCCTTAATCTATAAGTTAAGGCTACCAAGAATTTCAATAATCCACCAGTTTTCCCTTTTCAATCTTGCCGGTGGGTGTGCGCGGCATTGTTTCAAGAATTGTAACGATATGCGGTACCATAAATTTTGCCATATGTAGGCTGCAATATTGTCGGATTTGATCTTCATCTAAGGTACTGTCTGGTTTAAGTGTCACAAACAGTTTTATGTCTTCTTCACCCATGTGACCTGCTATACCAATTGCTGCAGCATCTTCAATTTGAGGGTGACTTAAGACGCTTTCTTCAACCTCATAACTTGACACCATTTCACCTTTCACGCGAATACGTTCAGCCATCCGGCAGGTAAAATAGAAAAGCCCATCTTCATCCATCCAACCAATATCACCGGTATGGAACCATAGGTTGCGCCGTGTCTCCAAGGTTTTTTGAGGCATGCCAAAATACCCGTCTGATATCACGCCAGCTTCGTTCTGACGGATCACAAGTTCCCCCTGCTTGCCGGCTGGCAGCATGTCATCATGTTCATCAACAATAGCAATTTCATAATGTGGTAAAACGGTGCCGCCAGGATGATCCCATTGGGGCGTCACCACCCAACCTGCATCAGTTGAGCCATAACCGCCACCAGGAATTAAATGAAGACCAAAGCGTTCATCAAAGTCTCTCTTCGGGACAGGGGCAGGCGTTGACCAGCATCGTGTTACCTGATGCGCTCTGTCTTTATCTGATGGTGGGGCGCTATATAATAATTGCTGAACAGAACCTAGGCACATAAACCAAGTAACTTTATGGCTAATAACTTCATCCCAAAAATTAGACAAACTAAAGTGATCCCGCATTACGGCACGGCCACCTGACATTAAGCTGGGAAGAATATCGTAATATGCAGGTCCAATATGTGAAAGCGGGTAGGGGGTGTAATTCACGTCATCAGCCGTTAGGCGAAACGGCGCAATCATATTTTCTGCTGTTCTTACGGCGTATCGGTGTGAAAGAAGGCATCCTTTCGATACACCTGTTGTGCCTGATGTAAACATTATTGTGGCAAGATCAGTGTCTATCGCGTCAGATGTAATATGAGAAATATTATCAGAAAGCAGATCATTAAAACTGATCACCTCCCAATGTGGGAAACGTGATCTTGCGCCCTCAACGTCATCAGTAACAATTAATGCACGAAGATGCATAAGGTCATTTTTAATATTATCTATCGCATCGAAATGTGCAGCGGATGTCATCAATACACTACACTCAGTTAAGTTGATCATGCGGGTAAGTGATACACCGCGAAAGGCACGGTTTATTGATACTTCAACCTTTTTAATTTTCTTTAAAGCGTAGGTGGTTGCTAAATAGTCCATGCTATTTTCATGCATGATCCCAACATAAGACGACAAAACATCCCCAAGCTTAAGTAAGCCATGGCCTATCTGATTGATTAGGTTATCGAAAGCACGGTAGCTCCATGTTTCACCAGTCTCAGCAATAGTAATAGCGGGTCGGTTTTCAAAAGTATTGGCTAGTTCATGGATGAGTTCGCCTAAGGTGATGCGGCGTGGTGTTTGTATTGCCATGGACCTCCCCAAAAGTCTGTCTTAAATTTTATGACGAATTTAATGGTGCAATTATAACTTATACTCAGGCAGACTAAGCAGGAATTAATGATGGAGCAATCATATTTATGGGCTGATTGCCCATACCTTTCTGTCGTTGATGGCACCTGAAATTTAAGGCAGAGTAATTACAAAGATTTATTATTAATCAGGGATTAGTAAGATATGACCAATCATGACGCAGATTTTTTTAGTGATCTAAAAGGAAAGCGAGCATTGATTACAGGTGCCTCTTCTGGATTGGGTGCACATTTTGCAAAAACGCTTATACGTCATGGGGCCGTTGTTGGGCTTGCAGCACGGCGTTTAGATAGGCTCAACGCATTAGCAACAGAATTGGGGGTTAATGCACATACGGTCCAGATGGATGTAACGGACACTTCATCAATTGCAATTGGCTTTGATGAATTCGAAAAACAAAGTGGCGGTATGCCAGATATTCTCATTAACAACGCTGGTATGGCTGACCCTAAGGGGTTTTTGGATGCCGCCCCTCAAGACACGCAAACTGTTTTTGATACTAATCAAACAGCTGTCTTTAATACCGCACAAAATATGTCGCGGCGCTGGATAGAAGCAAATCGTGGCGGTGTTATTATCAATATAGCGTCAATTGCTGGTTTACGGGTGATGGGCGGAGCAGCTGCATATGTGGCGAGTAAGGCGGCGGTTGCGCATCTGACCAAGGTGCAGGCATTAGAGCTTGCTCGTTATGGTATTCGTGCGAATGCGATTGCGCCGGGGTATATTGAAACCGAAATAAATAGCGGTTTTTTAAATTCAGATGCTGGTGCAAAATTAATCAACCGTATTCCAATGCGGCGCACAGGGCAGCCAGAGGATTTAGAAGGGTTAATTTTACTGCTTTGCTCAGATCGAAGTGCATATATGACGGGCAGTGTTATTCCTATTGATGGTGGCCACCTTACTACCTCATTATGATTTTTTTATTTTGCATCAAGGCAAGCGCTCTCTATAAAGAGTAATTATTTTTAGGCACAAAGGCAAAATCATGTCAGCGCAGATGACTTATGATGATCGTCGTTCCGTCATCGAACTTACTAAAATATTTTATCGTGATGCGCGCACAGCTTTGGCAGAGATGTCATTAGGTGGCCGGATCATGCATATTTTTTGGCTGCTAGGTCCTTTCATTTTGTTGATTGAGCGCAGTCCAGCAGATCTATGGTTATCAGTGCTAGCGCTAACCTTCTTCTTCAGGTCAATTAAATTGCGTGACTTTAGCTGGGCACGCCATTTTTGGGTACGCGCAAGCTTAGCATTTTGGGTGGTATGTTTGATATCAGCCGCCGTTTCATCACAACCATCCTATGCATTGGGTGAAGCTTTTGTATGGATTAGATTTCCATTATTTGCGTTTGCCACAGCTTTCTGGCTATCACAGGACCGCCGCTTGCTTTACGCAATGTTCATCTCTACTGGCTTAGGTATGGTGGTGATGTGCGGAATATTAACAGCTGAATTATTAATTCTAGGGCAGCAAGGTGGCCGGTTAAGTTGGCCTTATGGAGACTTAGTGCCCGGTAATTACTTGGCGAAAGTAGGTCTGCCCGCATTTATGGTTTTGGTTGCGCTTGCTGTGTCTATACGTGGTCGGTTGGCGGGTCTACTTGGCATTGTTGGGCTTGTGACAATGATTTTGAGTGTATTTGCAGGTGAGAGAATTAACTTTTTGATAAGAGCTTGCGGCGGCATGCTTGCAGGGTTGGTATGGAAGCCAAAATTGCGGCGATATTTCGCATTAGTCATGATTGAAGTTGTTGCCGTTGTTATATTGGTATCATCTGCACCTGGTATGTCAGAACGATATGTGACGCATTTTATTCACCACATACCTACCCATGAAGATAGCCAATATTACAAAACAATGAAGCCTGGCATGATGGCTTTTGAAATGGCGCCGGTGATCGGTATTGGCACGGCTAATTTCCGTGATATGTGTGCTGAGATAACGAATGATGATCCAATGCTCGAATGCCACCCTCATCCGCATAATTTCTACATACAATTATTGGCAGAAACAGGAATAATAGGCTTTGTTATTGGGTCGGTTATGATGTGGTCAATGATCATCACGTGTTATCTAGCAAGGCGGCGCAACCCTGAAAATGTTCTTACAGCAACTGCATTTATTGTGCCTTTAGGCCTGTTCTGGCCAATTGCTTCAACATCTGATTTCTTTGGGCAGTGGAACAATATTTTTATGTGGTCCGCTGTTGCACTGGCCATGGCGGCCTCAACCCTCAAAAAAGACGAGGCTTAATCCAAAAGCTGCCACGCCCTAAATTATTGAATTTCTACTTCTAATGTTTTGGCGTTTGTTGGAGGCTCAATAAGCTGAACTGAATATTGCCGTGAGGATTTAGGTGAAATTAGATCACGGCTTGGAGTGGCCTGATTTATCATCGGCCAGCTCATCAATATAACGCCTTCTGGTGATAAGAGATGAGCCATCATTTTTGCGGGTTTCGCAGCTACATCACCATTATTCGCAACGCTAATATTAATGTTCATAACAGTACCAAGATTTGATGTGCTGATGGTATAGCCGCGATCAATGACTTCGAATTGGGCGCTTGTAGTGGGTGTTGCTTGCGACACCTGATTAGATGCTGACTGTTCTTCTGATGATGGCGGAGCGGCATCATTATCTGCAAGCTGGGCTTTTTGCTCAGCTTTTTTTGCGGCTTTTAATACATCTAATACAGGTGGCGCTTCCTCTAGGCCTGCTAACGCATTATTACGTAAATCTTTAGACGTGTTGATCATCGCAAAGACGGTAATGACCATGGTCAACAATGACACTACGGCTAGCGCGGTATAACGAATGCGGTTACGTGCAAAATGACCTCTTGAAGGTGCCTTTATGATTGTTTGTTGTTCTAGTGCTATGTCTTCAAGATCATCGCTATCACCAACTTCGGTATAATCATGTATTGATTCATCATGTGATGACGTGTCTTGCAATGGTGGCAGTTTTTTATCTTCAGGCAGTTTTGCTTTGAAAATATGTGCGCAAGCATGGCAAGCAATCTGAACATTGCTAACTGTTGCCCTGGCCAATTCTTCACTTACTTCATAAACACAAACTTCCCCACATTTTGGGCATCTTGCACCTGCCAATGATGAATCATTATTCTGTTTATTTGACATAAAGGAAAACACACTTAGCTTTAATAAAACTCAGCTCAGAGATGTAACAGTAAACATATAATTTGTCTATAATTCCCAATGAATAATAGAGTTCTGCGTCGAGATGCAGATGCAATATGTTGGATTAATAATTATTTAAGTTGGGCCGATTGTCCCAAAACGCATAATGACGCTCTAACGCTGCTGCTGCTTGGAATAATTTAGGTTCCGAAAATGGACGGCCAACAAGCTGTACAGATAAGGGGAGGCCATTTTCATCAAACCCAACAGGCAATACGATTGCCGGAAGACCCAAAAAATTAAATGGACGAGTGTTGTGACCAATACGCTGCATTAAAGGGGCTGCTGTTGGATTAGCGCCAACATCACTATCTTCGATCGTTGGAAGTAAAAACGGCCAGACTGGTGTCATTAATATATCGTGATCTGCAAATAATGTGTTGATCACATGACGTGCCATTTGCGCCCTTAAACGCCCAAGTTTTTGTGCGTCATCTACATTAGTGAATAGGCCAGTCATAACACGCATGACTGTTTGTTCGTTCATGCCATCATGACAATTATTGATAGTATTATGATGAAGGCCGGCGGCTTCAAGTGCAATTAGCAGCACATTTAAGCTGTTGGCGCGGTCCATATCAATCAAGTCAGTGTCATTTACTTCAGCGCCAAGGCCTTCGATATCACGAAACACTTGTTCGGTCGCATCAGCCACTGGAGTGTCGACACCATCAAGGAAATAATTTTCTACACGGGCAATTTTAAATCCATTGATGCCATCGTTAAGATGCGTTGTAAGTGATGGCAGCGTTGTTTTGATTGATACCTGATCTTGCCTATCATAACCCATTATAGCTTCCAGCATGATCGCAGCATCTTTTACTGAACGCGTCAAAGGCCCTGCCGTATCAAGTGAATTTGATAATGGAAAAATTCCGTGTCGGCTAACAAGGCCAAACGAAGGTTTGATCCCAACCAAACCGCAAGCAGCTGCAGGAAGACGGATAGAACCACCAGTATCAGTGCCTAGGGCCGCAGAAACTATACCAGATGCAACAACTGCACCTGATCCAGAAGATGACCCTCCGCAAATATAGTTTGGGTTCCACGGGTTTTTTGGGGTACCAGCATATTCATTATGGCCAGTTACGCCCAGTGCAAATTCAACCGAAACAAGCCGGCCACAATCAATCGCACCAGCATGATCAAGTTGGCTAATTGCATTGGCGGTTTCCGTTGCAATATTACCTTGATGGCTTTTTGAGCCACCTTCATCAGGCCACCCTTTTCGCCGATATAGCTCTTTATGAGCAAGTGGCACGCCCGCAAGGCGACTATCTGTCTTCAAGTCTTTTTCTGCTTGCGCCAAGGTAAGTTCAGGGTCCAGAAAAGTAACGGCATTAAGTTGGCGCCCAAGCGTATCTAGATCAGATAGTACAGATTTTGCCTGAGCGATCCGATCATCTTTATCAGCAGCAATAGCATGCGCTTCAGTGATAGATGTATAACGTGAGCTCATAGATTAGGCCTCATCCAAAAACACATCTTTGAGGTCAAGATCAGGTGGTGTAGGAGCATCATCAAGGATGGAACGCAAGCCTTGGGCGGCGTCAATTGTACGATCAATTAAATCAGGATCATGTCCTGCGTTGATCAATTCTAATTTAATTTTTTCAAACTCATTCATAGGATTAACTTAATCTGATCTTTGCGCTGGGGCAAGGTGATGAAGTAATGACTTCATCATCTAATGTGGTAAGAATAAAAAGGCATAACTTATGGCGGTGAAGAATGGCAGTTCAAGTTGATGATAGGCCTGAGGTGATGAAAGCCATGGTTTTAAAAGGCCATGGTGGTTTTGATCAGTTGGTCTGGCATGAAGATTGGCCAACACCAACACCAAAACCAGGTGAAGTATTAATCCGCGTAAAAGCTTGCGGATTGAACAACACTGATATTAACACACGCACGTCCTGGTATTCTAAGTCTGTTAAGGACGGGATTACGCAAGATGGCGGCATGGGCGGTTTTTCAGATGCTGCCAATGAAAGTGACAGCTGGTCTTCTAATCCTATTCAATTCCCGCGCATACAAGGTGCCGACGTTGCGGGCGACATAGTTGCTGTCGGCGATGGTGTTACCACAAGACGTATTGGTGAACGTATTATCGTAGATCCATGGATTTTTAAATCTGCAAATTGGCAACATTCATCATCAGCGGTTTATTTTGGCTCTGAATGTGATGGTGGTTTTGCTGAATATACAGTTGTTCCCTCAGAAAATGCAGTCGCTATCAATAGTAACCTTTCATATGAAGAATTGGCGACGTTTTCATGTGCATTAACCACTGCTGAAAACTTAATCATGAAAACAGGCCTGCAACCTGGTGAAACAGTTGTCATAGCAGGGGCTTCAGGCGGTGTTGGCAGTTTTGCAACTCAGCTTTGTCGTCATCGAGGGGCAAAAGTCATTGGTATTGCGGCAAAGGCTAAACATGACATGGTCTGCCAAAATGGTGCCGATTGCGTGATTGATCGTCATGCTGATGATTTGGCAGCCGCGATACGGGGGTTCTGCCCAGATGGCATTAATGTTGCGCTTGATATGGTTGGCGGTAAGACAACATCAGTATTGCTTGATACATTACAACAATATGGGCGTTATTCGTCATCGGGCGCAATTTCTGGGCCTATGGTTAATATGGATCTTCGCCATTTGATTTATAAAGACCTTCAGATGACAGGTGCAACTATTGTCCCACCAGGCACGATGGGACGGCTTGTTGGGTTAATTGAACGCGGTGTTATTTTACCGAATCTTGCAGAAACATTTTCATTGGATCAACTTCATCTGGCAAAAGAAAAGTTTATCCAAAAAGCGTATTCAGGTAATATAGTAGTTCGATGTGATGCTGACTAAACATGGTGTGGTAATGGCGTATAATGCACTAATTGATACAATTTTCGAGTCATGGGAAGCGGCGGATCTCAATAAGCCATTTTTAATCACAGAAGATAAACAAACCTATTCACGCGCTGATTTTTTAACAGAAATTAACCAATTGGGATCAGCATTGCTTACCCTTGGCGTATGCCCTGGGGACCGGGTTGCGGTTCAGGCCGAAAAGTCACCCACAGCTTTCGCATTATACTTTGCAGTAGTCAAAATTGGTGGTGTTTTTCTCCCGTTAAATACAGGTTATACCGTTTCAGAACTCTCTTACTTTATCGAAGATGCAGCGCCGCGTGTTGTTGTTATAGACCCAAAAGTTGAAACAGAACTTCTGGAAAATATTGCTAACAGCAATGTCACTTACACAACCTTAGACGCGGCAGGCCAAGGAAAATTGAAGAACCTAGCTGTAAACCAGCCCGAGCTTTTAGAAGCAGTAAAGCGGCATGAAGATGATCTTGCGGCTATACTCTATACATCAGGCACAACAGGTAGGTCTAAAGGCGCCATGTTGAGTCATAAGAACCTTCTTTCTAATGCGATAACATTAGAGAAGTATTGGCAATTTACAGATAGAGATGTGCTGTTGCACGCACTGCCAATCTACCACACGCATGGGCTGTTTGTGGCAGGTAATGTAGTCGTGCGTGCTGGGGGTGTATTGATATTTTTGCCGAAATTTGATCGTGATAAGATGATGGAATTTTTACCGCAAGCAACCTCTGTTATGGGGGTGCCAACTTTCTATACGCGACTGCTGCAAGATGATCGTTTTGATGCGGCATTAACACAGCATATACGTTTATTTATTTCAGGTTCTGCGCCACTTCTTGCGGAAACACATGTGGAATTTGAAGCCAGAACTGGTCATAAAATTCTGGAACGATACGGCATGACTGAAACAAATATGAACACGTCTAATCCTTATGAAGGGGAGCGCCGGGCAGGTACAGTAGGTTTTTCATTACCTGGCGTGTCTGTGCGTATAGTTTCGCCAGAAACAGGACATGAGATACCGGTCGGCGAAATAGGCTTAATCGAGGTGCATGGCGATAATGTCACGACAGGTTATTGGCAGAATAGTGAAAAGACAGAAGAAAGTTTCCGCGATGATGGTTTTTTCATCACTGGTGATATGGGGATGATCGACAAAGATGGATATATCACGATTGTTGGGCGTGATAAGGACCTGATTATTTCTGGTGGTCTAAATATTTATCCAAAAGAAATTGAGGATGTTATCAATATGATAGATGGCGTCGATGAGACAGCAGTGATTGGCGTTCCGCATTCAGATTTCGGTGAGGCAGTTGTAGCCGTGATTGTACGGCAAGATAATGACAAAGGTCGTGCTCTAACATCAGCCGACATTATGATCGACTTGAAAAATAAACTAGCGAAATTCAAACAACCAAAAAGTATAAAATTTGTTGAAGCTTTGCCGCGCAATACAATGGGCAAAGTACAAAAAGCGGAAATGCGCAACGATTATAATGATGAATTTCAGCACTGATCTTTAATAAGATTATTCAGTATCTGACAATCTTGCTTTGATGTGATCTGCCACATAGATGGTTCCATTTTTATGGAAATCATCATGTCGGTATTCCACCGCATCAAGCTTATATTCATAGTTTACCATCAATCCCGCAGCGTGTTCCAATGCCTTGATTGATTGGTCGCCAAACAAATTAATTGATGCAAGTTCGGCACCATTACCTAAGTGGAAGCGGGCCACAGGATCGTTTGGCGTGCCATTGTCACGATCTGATTTTAAGAAATATTCAGCAGCCAAGTTCAAGAGCTTTTCATCACGCTCTTCATCAGGTGCGACTACAGATCGAGGAAGTGAGTTTTCAAAATTAGGGTCTTTTTTGGCTAGCCATTTGCGGAATGTTGGGACAGGTGACAGTGTTACAAACTGGTTTAATTCTGGTAAGTCACGTTTTAAATCACTGGCGACGCGCTTAATAAGAAAATTGCCAAACGAAATGCCACTTAATCCACTTTGACAATTCGAGATTGAATAGAACACAGCGACACGCGCATCATGCTGACTAATGATATCTCGGGGTGTGCTCAATACATCACTGATCTTGGTTGGCATATCTTGCATCAATGCAACTTCGACAAATATTAAAGGCTCATCTGGCATTGCAGGGTGAAAATATGCAAAACAGCGCCGATCTTCGGGTTCAAGCCGCGCACGCAAATCATCCCATGATTTGATTTCATGCACAGCTTCATATTGAATGATTTTCTCAAGTATGTTTGCTGGTGTTGACCAATTTATTGGCTCGAGCACCAAAAACCCACGGTTAAACCATGACAGCATTAGGGTGTTTAACGTGACATCAAGCCGATCAAATTGTGGATATTCGCGCATAAGACGCAGCAGTTGCGAACGCAAACGGACAAGGCATACCGTGCCATGACTGTTGGCGTTGATCCGTTCAAATACACGTTGCCACAATGGTGTAGCCGTTTTTTTGATTTCTTTGAAATTTGCTGCCGTCGGCTGAAGTTTATAGGCAGTCGCGGCTATCCCCACCGCTTCGGCATCTATATCCATGGTCAGCAGATAACTAAAGAAATCTATAAGTTCCTCATCATCAAAATGATTGATTCGCTCCATTAATGCGCCAGCATGATTCAATGCGGCTTGACCACCATTGGTTTCAATTAAAAAGTCAATTATTTCTGATGTGCTAAGGTCTTGATTTGACGCAATAGTTTTAGTGCGTGACCACCAAGGTTGATCGCGAAGTGTAGCTAAGATGTTATCTAAGATGCCCATGTCGCGATCATAGCATAAAAGCATTATGCATAGTTTTTCTATCTCATTGCATGATGCAAATATTAAAAGGGCTTGATGAGTGTCATGGACATTTCACCTGAATATTTGGTGAAGTTCGCAATATTAGATTTTGTTTTGCTATATTTGGATGCAAGATTAATTCGCGGCTCGTTTCCAATAGGAACATTTAGGCTAGATAACCCAATAATATAATTAATACCAACAGATTGAGTGCGGTCTTTACGTTTTTCATCTCGGTTATAGCTTGCATCTGCTGCACTAAAGTCAGTGTGAGCTACATCAAGGCTTAATGTGGTTATGCCTGGGATATAGTTAGTTGATGCAAAAACACCGCCGCTATGTGTCTTCTTAGAATTACTTTTTACCGTAGCACGGCTTGTATTATAACCATATTTGCCGCCAAGCTGGAAACTTGAAAAGGCTCTTGCTAGCCGTAAATTTATACCGCCCGATTTAGCGGTTTTTTCACCAGCAGTAGAAGAATGATCTTCTTTAAAAACATTGCGGCCCACTGTTGCGGTAACGTTACCATTCCAGCGTTCAAAAAATGTCTGGCTGTAGCTTACATTTGCAGAATAGCCATTCAAATAATGCTTGTCATCAATATGGACTCGATTTGAGCTTAAAGTTGTATTTAACATGCCTTTTTCAAAAGCACGGCCATAACGCACATTCATGCCAAGTGTAGCCAAGTCACCAGCATTGTATTGAGCAAAATCTTTTGATGACGACGAAAAGCCAATATTAAGTGTTTCTTTGCGCTGTGACTCGAGCTTCATCGCTAAATTCACATTACCAGACACAGTAGTGAATTCTTCATGTGTAGCCTTTTTGGAGAACCCCGAGCTGATGCTGCCACCAGGTCCGGCTTCAGTTAAGTTCCCGACAGAACCACCTTCTGGGTTATCAGCAATACCGCCGCCAACCATCAATACGCCCGATATGGTGAATCGCTTGGAAATACTATTGAGGTTGTTCAATGCTGCTTGAGCCTGTTCACGCTCAGTTGTTGTGGCGTTAGGGTTTGCAAGCAATATGATGAACATCCTGCGTGCTTCAGCAGTGTTTCCGATGCGCAGATTTGCTGTGCCCAATAAGAATTGGGCTTGGTTATTTTCTGGTGACAATGTGAGAATACGTTCAAGCGTACCAATCGCACCTTTAATGTTATCATTGTCAAGCTGCGCGCCAGCAAGTTTGAAGTTCAATAATAAGTTTGCTGGATCATCAAATACAGCAGCAAAAAATTTATCTTCCATTTCACTGGCGCCATCAGCTGCATGTCCATACGTAAATGAACCCATCGCCAGCGAGGAAGAAATTGTGGTGGCCAGAATTAATTTCTTAGTGAATTTATTTAGACGAAACATAGTGCTGCAAACAAAAGATCATAAAAAACTGAACTAACATATATCAGAGTTCTAATAACTATATCTACTATTCAATAGGTGCAATCATAATAAATCTGATCTGCTCATATTTATTGTTTTATTTACAGTAGCGCCTTTTTGATTAATCTTTCTTAAAAGGGAGTTTGATATGTCACATATGGGTTTCACATCTGAAGCTAAGCAAAATCATTATGATGTCGTGATCATTGGCGGTGCGATGATCGGCTCATCTACAGCTTGGTTTCTATCTGACAATGATGACTTTGATGGCTCTATATTGGTGATCGAGCGTGATCCTAATTATGAATTTGCATCGACGTCACATACAAATTCATGCATCCGGCAACAGTTTTCCACCGCTATCAATATCAAAATTTCTCAATTTGGTGCGTCGTTTGTTAAAAACTTCCGTAGTTTCATGGGTGATGATCCCGATGTCCCTGATGTGTTGCTGCAAAGCTATGGCTATATGTATCTTGCAGACAATCAAGCTTTCGCAGATATATTGATCGATAATCAACATATGCAATCATCGCATGGTGCAGGTACACGTATCATGACTGCTGATGAGATTGCCCAAGACTATCCATTTTATAACCTTGATGACATCATTCTTGGGTCGCATAATACTAAGGATGAAGGTTACTTTGATGGCAACACACTTTTTGACTGGTGGAAGCGTAAAGCACGTCAACATGGTGTTGAATATCTTCATGGTGAGGTTGTTGGGATGAATACATCTTCGCGTGCTGTTGATAGCCTAGTGCTCGCAGATGGAACGATTATTACCGCAGGAAAAGTCATTAATGCCTCAGGCCCGCGTGGTGCAAAAACTGCTGCGATGGCGGGTATCGACTTACCCATTGAACCGCGCCGGCGTTACACTTTTATCTTTGATGCAGAAGAAAAGCTCAGTCGTGACTTGCCACTGACTATTGACCCTAGCGGTGTTCATATGCGCACTGATGGCCAATACTACCTATGTGGATGCCCGCCTGATGTGGACCCTGCTGTTGCATTCGATGATTTTGAGCTCGATTATAGCATTTGGGAGGATAAGGTTTGGCCAGCTATTGCTGCCCGCGTGCCGGCATTCGAGCGCATTAAATTGATGAACGCATGGGTTGGCCATTACGCCTATAATACCCTTGATCAAAATGCGATCATTGGCCCCCATGATGAGCTTGGTAATTTTTACTTCCTAAATGGCTTCTCTGGACATGGGTTCCAGCAATCACCTGCCATGGGGCGCGGCATGTCAGAACTAATCACTTATGGTGAATACCGATCCCTTGACATGAGTGAATTGAGCTATGAACGCATTAGAAAAAATAGACCATTTCTTGAAAAAGCTGTGATCTGAAGTGGCGATTTTAAAATTCTGTATTAAGCGCATCTTCGGCAGGAATTTCACGTTCTCTGCGCATGATGTAATCCATTAATGCGTCATTGATAGCGGGATCCAACGTCGGCTCTTCATACTCATGAAGCAGCTTTTTTGCTTTTTCTAAAGCGCGCGTAGTTGCATCTTTTGAACCTTCAGCAACCCATTGTTCATAAGAGTTATTGTCAAAAAGAGTTGGCATAAAGAACGCCCGTTGGAAATTATTTTGCGTATGGTCATGGCCAAGGTAATGTCCACCTGGGCCAATATCGCGAACTGCTGCAAGCGCTTCATCAAAGTCATCCCAGCGGAGGCCTTCCATCATCCGATAGGCCATCTCACACTGTTCTGCATCAATAATAAACTTGGCGGTAGAGCAATGCATACCGGCTTCGTTCCAACCTGCTGAATGCCAAATATAGTTAGCGCCAGATAGCATGACGGCCATCAGCGTGGTCGCGCTTTCATAGCCTGCTTGCGCGTCTAGGGTTTTTGCGCCACCCAATGTATTAGATGTCCGCCACGGCACATTATAAAATCGCGCCATCTGGCCAATCATAAAATTCATCAAGCTGATTTCAGGCGTGCCAGCCATAGGTGCACCAGATTGCATAGATACGGTCGATAGATAATGCCCATAAATTGCCGGACACCCTTTACGCACCACTTGAGTATAAGCAAGCGCAGAGAGCGCTTCTGCATTTAACTGAGCAACTGCAGGTACAGTAGATGCCGGCGTATTTGCACCGCCCAATACAAAAGGTGAGCATAGCACAGGTTGATTGCGGCGGTTAAAAGCACGCATGGCACTTAACATCGTTTCATCCCAAACAAGCGGTGAATTACCGTTACAATTACCGGTTACCACAGGATGAGTTTCCATAAAATCTTCACCAAATAAAATGGCGCACATGTCCAATACATCTTCAGCATTCTTGCCAGAGGTGGTCATGCCCATGAAGGTTTTGTCTGAATGTTTCATGGACGAATATGTGATGCGCAAATGACGATGAGAGACAGGGTGGTCCATTGGCTCAACGATATGATGCGCAGAAGAATGAAGGCTCGGCAGCATGTGTGACAATTTATGAAAGTTTGCCAAATCGTCTAAAGTTGGGTTTCGGCGTTCATCTTCTAAATCACGTAGATATGGCGCACCCGTCATTGGGATGAACATAGAGTTTACACCGCCAAGATCGAGATTATTTTTCGGGTTACGTGCTGAATACGTGAAATCAGACGGAATAGTGGAGATCAACTCTCGAATAAGGCCGCGGTCAAATTTGACCAAGTCACCCTCAACCTTTGCACCAGCAGCTTTCCAATCTTCAAGAGCAATGTCATCACGAAAAACAACCCCAACCTCTTCAAGGATGCACATTGAGGCGTTGTCGATTTTTTCGATTTCTTCAGGGCTTAGTGGCTCAACCAAAGGCATATTTCGCTTAAGGTTGGGCAGCATGGTGTCATTTAATTTTGTGCGAAGGGCGCGTCGTTCCCCGCGTCCACCACGTCTTGCCTTAAGATCTAATTTTTCATCACTCATATGTACCACCTAATATCTGATCAATAATATTCACAACGGAACAATATAAATACAGTTTGTATACAATTATTTTTTGCGATAAGCTTGAACCATTGTCAACACCATTCTAGCACTGCAGAAACCGCAGATTAATGCATGAGGTTCATGGAGGGGCATATGGACGACGCATCGCTTCATCCTGAAAAATATACTAAAGATGATGTGTTGCAGGTGTTGCGGCGGAAAATCATCACAATGGAGCTGAACCCAGGTGAGCCTTTAGATGAGGTGAGTCTTGGTCAGTTATATGGATTGTCACGCACCCCTCTTCGCGAAGTATTACGTCAGCTATCAGGCGAAGGGTATACGCAAATTAGAGAAAATAAGGGCGCGATTGTCTCCCCCATGGATCATAAATCTATGCATCATTTTTTCTTGGCGGCACCAATGATTTATAGTGCTATTTCAAGGTTGGCAGCACAATCTTCGACATCTGCTCAAATTGATAATCTTGCAATGATACAACGTAAATTTAAACGAGCGACAGAAGAACGTCAGGTTGATGACATGGTATATTATAATGACCGTTTTCATCATTGCATTGGTGAGATGGCACAGAGCCCATATTTAATGCCTAGCTTACAGCGTTTGTTGATTGACCATGCGCGGATAGGGCAAACCTTCTGGGCTGAAGATACGCAGCAAGATCAAGACGAATTGTCACAAGTGGATATTGCGTGCCAGCACCATGATCAATTTATTGAGATTTTTGCATCCCGTGATGAAGACGCAGCAGTGTCCTTGACCCTTGAACACTGGGCATTATCACGACAATATATAGACCGCTATATCCGGCCAACGCCGCTGGATTTTGATTTAAATTCAGATCATGGCTTAGCCAGATAATTAGAATATGAGGGCAAAAATATAATGGCTTTTAATGGCGAATTTTATGGAATTTATACCCCAGCCGTAACCCCATGTTATGAAGACATGAGCATTGATCAAGAGGGTTTCTGCACGGTGCTGGATCATCTAATTGATGAAGGTGTTGATGGAATTATCATCGCAGGCACAACAGGCGAATATTATGCACATACCATGGAAGAGCGCATCAACTTGCTTAAGGTTGGGTGCGCACATGTTGCAGGGCGTGTTCCAATTGTTGGGGGTACCGGTGCGCTTAGAACAGAAGATTCCATCATGCTGGCACAAGAAGCAAAATCTGCAGGATGTGACGCAATCTTGATAGCAACCCCGCCATATTCCCTGCCAACGGGCCGTGAAAATGCATTGCATGCATTGGCCGTGGAACGAAGCGTTGATATGCCTGTAATGCTTTATAACTATCCAGGGCGGATGGGTTCAGAAATGGATGTAGAATTTCTCGACCGTGTTGGCCAGTCAGGTAATTTTAAAGCAATTAAAGAAAGTTCGGGTGATATTAACCGCGTGCATTTGCTGGCCCGCCGGTATCCTCATATTGCACTTAGCTGTGGAATGGATGATCAAGCGCTTGAGTTTTTTGCTTGGGGGGCGCGATCATGGGTATGTGCAGCCAGTAATTTTGCAATGTTTGCTCATAAAGCATTGTTTAAAACATGCGTGGAAGAAGGTGATTTTGTCAAAGGTCGCCGTATCATGACAGCAATGCTGCCCCTAATGACGGTGTTGGAGCAAGGTGGAAAATTCCTACAAAACATTAAACATGGCATGACCCTTCGTGGCTTGCCTGCAGGCGATCCACGGTTACCGTTAAAGCCACTAAATAAAGATGAAAAGCGTGATTTAGCGCAAGTCGTTAACACCATGAACATAACCATCAAGCAAATTGTAGAGGAGGCATAATCATGTCAGATGTGCTTAGCCTTGAGGAATATACTGCAATAGCAGCAAGTCTAACCCCACCATCAGAAGCATTTATAAATGGTGGCTTCAGGCAGGGGCGTGGTGACGCCATGCCAATCACTAACCCGGCGACAGGGGATGTCATCACCACCATTCACCAAGCCACAAGTGATGATGTTAACGACGCCGTAGTAGAAGCCCGCAAAATTTTTGATGAAGGCAGCTGGAGCAGAGCACACCCATCTGAACGTAAAGATGTGCTCATCAGATTATGTAAGCTTATTACTCGCAATAGGCATGAACTTGCCGTGATGGAGGCGATTGATAGTGGTAAGCCTATCCGTGATTGTGCAGAGATTGATATCCCAGAAACAATCACCACCATCAAATGGCATGCAGAGGCGATTGATAAAATTTATGATCAAACAGCGCCTGTAGGTGATGATGCAATGGCCATGATTGTACGTGAGCCTATTGGTATCGTAGGATGTATTTTGCCTTGGAACTTCCCAATGTTAATGTTGGCGTGGAAGATTGGCCCTGCGCTCGCAGCAGGTAATAGCGTGATTGTCAAACCTGCTGAACAAACACCGCTAACGGCACTTCGAATTGCTGAACTCGCCATGGAAGCAGGGTTGCCGCGGGGTGTGTTACAAGTCTTGCCAGGTGATGGCCCCACAACAGGACAACCGATTGGCCTTCATCAAGATATTGATATGGTCAGCTTTACGGGCTCAACAGAAACTGGCCGCCGTTTTTTAAAATATTCAGCAGACTCCAATCTTAAAAAAGTAACTTTAGAATGTGGCGGCAAGAACCCTGCCATTGTTCTTGATGATGCTGAGGATCTTGAATCGATTGCAGGCCATATCATCAATGGTGCTTTCTGGAATATGGGCCAAAATTGCTCTGCAACCTCCCGCCTAATTGTGCATAAAGATATCAAAGAAAAATTGATGGATAAGATGCTTGCTCATGTCAAAGAATGGCGTCAGGGCAATCCCCTTGATCCTGTAAATCGCATGGGCGTTCTTGTTGATAAAGAACATTTTGGTAAGGTTACATCTATGATTGCTGCCGCTAAAAAAGATGGTCATATGCCTATCGTTGGTGGTGATAGCCCTGATGATGCTGGCGTTGCACCAACCATTTTTGATGGTGTTAAGTCTGGTGATATGCTGGCGCGGGATGAAATATTTGGCCCTGTTCTATCTGTGATCGAAGTTGCGTCAGCAGAAGAAGCCATTGAAGTTGCAAATGATACGAACTATGGCCTTGCTGGCGCCGTGTTCAGCAGCAACATGCGCAAAGCTATGCGTCTTGCTCGCCAGTTACGTGCAGGTACGGTTACCGTCAACAGTTATGGTGAAGGTGATATTACAACACCATTTGGTGGCTATCGTGAGTCAGGTTTTGGCGGGCGTGATAACAGCCTTGCGGCCCATGACCAATATACTGAGATAAAAACCATTTGGGTTGACCTTAGCGATAACGCACCAGATGAGTTTTAGGCGGGCCTCGAAAGAGTGGGCTGGAGGGGCAAGTTAATGTCATCCCAATACAAGGCCAAGAAATTGCCCCGCGATCCGGGTCCTGCGGCTTGGAATAGAATATTGCCGCCGCGGCAAGTTTCAGGCCAGCTTGATAAAGACATCACATGTGATTGGCTTGTGATTGGTGCAGGCTTTGCAGGTTTGTCTGCAGCGCGGCGTTTGGTGCAATTGCGTGGCGGTGATGAGATCGTTGTAATTGACGCCACGACCATTGGTGATGGTCCCGCAGGCCGAAATTCGGGCTTCATGATTGACTTACCTCATGAGTTATCGACAGAAGAATATACGTCAAGCCTCGATCGTGATCTTAAACAAATCAAGTTAAGCCGTGAAGCAATCACCTTTGCGCGTGATGCCGCACAAGAATATGAAATGCCAGAAGAAGCGGTGGATGCGTGTGGCCGAATTAATGGCGCGGCCGATGATAATGGCCTTAAACATAATCGTGAATATGCCAACCATCTCAAAAATTTAGGTGAGCCATATAAAGAGTTAGATGCAAATGAAATGAAAGACGTCACTGGCAGTGACTTCTACTCAACGGGCTTGTTTATGCCGGGCACATGCCTTTTGCAGCCAGCGTTATATATTCGCGGGTTAACTGAGGGGTTGTCATCACATATCAGGCTTTATGAACAAACACCTGCATTAGAAATGACGCGAGTGGGTCAAGACTGGCAGGTTAAAACGCCTCAAGGGATGATCACAACGCCAAAGATAATTCTTGCAGTTAATGGCCATGCCGAAAGTTTTGGTTTTTTTAAAGGTCGCCTCATGCATGTCTTCACTTATGCATCCATGACCGAAGCTTTATCAGAAGATCAGATGAAAGCAGTTGGCGGTCAGCGTCGTTGGGGGATAACACCTTCTGATCCAATGGGCAGTACAGTGCGAAGGGTAAGTGGCATTGGCGGTGATCGTATTGTGGTTCGCAATCGTTGGTCATTTGATCCATCAATGGAAGTGTCAGAAGCACGGATTGCCCGTTATGGACGAGATCAAGACAAAGGGTTTCTGCGACGGTTTCCGATGTTGAAAGATGTTCAGATGGCCTATCGATGGTCAGGGCGATTGTGCTTGAGCTATAATGCCGCCCCTGCATTTGGTGAGGTTGAAGATGGTATCATTGCGGCATGCTGCCAAAATGGGCTTGGGACATCAAAAGGTACGCTTGCAGGAATTGCTGCGGCTGAAAAGATTACGCGAGCAAATTCATATTTAGCTGATGAATTAATGGCGGCGGAAAAACCAAAAAAACTGCCGCCTAAACCCATTGCATGGCTTGGGGCAAAAGCCAGTATTGCATGGCGTGAATTTAAAGGCCGTGCTGAAATTTGATCAAATCACTAAGTTTTGGCTATGGTGTCTAAAATAAAGGGAAGGTTAAAATGACAGATAAACCAACAATTATAGGTCTTGCTATTACCCCGCGGATCATGGCTCCTATGGAAGCGCGTGAGCAGGCTGATATCAGCATTGATGGCGGTATTGATGGGGATGCACGCGGTACTAAACGACGCCGCCAAGTTTCTATTTTATTTGAGCAAGATTGGATTGATGCGGTTGCTGAAACAGGTGAGCCTATGCATTGGATGGAGCGCAGGGCGAATATATTTGTCAGTGGCATGCGCTCACCTCAAGAAGAAGGCGGCATGTTTACTATTGGGGATGTTACGCTTGAAGTTGTGATGGAAACTGATCCTTGTGAAGTCATGGAAGAAAAGCGTAGAGGGCTGATGGAAGCGATGACTCCAGACTGGCGCGGTGGGGTGTGCTGTAAAGTTGTCTCAGGTGGCCATATAAGCATCGGTGATGAGATCAATTACACCAAAGCGTGATTGATCAACCTTGCAGAAAGCTTTGCAAGTGCTAAAATAGGATTAAATTAATCCTTTAAGGAAAACATCCTCATGGTCAAAGTTATCGACAAGTGTCTGGAAGCTGGCGTGCGAATGACCAACCAGCGGCGCATAATTATCGAGTTGATCGACAATGCGGATGACCATCCTGATGTGGATACGATTTATCGCCGTGCAATCGAAATTGATGGGACAATCTCTCTTGCAACAATTTATCGAACTGTTGGTGTGCTTGAACAAGCGGGCATCATCGATAAATTAGAAGTTGGTGACGGTAAAGCACGTTACGAGCTTTCTGGTGAACATCATGAGCATCTTGTTGATGTTGATAGTGGTGAGATACACGAGTTCCAGCATGAAGAGCTGGAAGCATTAAAAGAAAAAATTGCCCGCGATATGGGATTTGAACTTGTTGGGCACCGACTTGAATTATTTGGTCGGAAAATTTCATCCTGATCAGGTGCGATGACGACACCTAACCCACATCAGAAAAGTCCTGAATGGACGTTGCTAAGTTTAAGCTGGTTTCGATCTGCAACGAAATGGGTTTGGGCCCAATTGTTCATTTCTATCATCCTTTTTGCCCCCTTATTGGCATTGGGGGTGACTGCATTTGGCGATACAGGTGGCACCATGGCTCATCTGTTCGATACAGTATTAAGCCGATATTTTATCACAACATTTCAACTCATGTTTGGTGTAGGTATCGTTGCGGTATTATTTGGCGTTACTACGGCTTGGATTATCAGCAGGTATATATTTATTGGGCGATCGCTACTTGAGTGGATGTTGGTGCTGCCCGCCGCCGTGCCTGCATATATTATTGCCTATACATATACAGACTTTCTGGAATACGCAGGCCCTGTCCAAACATTGATCCGAGACATTTTTGGTTTTTCTTCATCACGTGAATATTGGTTCCCTGAAGTAAGATCAATGGGCGGTGCTATTTTGGTGATGGGCGCAGTGCTTTACCCTTATGTCTACATCACTACCCGTACAGCGTTTCAGCTCACCTCGACAAGATTATTCGAAGCAGGACGTTTGATGGGTGGAAATATGTTCTATGGCATTGCATTACCGCTCGCGCGTCCTGCAATCGTTGCAGGATTGGCGCTGGTAATGATGGAAGTGGTGTCTGATTTTGGAACGGTGGAATATTTTGCGATAGATACCCTGACGCTTGGAATTTTCAATGTGTGGCTTGGTATGGGAAACATGCCTGCTGCTGCGCGTATTGCATTAATGGCATTTGTCATCATTGTGTTGCTACTTGGTCTTGAACGTTGGGGCAGGTTAGGTAGAAATTTTGAGAATCAAAGCCGTGGACCTACTGGGGTATTGGCTGTCAAATTAGGGTTATGGCAAGGCGCATTAGCTGCCCTTATTTGCATATTACCAATCATGTTAGGGTTTGTGATCCCTGTCGGTGTCTTACTTAATTTCATGGCATCAGGCTTGGCCCGAGGGATACCATCTAATACCGTGGACGCCATTCAAAATACCTTGCTGGTGGCATCACTGGCTGGGGTTATTATTATAGCAATGGCATTATTTGTTAGCATTATTGCCCGGTACCAATCTGGTCGTCCTGGCCGTATCATGGCGACGCTATCATCATCAGGCTATGCTGTGCCAGGCACAATATTAGCGATTGGGGTATTGGGATGCGTGTTTGGAGTGGAACAACTTTGGCGCGGCATTATCAGTGATGATACGTCACGATTGGTGAGTGGCACGCTTGCAGTATTGGTGTTTGCCTATGTTGTTCGGTTTCAAGCTGTTGGCTATGGTGCAATTAACGCAGGGCTGAAACGATTACCACCAAATTTGATGCCTGCTAGCCAAGTGCTGGGACATCCTTTTTCTTCATCTGTCCTCAGTGTAACAATTCCACTATTGCGGCCATCAATGCTGGCGGGGCTGTTGCTTGCGTTTGTGGATATTATGAAAGAGTTACCGATGACGTTATTGCTTAGCCCTTTCAATTTTGAAACGCTAGCAACACTTACGTATCAATTTGCAAAAGACGAATTGCTGGAAGATGCGGCCGTACCTGCGATGTTGATTGTGCTATCAGGGTTGATACCTGTGATTATCATTAATAGATCACTTTCACTTAAATATCGGCAAAAGGTGCAGGCTTTTGATCAGTAGTAAAAATACAGATCAGATATGTCCAATTTGCACAAATGCTGCAGCACCATTAATGACGATAAAAAATATAAATTTTTTTATATGCAGTATTTGTGATTTACGATTTAAACACCCGGCCCATTTTTTGTCACAAGATGATGAAAAAACACATTATGATCATCATAAAAATGATGCGCATGATGAAGGCTATAGAAAATTTTTAAGTAAGTTAAAAACGCCACTTTCTTTAGAATTACTGAAAGGTGCAACTGTTCTTGATTTTGGTGCAGGGCCAGTTGCAAATGGGCATATACCTGCGCTTACGATGATGATGCGTGAACATGGTTTCAAGGCAACATTCTATGATCCAATTTATCATGATGATCGGGGATGCCTTGCCCAAGTTTATGATGCCGTTATCGCTACTGAGGTGATTGAACATTTTCACTATCCTAGGGAAATGTTTGACCAACTCTATCAACTTATTCGGCCAAATGGCTGGCTTGCCGTCATGACTGCGATTTATGATAACACTACTGATTTTGCCACGTGGCATTATCATCGTGATCCAACACATGTGGCGTTTTATAGTGAAACAACACTCACATGGATTAAACAGCATTATGGGTTTATTTTATTGCGGCCACATAAGAATGTTGCGCTATTCCAGAAAGCATTTTCTTTTAAAGATAATTCAGCTAGGACTTAGATCATGAAATATGCGCAGGTTAATTTTTTTACTTTTCTAATGGCCATGACGTTTGTGAGTGTTGGAGCAAATGCAGGTGAAATGATCACCTTGCAATCAACTACATCAACGCATAACTCTGGCCTATATGAATATATTTTACCAAAATATACAGCATCAAGTGGTGACCGTGTGCGTGTGGTTTCAGTGGGCACAGGGCAAGCGATAAAAAATGCCATGAATTGTGATGGTGATGTGCTGTTGGTACACTCCAAATCAGCAGAAGAAAATTTTGTGGCCGCAGGATATGGCGTATTTCGCCGCGATCTCATGTTCAATGATTTTGTGATTATCGGCCCTCAACATGACCCTGCTGACTTACGTGATGCTAAGGATGTTGTCGAAGCCTTAACCAAGCTAGAACAAGGCTTTAAGCATTCTAATATTCGCTTTATCTCTCGCGGCGATGACAGCGGTACCCATAAAGCAGAACGTAGCCTTTGGGATTTAGCTGAAATTGATGTCATGGCACTACCGATTACCGCCTATCAAGAGGTTGGTAATGGCATGGGCGCAACAATAAACATCACCGTTGAAACGAAAGCATATACGTTGACTGATCGTTCCACATGGACTGCATATAATAATAAGCGTGATGCCGTCATCGTCTTTGAGGGTGATAAAGCATTGCATAACCAATATGGGATAATTCCTGTCAGTAAAGATCATTGCCCTTATGTAAATCAAGATGCCGCTATGCGTTTTGTTAACTGGATGCTTTCCATAGAAGGCCAAACAGCTATTGCTAATTTTCAGCGTGCTGGCACGCAATTATTTTTTCCAAATGCGCAATAAACAACGTCATTTATTGACCTGTTGAAATCTATTTCATGATCACCACATAAATAAAGACGAGTTGTCGTCACCCATGCCGAAAGGATGGGGCTTCATGATAATGATCAGTGGTGCCAATTGGGCTGCTGTGACCGATGGAGAATGATATGGATATGAATAAGCTTACAGCGCTGGTGAAGTCTGCGCTGGGTGAAGCGCAAAATTATGCGCTTAATAATGACCACCAACAATTAAAACCAGAACATCTGCTCTTGGCATTGTTGGACCATGAAAACACAATCGCATCAAAACTTGTTGATCGTGCTGGCGGTGACAGTGTTTTGCTTAAATCTTCACTAGAAGAAACCTTGGCTCAGTTGCCGCGGGTGACAGGTGCCGGCAGCCAGATGAGCATTGATCAAAGCTTGGTAAAAATATTGGCTCAAGCTGAAAAATTATCTAACACAAAAGGCGATCAATTTATTGCAGCTGACCTTATCGTGCTGGCGATGGCGTCGTCCACATCCACTATTGCACAGCTTATGAAAAATGCAGGCGTCGATAAGCATCAACTAGCTGATGCATTTGATGCCCAACGTCAGGGCAGAACAGTAACTTCTGATAATGGTGAAGATGCTTTTGAAGCACTAGAAAAATATGCAACAAATCTCACGGATTATGCGCGTAAGGGTAAGCTTGACCCTGTGATAGGACGTGAAGAAGAAGTCCGGCGCACTATTCAAATTTTGTCACGGCGTACCAAGAATAATCCGGTGTTGATCGGTCAGCCAGGTGTTGGGAAAACAGCAATCGCCGAAGGTTTAGCGCAACAGATTGTTAACCGCGATGTGCCATCGTCGTTATTAGATAAAACACTTCTGTCACTTGATATGGGTGCCTTGGTTGCAGGTGCAAAATACCGCGGTGAATTTGAAGAACGGCTCAAAGCTGTTCTTGACGAAATTGATGCCCAGCAAGGTAACGTTATCCTCTTTATTGATGAAATGCATCAATTGGTGGGGGCTGGGAAATCTGAAGGTGCTATGGATGCCGCTAACTTACTTAAACCCGCATTGGCGCGCGGTGAGTTGCATTGTATCGGCGCAACAACTTTAGATGAATACCGTAATTATATTGAAAAAGACTCGGCCCTTGCCCGCCGCTTTCAACCTGTTTACGTGGATGAACCAACGGTTGAAGATACCATTTTTGTATTGCGTGGCTTGAAGGAAAAATATGAACTCCATCACGGAGTCCATATTGCTGATGATGCTATTATTGCGGCAAGCCGTCTTTCTCACCGTTATATCAATGAACGTTTTTTGCCTGACAAAGCAATTGATGTGATGGACGAAGCGGCAAGTCATTTGCGGATTAAATCAGACAGCAAACCAGTAGATCTTGATAAGATTGATCGTCAAATTATTCAGTTAAAAATTGAGCAAGCTGCGTTGTTAAAAGAAAGCCATAACCGGAAGGAAAAACGTCTTCAAGCTATAGAAGCTGAACTTGAAAAGCTTGAAGAAGCATCTCAAAGATTGACGGAAAACTGGCATGCTATCACGTCTCAACGAACTGAAGTAACGCGCATTCAGCAAGATATTGAAGATGCACGCTACAATCTTTCGGTTGCACAACGTCAAGGTGAATTGGACCGTGCGGCGGAACTTACCTACGCAATTTTACCTGCATTAGAGCAGGAGCTTGCTGCAGCAAAGAAAGCGGTTGCTGCTTCATCCATTATTGATGAACGTGTTGATGCCCATCATATCGCAGAAGTGATTTCCAGTTGGACAGGCATACCAGTTGATAAGATGATGACAGGAGAGCAGGCACGGTTGCTTGAAATAGAAGACGTATTGGCACGCAAAGTTATCGGTCAGCCAGAAGCTATAACCGCGATCGCTCATGCGGTGCGACGTGCGCGTGCAGGGATAAGCGACTCAGATCAGCCAATGGGCAGTTTCTTAATGTTAGGTCCAACAGGTGTTGGGAAAACAGAATTGGCAAAAGCGCTTGCGGCTTTTCTATTTGATGACCCTCAAGCTATGATCCGGATGGATATGTCGGAATATATGGAAAAGCATGCCGTCTCACGCCTGATAGGGGCACCACCAGGTTATGTAGGCTATGAAGAAGGCGGAAGCCTAACCGAAGCTGTGCGCCGCCGTCCGTATCAAGTCATTTTGTTTGATGAAATTGAAAAAGCGCATCCTGATATCTTTAACGTCTTGTTGCAGGTCTTAGACGAAGGTCAGCTTACAGATGGTCAGGGCAGGCGTGTTGATTTCAGGAATACTATTATTATGCTCACATCAAATATTGGGTCTGAACATTTACTGGCTTTATCAGACCACGAAGACTCAGATGTTGCCCGCGATAAAGTAATGACTGATGTCCAAGCTGTATTTCGTCCTGAATTTATTAACCGCCTTGACCAATCATTGCTTTTCCGTCGGTTAAGTCGAGATGATATGGCATCTATTGTGGACTTACAATTAGCAGCACTTTCAGAACGTCTTGCAGATCAGCATATCAATATCATTGTTACTGAAGCTGCTCGACTTTGGTTGGGTGACCAAGGTTATGATCCTCAATTTGGCGCTCGCCCTTTAAAAAGGGTCATCCAAAATACTATTCATAATGAAATGGCGATGGGACTAATAGATGGCCGTTTTGGTGAAGGTGATACCATCACAGCTGATCTTGATATAAAAGCTGACAAACTTATGTTCTCATCAACATCAAAAACAACAAATGATGCTGCTTAACGGGTTTTTAGGTTGTCTCGAATGTGGTCAACCAATTCAGGGATTGTCGTATCATCACCATGGTCAGCCTGCTCATAAAGCGAAAGCACAGCGTTATTTATGCTGTCCTCACCACTTATGCTTTTAAAGTAGCTTAGGTCCTTAACCGCATTGCTTATGGTAAAATTGAAAGCATCTTTTCGGCCTTGCTCTAGGTACGGACGAAACCGTTCAAATACAATACCGCCGCCGCCGCCTTGACCGATTAGCTCAAGGAAGATGGATCTGTCTAGGCCGTTAATGTCTGCACGTGCAGTCGCCTCAGCTAAAATTGCTGAAAATCCTAGTGACACAAAATTGTGTATAAGTTTTGCATGTTGTCCCATGCCAATTTGGCCTGCCATCGTGACGATTTCAGCGATAGGGTCCAACACAGCAGAAATGTTTTCCCGAAGCTCCTCATCACCGCCAATGATAAGGTTAAGCCTGCCCTCAGCAGCTTCAGCGGGCGTTCGCGTCATCGCTGCGTCAAAGAAAAAATGGCCATCTTGTGCAGCTTTATCATGGCGTTGCTGCGTATGCAGTGGGATACCTGTTGAACAATCCATGATCATTAATGGTAATGGTGCAGATGCCAATATACCACTAGGGCCGCATAATACCTCTTCGACATCATCTGTTCCTGTGACGCAAATAATAATTAATTTAGTTTGACCTGCCATATCTTTGATATGGTCATGCATGACTGCACCTTGCGCAATTAGCATATCAACAGGTTGGTTACCTGGGTGGTTCAAGCCATGAAGTTTAAATCCAGCCTTTAGCAGATTGTAAGCAATACCATGGCCCATGCGGCCAAGTCCGATTATACCAATATCGTCGTCTAAATTAATTTTTTGCAGCGCATTAGTCATGCAAACATCATAACACTATTAAAGGGTTGTAGCACAAGTGCTTGATAAGTAGTCCGCTTCCGCCTAGATAAGAATAAGGAGGCCAATATAATGATCAATTTTTTAAAAGACCTAATGGCAGGACCCAACGAGACACCTAAAAGCCAAGACGAAGAATTACGCCTCATAGCGGCAGCGTTGTTATTTCGTGCAGTTTATGTTGATGGCTCAGCCGAACAAGGTGAGATAGATATGGTCCGCCGTATCATTCTTGATGAATTTGGCCTTGATGATGTCGAAACAGATAAATTGATGCATGAAGCGGAAGTTTCGGCAAAAGATGCAGGTGATTTATATGGCTGGACTAAGCGTGTGAATGCGAATTACAGCATGGATGAGAAAATCTATCTAATGCAGAAGCTGTGGCAAGTTGTGTTGACTGACGACCATATTGATGCACATGAAAGCGCGATGATGCGTCGCCTTGCAGGACTTATTTATGTGTCCGATAGTGATGTTGCATACGCACGGCAAGCGGCACTTGATGAGATGAACGCTTAATGGGTGACGCTGAATATAATTAATTCCAGTCATCATTATGGCTGAAAATTTCATTCAGTGTGAAGATTGTGTTTTCAGGCAACATTGCATCTGGGATTACGGTTGCGCCTTCTAATGACTGCCGTACCCAATGCATCGAGTCTTCATCAGGGTATTCCCATAATTCAAGCATAGTGCTTGGATGTTCATCTGAACGCAGAAAAATTAAAGATGCGCTCACCGCAACAATACGGTTATTCACGTGGGTTTCGATTGTGCCAAACATACGTGTTACATGGTCAGGTGATTTAAATTTTCTATAGTACAGGCGCGCAATCATGAAGAAGCCCTCTTTAATTAATAAAGTCCTAATTTATATGAATTGGAAAGACCAGCTTGCATCATGGGATTGCTAAAATCAAATTTCCCTATAAGTTCGTTATCATATATTTATTAATGGAGACGATACATGGACAATAAATTTGATGTTGGTTTAGCTCAGCGTAAAGCAACACTTGGCGCTGAATACGTAGAAAACACGTTGGCAAATGCTGATGATTTTACCCGCCCATTCCAGGAGGCGATGACAGCCTGGTGTTGGGGATTTGGTTGGGGTGATGATGCGATTGATGCAAAGACACGTTCAATGATGAATTTGGCCATGATTGGCGCGCTAGGTAAAATGCATGAATGGGAATTGCATTGCCGCGGTGCTATTAAGAATGGTGTAAGTGTTGAGGAAATTCGCGCCATTATTCATGTGATAGGTATTTATTGTGGCGTGCCGCAATCACTTGAATGTTTCCGCGCAGCACGTAAAGTGCTGGACGAGCATGGCTTGCTGGATTAATTTGTTGTTTCGTTTTGTGGGGTGTCATTCTACCCCGACCTATCATCTTAGATAAATTGGAAGAAATACGAGAACCTTATGACACACACACAATTCTACATAAATGGTGAATGGGTTAATCCTTCTACGCCTGAAACACTTGATGTGATTAACCCTGCAACTGAAGAATCTGTTGCAACAATTTCTGTGGGTTCTGCCGAAGATATTAACAAGGCAGTCGCTGCAGCGCGTGCAGCATTCCCATCACATGCCGCGCGTTCAGTTAAAGAACGTGCTGAAATGGTGACAGAGATTCGCGAAACTTACAAAAAGCGTTTTGATGATATTGCTGACGCAATCCAAACTGAAATGGGTGCGCCAACATATCTGGCTCGTGGTGCGCAAGCGTCCGTAGGATTAGGTCACCTTAAAGCTGCGATCCGGTCCTTGGAAAATCATAAGTTTGAATATGAACATGGTAACTTTTTAATTCGTCACGAACCGATTGGTGTATGTGGGCTGATCACACCGTGGAACTGGCCAATTAACCAGATTGTATCAAAGGTTGCACCTTGTATCGCGTCAGGCTGTACGGCTATTTTGAAGCCATCTGAAATTGCACCTCTTTCAGCAATGGTTTTTGCAGAAATTATTAATGAAGCTGGTGTGCCAGCAGGTGTCTTTAACTTGGTCAATGGTTATGGTCCAGTTGTGGGTGAAGCTATGTCTGCTCATCCTGACATTGATATGATGTCATTCACAGGTTCTACGCGTGGCGGTGTTGCGGTGGCAAAAGCGTCAGCAGACAGCGTTAAGCGTGTCGCGCAAGAATTAGGCGGTAAATCTGCAAATATCGTGCTTGATGATGATGCATTTGCCACATCTGTTACGGCAGGTGTTGATGGATGCATGAACAACACAGGTCAGTCATGTAACGCGCCGACACGTATGTTGGTACCTGCAAATCGTCATGAAGAAGCCCTAGACATTGCTAAAGCCGCAGCTGAAAAAACAGTTGTTGGTGATCCAAAAGCTGATGGTACGATCATCGGTCCATTGGTTTCAGAATTACAATTTGGCAAAGTTCAAGACCTGATCCAAAAGGGTATTGATGAAGGCGCAACATTGGTAACTGGCGGCACTGGCAAGCCTGAAGGCATAAATAGTGGTTATTATGTGAAGCCAACTGTTTTCGGCAATGTCACCAATGATATGACCATCGCTCAGGAAGAAATTTTTGGGCCTGTTCTTGCGATCATTTCTTATGATGATGTTGATGATGCTGTTCAAATTGCCAACGATTCTGAATATGGCCTTGCGGCTTACATTTCAGGTTCAGATAAAGAACAGATGTTAGACATTGCGCGTCAGTTGCGTGCAGGCCAAATCCATATCAATGGCGGTTCTGGCGGTGCTGATGCCCCATTTGGTGGATATAAGCAATCTGGTAATGGCCGCGAGAAAGCCGAATGGGGTTTTGAAGAGTATCTTGAAGTGAAGGCAATTCTTCAATAATTCAAGTTTCTTATTTGTAGCATCAGGATAGGTAGAACTTCGCTGAAGGTATTAAATGGCAAAACTGTACTTTAATTATTCTGCCATGAATGCTGGAAAATCTACCATCCTGCTGCAGGCTTCTCATAACTATATTGAGCGCGGTATGTCGACCTTATTGTTGACGGCTCGCCTTGATGATCGCACCGGTACCGCTGGTGTGATTGCGTCACGAATTGGCATTTCTGCAGATGCTGAACTATTTTCGGATGGTGACGATCTTTTTGCCTTAGTCCGTGATGTGCATGATCGTGGTGCAGTTAACGCCATTTTTGTTGATGAAGCACAATTTTTATCAACGGCTCAAGTATGGGGATTGGCGCGTGTGTCTGATGAGCTTGGCATACCTGTGATGTGTTATGGGCTTCGTACAGATTTTCAGGGCAAGCTTTTTCCAGGCAGTGCAGAGCTATTGGCTATTGCAGACGACCTTCGTGAAATTAGGACAATATGTTGGTGCGGGAAAAAGGCAACGATGGTCATCAGGCTTGACGCAAATGGGATGCCAATTGAAGAAGGTGACCAAGTTGAAATCGGTGGTAATGATAAATACATATCACTCTGCCGGCTACATTGGACCCAGCGTGATTTAGGGCATAACGCGTGACATCGTCATCATCCAAACATCAGGTAAGCCATACTGATGATGATATCACCCCACGTGAGATATTTTTAGGTGCATCAGCACTAGTTGCTGAAATTGCACTTTCATTCGTCATTGCGATCTTTGTTAAAAAGCTTGAGCCGTCACTATCTATCTTTGTGATTTTATTTTTCCGTTACCTTTTCTGCCTGCCTCTTTTATTCGTTTATGGGCTTTATAAACGTGGCCGTGATGTGTTGCAGGTGACAAATAAATCAGTACTCGTGTTCAGAACTATAAGTGGCTTTTTAGGCCTGCTGTCCTGGTTCTTGGCCGTGTCATTAATAGACCTCAGCTTGGCAACCGCATTAGTGCAAATAATGCCCTTCTTTATTACTATTCTTGCAATTTTCTTACTTGGAGAAAAAGTTGGTGTCCGCCGAATTCTTGCGGTTATTGCAGGTTTTGCAGGTGTCATGGTTCTGTTGGGTCCAGCCCAATTAAGTAATCCAGGTTGGGGCATTATGGTTGGATTGGCGGCGCCATTTTTTGCAGCATTAATGTTTGTGTTTCTGCGAATGTTAGGTAGGGGTGAAGCACCTGTTTCAACAGCACTTTGGTATAACATGTCAGGTGTAGTTCTTGCCTTTGGTATTATCCTTTTTCAAGGCGCAGCATTCCCAACAATCTCCAGTAGTTCTGCTATATGGCTTATGTTGATTGGTGTTGGTGTATTGGCATCTTTGCAACAATTACTAATGGCCCTCAGCCATACATTTGCCCCAGCATCAATATTGGCGCCTGTCCATTATGCCGCAGTGCCAATGGGCATATTTTGTGGTGTGTTTTTCTTTGATGAGCAGATCACCACATCACTGATCCTTGGTACAGCAATCATCATTGCTGCGAATTATTATATCTTGATGCGTGAACGTCAGATGAAGAGTTAGGTTGTCGTTTATTATTTCTGCGGGCCGTACATATAATCACGCGTTAAATCAACTGGTGATGATGGTTTCCGCAACTGTATTTGAAAAATAACCATGCCTTTAGCGCGGAATGCCGCTTCGCTTGATGCGAGATATAGCTCCCAAATACGAACAAACTTCATGTCATATAAAGCTGCGGCACGATCCTGATTTTCCATAAAATTCATGCGCCAGTGCCGTAACGTATCCGCATAATGGAGATAAAGATACTCAATATCTGAAACCAGCAGCCCTGATTTTTCAATAACAGGGGCTATTTCTGAAAGGCTAGGAATATGGCCACCTGGAAATATGTATTTCAGGATAAACTTATTGACTGGTACTGGTGATTTTGGCCGTCCAATTGTATGGATCACTGCGATGCCATCATCTTTTAAGTTTTTTTGAATTTGATCAAAAAATTCTTGGAACCGGGCTTTGCCGACATGCTCAAACATTCCTACTGAAACAATGCGGTCATACTTGTCATGTTCATGACGATAATCCTGCAATTGAAAATCGACATTCAACCCAGTTTCAGCAGCTCTATTTTTTGCAGTTTTAATCTGCTCTTCGGATAAGGTTATGCCTTTCACAGATAACCCAGCACGCGCTAGATCAAGACTGAGTCCACCCCAACCACAGCCAATATCAAGTGCTGACATCCCTGGCATAGGCTTTAGTTTTCGAATTATATAATCTTTTTTCTGTTGCTGCGCTGTGGCGAGATCTTGATGAGGGTCTTGAAAGTATGCGCAGGAATATTGTTTGTCAGGATCAAGGAACAATTCATATAGCTCATTCCCCAGGTCGTAATGTGCAGCAACATTAGACTTTGAACGTTTGGGCGTTAGTCCTTGATAAAAGTATTGGAATGGCTTTGCGATTTTGCGGAAAAAGATAAAGGTTCGTATCGGACTGATATGACGGTTAAACATATATAAAAAAAATTTATAGACGTCCCCATTTTCAATAACGATATGTTGTTCTGAGTAGCATTCGGCGAAAGTCAGCTCAGGAGATACTATAATTTTAATAGTATCTCGCCAGCGTTTGAAATGAATTGACGGCGCGTCATCCTGAGGCGCGACAATCAATTTATTTGATGGTGACCTTACTCCTATACCTAGATGGCGAAAAAATGGCCCCAGTAAGAATGTGATGAATATGTCCAACATACGCGCATACTGATGCGCTCTAGTACATTTGGTCAAGATGTCCGGCAATCACATTTTTGTGATTCGATATATTGAGTTTTATCAACGCTGCCGCTAAGCACCATTTACAAGATCAATAGAATGTTTGCGATGACGTTGCATGAGTTCACGCAAATCCATCGTCGTCAAGATGCCGTCGCGCACTACAGGTTTTCCATTTATGATCGTGTGATTGGTTTTTACAGGACCACAGAATATAAGCGCTGCAATCAGGTCACTATGAGCGCCCGCAAAATCAATAACATTTGTGTCAAACGCGGCAATATCTGCAGCATAACCTGGGGCAATCACCCCAATATCTTTGCGGTTTAACACTTTTGCACCATCACGGGTCGCCATGGCGAGTGCGTCACGGGCCGTCAGGGCCGCAGGGTTGCCGCCAACGCGCTGCAACAACATCGCTTGACGTGCTTCATTTAGCATATGACCACTATCATTTGAAGACGATCCATCAACGCCAATACCTACCTTAACCCCATGATCACGCATTTTCCGAACAGGCGCGATACCACTAGCAAGGCGCATATTTGAGCATGGGCAGTGGGCGACACCTGTGCCAGTGCGGGCAAAAAGGTTAATCTCATCATGGTTTAATTGCACGCAATGTGCATGCCATACATCATCGCCAACCCAGCCTAATTCTTCGGCGTAATCACCAGGTCGTTTGCCATAATTTGCTTCTGAATATTCAATATCTTCCACGTTTTCGGCTAAATGTGTGTGTAATCCCACCTTCTTCTCACGTGCTAAAATCGCAGCATCACGCATTAATTCTGTCGTGACAGTAAAGGGTGAGCATGGCGCCAATGCGACATGGGTCATTGAGTATGGATTTGCATCATGAAAACTATCAACAACACGGGCGCTGTCTTTCATGATGAAATCTTCATCTTCAGTCAAAAAGTCGGGCGGCAATCCACCTTTGCTTTCACCAATACTCATAGCGCCTCTGGTTGCGGTAAAGCGAACACCAACCTCTTGTGCCGCTGCAATGCTGTCATCAAGACGGGCGCCATTTGGGAAAATATATTGATGATCAGAAGATGTTGTGCAACCAGACATCGCAAGTTCTGCAAGGCCAAGCGCAACTGCTGTATAAAATTGGTCTGGTTTTATTTGTGACCAAATAGGGTAAAGAGTCTTAAGCCAGCCAAACAGTGTTTCGTTTTGTGCGGCAGGAACCACACGTGTTAGGTTTTGAAATAAGTGATGATGCGTGTTCACCATGCCTGGAATTAACACGTGCCCCTGCATGTTAATGACATCATCAGCATGGTCAGGTAAGTCTACAGCTGGGCCCACCTGTTCAATCACGCCATTACGAATGAAAATAGATGCGTCAACCAGCTCATCATCTTGTTCATTCATCGTTGCAATGATTTGCGCATTCTTCAGCAACAAGGTTGTCATGTAATGCTCCAGCAGCTAGATGATCTTAACAAAAGAACCGCACCTCTTATACAAGGTGCGGTTCGATTTAGCAAAACCCGAACGAGGTTATGCGATATATGTTTTTACATTTCTTCTGGCAAAATCAAATTCAAGATTACTGCAAGGAATGCTGCTGGCAGTAAGCCAGATGCAAGCAACACTTGCCCAGTAGCTGGCAGATGCTGCAATGCTTCTGGCACAGAATGCAAGCCAAGACCAAATGCAAGCGACAGTGCCAATACCATCATGTTACGGCGTGACCATTCTACACCTGCAAGCATATTCACACCTGCAGCAGCAACCATGCCGAACATTACAATGACACCGCCACCAAGGACAGATATCGGCATTGCAGCGATAACAGCGCCAACTTTTGGGATTAACCCACAGATGATCAAGAAGATGGCTCCTGTTGTCACCACAGCACGAGACATAACACCAGTCATTGAGATCAGGCCAACATTTTGGCTAAATGAGGTGTTAGGAAGGCCGCCAAATACACCAGCAACCGCAGTGCCAAGGCCATCAGCAAAGGTGCCGCCTGCTAGTTCTTTGTCAGAAGCCTCACGGTTAGCACCACCTTTAGTAATACCTGAAATGTCACCAACAGTTTCGATAGCACTGACGATAGACATCAAGCAAATACCAATGATAGCTGCCATATTGAAATCAACACCATATTTAAACGGCTGTGGAATGGCAAACCAGCTTGCTTTTGCAACACCAGCGAAGCTTACCTGCCCCAGGATCATGGCGAGGACATAACCAGCGATGAGTCCAAATAGAATAGCAGCAGATGATAAAATACCTTTGGTCCAGAACTTAAGTGCTAGCGCCACGATAATAACCACAAGTGCCATGCCCCAATGGGATGCATCACCCCACCAGTCAGCATTCATTTGGAAAGAGGCAGCGCCACCAGCAGCATATTTGATGCCAACTGGAATAAGTTCAATACCGATCACCAGAATGACCAAGCCGGAAACAAGTGGTGGGAACCAATGGCGTAATTTACCAATAAAGAAACCTAAACATGCGTGGAACAGACCACCAATCATGATGGCGCCAAACAAACCAGACATCCCAGCTGTTTTGACAGCAGGAATCATCACAGGAATGAAGGCAAAACTCGTGCCTTGCATCACTGGAAGTCGTGCACCTACAGGACCAATACCTACTGTTTGCATCAATGTTGCAATACCTGCAAATAGCATCGACATTTGAATTAAAAAGACTGCATCTGCTCCACCAAAGGCAAAGCCAGCAGCCCCACCAATAATAATTGCTGGAGTAAAGTTACTTACAAACATTGCTAATACGTGTTGAAGACCAAGTGCAAGACGCGCTTGCATTGGTGGCACGTAATCAGGATTGCGCAGATCCGCTGCGCTCGGCATTTGATTAGACATGATGTTACCCCCTTACATCTAATTCAAGATAAACCGTAAGGAAGAAAATAGTGCAAATCAACATATAGTTGTATTGGCATCAATTTATGATTGACAAATACTAAATATTGATATGCACAAATTAAATTATTATGTAAGCCCCATTGAAACTTAGCAAGCAGCGCTTAAGTATTAGTTACGCATAAGAGTAAATATTTATAACTCAACCGATATTATTTTTTGGAGCAATAAGATGTCTGCTAATCGAGAATTTATTCGTATTGTTGATGGGATGCCTGCCTCGGATGGTGCGGGTGTATCGTTGTTGCGTGTCATTGGCACACCAGCGTTAGATTTTCTTGATCCCTTTCTCATGCTAGATGAATTTAAAAATGATGATCCAGACGCCTATGTTGCAGGTTTTCCGGAACATCCTCATCGTGGTTTTGAGACAGTCAGCTATATGAAACAAGGTAAAATGCGCCATCGAGATTCGGTTGGTAATGAAGGCGTTATTGCTGATGGTGGCGTGCAGTGGATGACGGCGGGCAGAGGCATCATCCATGCGGAAATACCGGAGCAGTCTGAAGGCCTTTTATGGGGCTATCAGCTGTGGGTAAACTTGCCTGCGGAACATAAAATGGTGGCACCTCGCTATCAAGACATTCAAGCTGAAGGCATTCCAGAAGTTCATAAAGAAGGTGTTGATGTTCTTATCATGGCTGGACATTGGGATGGTGTCGAAGGTGCGTCTCATACGCTATGGCCTGTTGGATATTTGGATGTAAAGCTGGCACCTGGCGCTACCTTCACCCATAAATTGTCATCAACTGCAAATGCTATGGCTTTTGTCTATGAAGGTCAGGCCAATAGCGGTGGGCGGCAAGCAAACGATCATCAATTGGCTATTCTTTCACGTGAAGAAGAAGGTGTTAATATAACCGCAGGTGATCAAGGTTGCGGCATGTTATTTATGTGGGGTGAACCTATAGGAGAACCGGTGGCAAAAATGGGTCCGTTTGTTATGAATACGCGTGAGGAATTATTCCAAGCCGCCGAAGATTTCAGAGCAGGGCGTTTCGCATAAAGCAAAATTGCAGGCGTTATAAATCCTCTTTCGTTATCGCCAATACCCCCTCCGGGTGAAACGCGTGAAAAACAAAAGCAAAAGTGACATCATATGGTACGTCTTTATAGGACGTACCATTTTCTGTTTTTTTGCGTACTGTTACGGTGCCAATATCACGTCCAGTAGTGATATTATGGTGATCTAGGGCAGAGTTTTGGCCTGGCTTCCATGAAATAATTAATCCATCAATTTTGAGTGGAGTTAATTTACGCAAAAGGTCGAGCGACCATGCGCGATTATCAACCACCACCACCCGGGCTAACGGGGAGATACCTGCTGGTGTTTCTCCTTCATATAAAAACGGGAAGAGGCTGGTGTCATATCCGCGATATGGGTTAGCGCCATAAGGGCGCAAGTATTTATCATTTATACCCATCACAGTACCATTTGGATGGCGAGTTTTATAGCTTGCCCAATCTTCAAGGCGAGACGGTAATTTTGTTAAAACTGCTCCAGTTTTTTGTCCAATTATGGCCATGCCGGTATATTGCTGCCACCAACTTTCCGTTTGACGGTCATACATGACTAGGTCTGACTTATGCAGATTTCCTGTTGTGCCGAAGTCGAGTGTTTCATCATGGTATCTTCGGTCAAATACAATCGCAGCATTACATAAAGGGCAGTAAGTTACTGCGATCGGGACGCCGCCTAGCACGTCATTGGCAATTTCATGCCATATTAAATAACGCAGAGGCCATGCTCTAGATTTACCGTTAATAGTTATACTTATGACAGGTTCAGTATTCGCCAATTCTGTTGCGTCACGAACAGCCCGGATGATGACATCATCAATAGGGGGGATACCGTCTTTGCCGGGGCCACCAGATTTAATTTCATTCAAAGGGATGACACAGGTTGTGAAATCTGTGTGAGGCCATTGCGTAAGGTTAAGGTCATGACGTTCTTGGCAATTTGCATCTAAATTCATGCTTTGGGCGGATGAAGCCACCCCCGTTATCAGTAAAAACCCACAGGCGATTAACGTAAGGCATACGGCACGTATAACGTGTTGGTCGTTTGTGCTAACTGATGCCATCACAGCTCCTTATGATTGCCCTTTATATTTGCCCTTCATCACAGCGAGCATAAAAAGACATCATTAAGCTAATACCGCAATCATGGCGATAACGTGGCAATCGCTGATATTATATTAGAAATTAGACAGTAGAGTTTTTGCGCTTTTTTGTATTTAACTTGCGCTGTGCACTGATGGAATCTTGGCCTAAATGTGCTTCACCGCGGGATTCTGCAAGTTTAATCTGACGTTGCCGTTCACGAAATTTTTCTTGTTGTTCATCGGAATATTTATCTATGCAAAATGCACAAGATACACCTTCTTCATAATCAGGATGTGCTTTGTCATCATCAGAAATAGGGTCTTTACAGGCAAAGCATAACTCATGCGCACCTTCTTTAAGGCCATGCGTTAGTGATACGCGCTGATCAAAAACAAAACATTCACCTTCCCACATACTGTCTTCTTCGGGGACAGTTTCAAGATATTTTAAAATGCCGCCTTTAAGATGATACACTTCATCAAATCCTATTTTCTTCATATAGGCGGTGGCTTTTTCACATCTGATGCCGCCAGTGCAATACATCGCAACTGCGGTAGGCTTATCGTTGTCTTGGGCTAAATTGTCTGCCCATGCTGGGAAAGCCCGAAAAGTTTCTGTTGTTGGATCAACAGCACGTTGAAAAGCCCCGATACGGGTTTCATAGGTGTTGCGTGTGTCAATCACCATAACGTCTTGGCGTTTAATGAGATCATTCCAGTCTTCTGGCTCAACATAAGTGCCGACAATATCCAACGGGTCAATGTCTTCAACACCCATGGTTACAATCTCTTTTTTTAACCTAACTTTCATGCGCAAAAAGCTCTTAGCGCTGGCGTTTGAATATTTAACTTCAAGCCCCTTAATTTCATCCCAACTGTTTAAATATTCCACAAGTGCAGTGATCGCATGATCAGTACCTGCCACGGTACCGTTAATACCTTCGCCCGCCAAAAGCAATGTGCCTTTGATGCCATGCTCAAGACAAAAATTCAGCAAAGGCTGCTGTCGTTCCTCAGGGTTGGTGAGGGTAGTGAACTGATATAATGCCGCGACGCGCTGTGTCATAACTCTTGAAAACCTTTGCCGTCTTCATCCCCGAAAGAAGTCTGTATTCAAGGCACTACTTAAAGATTGTGGCGCATAAATACGTCGTTCTTGATGTTGTCTTAGCCTTGTGCTGACGATGTTGCAAGACCTTTGATCATCAACCTGTTGGCAATGTGTTCTAGGATAAAAAGTTAATAAATTATTAATTTATATTTAATTACAGCGTGTTAACGGAAAATTAAGACTTCCTTCTTATAATCAAACTCGAATCACCATCATGGGTCATCAGTGGTTCATAAAGGCTGATGATTGGGGCTTCCCCGCTTTTAGTCATGTTCAGATCGTTTTTTGAAGGAGTTATCATGATCACCCCGGAATCACCAAATTTTCTTACCCAATATATACCAAAGACAACATTTTTAGCTAAGCACGGCCTGCCGACATTCTTTGTTGCGGCACTTAATTACGAAGTGCTGTAATCATGATTAGTTTTAAAAATTCTCTTTTGATCAGTACGCCTCGTCATGCAAGTAGCAATAATAAAGTTGCTGTACATGATAATGTTTACAACATCGTTACGCTGAAGCCATTGCTCAACAGCCTATGCAAATGGGCTGGCACATCTATTGCTGCTAAAACGGTAGCGCTGGCATTAGTCATGGGGTATGTAGCGCCGCCTTATGCGCATGCTGATGAAGGTAGTGTTGCAAAAAATGCAATCTTTACACACCCCAATGTTGCACGCCTGCGGGATCAGGTTTGTGGCTATTATGCGCAGGTTGATATTGCACGATCTGGCAAATATCCGCAGATCGACTTACGGCTTAATGGCAGCAGTTCATTATCTAGTCATATTGAACGGCGAGAAACCAACACCCGACGTTTAGATGATCGCGAAGTTGATGCAGTTATTGGGATGAATCAACAATTATATGACTGGGGCATTACTGACCGTTCAGTCCGTATTGCAGAAACCAATCGTCATATTGCACGTCTTGATGTGACGCTTGAAACAGCACGTCAAGCAGCTGACTTATTAACACTTCTTTTGCATCATGAAGAGCTTGCTGAGCAAGATGTGCATTATCAGCATTTACGTGGTGAGCTTGAGGCAATCGCCCAACGTATTGAAGATGGCGTTGATGCAGGTGCGCTGACATTAACAAATCTTCGGGATATCAAAATCAATAATCTAGATATTGAGGTTGCACATATTCAGGTGCAGCGTGAACTTGATTTGATAGAAACCGATCTTCAAGAGCGGTTCAAGCTTTCCGTTGAAGCGGCAATGCCGTTTCTTATTTATTATAAAAAAGTTCGTCCCAGCGCCGTTCCAGTAATAGCAAGCGGTGATACCAATGAAATACGCAAGCTGGACCTGCAACGGTTAATCGCAGATTTCCAACTGGAACAGTTAAAGGCTCAACGTAAGCCAGCGTTAAGTGCACAACTTGACACCACTTTCTTTGATGCAGACAGCTTTTCCGGTGAATATGAAGTGGTGGGGCGTCTGCAATTATCGATGCCACTATACGATGGCGGCAGTAACAAAGCAGGCCGGCAGGAAGCTGAATGGCAACGCCGCAGCGTGATGAATGAACGAAGCGGACTGATCCGCAATTATGAATCACAAACGCTTCAGATTCATCAAACACTAAAACGTATTGAACGTAACATCACTAACAACCTTGAAAAAATTGCAGCACTTGAACATCAGCTAGATGCTCATCTTGCGCGCGAAGGTCAAACGTTAAGTGACCCGATGGGGAAGGCAAGTCTTCTGTCGCAACTCAATCAACACCAACGTGAACACATTAGCCTTAATGCTGAACATGCACGTGAATTTGTGCGCGCGTTATTTTTTGCGGATGCACTTGGCAATATTTTAAATTTATCTGATGAGGTTTCCACATGCTGAGCTCGACTAAAAACAAACAAAAGTCTGAAAAAAAAGCAATGACAAGAGATGACAAATCGGCGGTACCAGAGCATTGGTTTTGGAAATACATTTTAAAAAGCCGCAAGGTTTATTATCAGGTTATTACAGCATCTGTATTGATCAATATTTTTGCGCTGGTTTCATCCCTGTACATCATGACGGTTTATGATCGTGTTATCCCAAATAATGCGACGGAGTCACTATTCGCGCTGACCATCATTGTGGTGGTGGTGATGGGTTTTGATTTCACCTTAAAAACATTGCGTGGCAGCTTTGTTGATCAGGCTGGTGCAGATATTGATAAACGTGTGTCTTCTGATTTGTTTGATAAAATCGCCCACCATGACATCAGTATGAACAAGCAAGCGACGGGAGCATTAGCAAATACGGTGCGAGATTTTGAGGTGCTGAAAGAAGTTGTTGGCTCCGCAAGTTTTGCCGTGTTCGCTGATTTACCCTTCGTGTTGTTGTTCTTGGTCGTACTCTATCTTATTGGGGGGCCTATTGCCGCCGTTCCTGCATTAATTGTTCCGATTGTCATCATCTTTGGTCTATTGCTTCAGCCTATTATGCGCAAGATAAGCGATATGAGTGCAGTGCAAGGGCAAAGCAAACAAGCAGTAATGGTTGAGCTGTTGTCATCTATGCATACTGTAAAAACAGTGCGTGGGATTTCTATTCTTCGTAATCGCTGGTTTCAAGGTGTGATTAATCAAAGTATTTCACAGCGCAGAAGCCGCTTTACGTCACAACTCGCAACTAATTTTACCCAATTGGGTCAACAAGCATCCCAGGTAGGCATTATTGTTTATGGGGTGTTCTTGATCGCGTCTGCTGAACTTTCCATGGGGCAATTGATTGCGTGTGTGATTTTGTCTGGCCGTACCCTTGCCCCCCTTGGTCAAATCACAGGCCTTTTGGGAAAGCTTAATCAGGCCATAACCGCCTATAACGGTCTTTCAAGCGTGATGAATACTGTCACAAATGAGGAAGAACGTAGGGACCGCGTCAGTCGTGATGTCTTAAAAGGTGGGGTTACATTTAAATCAGTGTCATTGACATATGAAGGCCAAAATAATGCATCACTTGATGGCTGTAGTTTCAGCATAAAACCAGGTGAGCGTGTCGCGATTTTAGGACGTATTGGTTCTGGTAAATCCTCACTATTAAGCCTCATCTCTGGCATAAATCGGGCTGATACAGGTGCGGTGCTTCTTGATGATGCTGATATCAATAATATTCGTCCTGAAGATGTGCGTAATAACATTGGTGTTGTCTTACAAAACCCAACATTGTTCTCAGGCACTATTCGTGAAAATTTATTAATGGGTAACCCTGATGCAACGGATGAAATGTTGGTTGCTGCTGCTGATAAATCTGGCGCATCACAATTCATTGGCATGCTGCCAAATGGTTTTGACTTTATTTTATCAGAACGTGGTCAGGAGCTTTCTGCCGGTATGCGTCAGTCATTGGCCATCTCACGTGCGTTGATTGCTGATCCACAGATCATGCTTTTTGATGAACCTACTTCATCTATGGATGCAAACACTGAAGCCATGATCGTGAAGTCTCTTGACCAAGCCACCAAAGGTAAAACGGTCATTTTTGTTACCCATCGTGGCCCGTTGGTTGGCCTTGCTGACCGCATCATGGTGATTGAAGGCGGCAAGCTTGTCATGGATGGCCCGCGTGAAGCTGTACTTGAAAAACTGAAAGGAAATTAACGGATGTTTGTTGTTAAGAGAGTGTTTGATATTATCTCAAAACGTATTTCTTCAATCTGGCAGTCACTAAAAGCTTTATTCTTTAAGGTCACGACCAAAGATGATGGCGTTGAATGGATTAATGCAGAACGTGTTGACCCGAATGCGCCATTAGAAACGCAAATGAATGATGAACCAATTGCGCCTACACCAACCTTGTTTGAGCGGATTACGCAATATCCTGCTAAATTACGACGACAGATCATAACGTTTTTTGTGCCTCCACCAATGATGGTGCCAGCACAATTGAAAACACCTGAAATAGACTTTGATGATGGTGACGAAACTGCACCATTAAAAGGTAAAGCCATTTACGTGTTTATCGGTTTGTTCTTTGTTGTTGCAGTTGGTTGGGCAGCAGTTGCAGAAATTGATGAAGTGGTGCGCGCTGAAGGTGCGGTTGTGCCGTCAGATAATGTGCAAATGGTGCAAACCCGTCTTCCGGGGTCAATTGTAGAAATCAAGGCTAATCTTGGTGGCAAAGTATCTAAAGGCGATGTGATGTTCCGCATTGAGGATGAAGATGTTGTCGCCAATTTTGATGATAATGAGATTAATCGTCTATCAGCCCAGGCAGCTATCATCCGCTTAGAGGCTGAGCGTAGCAACCAAAATGACGTGAGTTATCCAGCAGAATTGACTGAAGTTGCGCCAGAAATTGTTGCGCAAGAAGTTGCACTTTTTTATAGCCGGAAAAAAGCTAAAGAAGGTGAAGTTGCTGTCCTCATTCAAGAAGGCAGAAGCCTTGAACGCGCGATTAAAGAACGTGAAGCAGAAGGCCGCTTAGCAGCAAGACAGATTGAAACGGTCCAGAAAGAACGTGAAATTATAGCGCCATTAGTTGAAAAAGGTTATGAGCCAAAGATTGCCTTGCTATCCATTGATGCGCGTTTACAAGAGGCAATGGGCCGTAAAGAATTAGCAAATCTTGCTGTTAGAAGGTTGCGATCTGACCTCGAAGGGCAGTCTAAAAGACTGTCGTCGCTTAAACATCGTTTTCAAACTGATGCAGAAACACAGCTTGTTGAAATGCGGACTGTTGCGGCGCAAGCAGAAGCTCGACTTAACGCATTGAAAGGGAAAGTTGCTTATGCTGACGTGCGGTCACCTGTGACGGGTATTATTTCTGTTGTGCATGTGAAAACCGTAGGCGGTGTTGTTGAGGCGGGATCAGTTCTTGCTGAAGTGATTCCATTTGAAGAAGAAGTCACCGTCCGCGCACAAGTGATGCCTGATGATGTTGCAAAAATTGTACCTGGCCAACGTGTACGAATATCGCTTTCTTCATATGATGTTTCTCGTTATGGCGCACTTGATGGCATGATTGAAACGATTGCTTCAAACTCAACCCAAGAACAGAATCAACCGCCATATTTTGTCGCGATGGTCAAGATCCCTAACCCCACATTCTCGAATTCAGGTTTTAAGCCAGAAATCACCCCGGGGATGACGGCAATTGTTGATGTACTGGGGGATAAGCGCACGGTGCTTGGGTATATCCTGTCACCAATCAAACGTGCTCAAACCATTGCGTTTAAAGAGAAGTAACCGTTCTGGTTTTGTTAAATTTGCTAGATGCCAGTCCTCAATCAGGGCTGGCATTTTATGTGGTGAGATTCGCATCTACCAAATTTCCATTTTAAGAGATGTTTGTGCAACGTTGTCGCAGAAGCAAAATTCAAATGGATACTATGTGGCAGTCGTGGCATATATAGACATGGCTTCATGTTGAGGATAGTTGTGTGACTTCACGCTATGATGACATCTTTGCGCAATCGTTAAACGATCTAAAAACAGAAAACCGTTATCGGTATTTTGTTGAGATTGAACGCGTTGCAGGCACTCACCCAATTGCAACCTGGCATGCACCTGAAGGGCCGCGGGATGTTATTATCTGGTGTTCCAATGACTATTTGGGGATGGGGCAAAAAGATATTGTCACTGATGCCATGGCCCGCGCCGTCAAAACACAAGGCGCTGGAGCTGGTGGAACAAGAAATATCTCTGGCACTACACAGCCACTTGTCGCATTGGAACGTGAGCTTGCAGACCTTCATGGTAAAGAGCGTGCGCTTATTTTCACCTCTGGCTATGTTGCGAACGAAGCAGCAATTTCAACACTGGTGAAACTTTTAGGTGACGTTAAAGTTTTTTCCGATTCAATGAATCATGCATCCATTATCAGCGGCATTCGGAACAGTAACGCTGATAAAGCAATTTTCCGCCATAATGACCTCGCACATTTAGAAGAGCTCTTATCAGCAGAACCTTATGACCGCCGAAAGTTAATCATCTTTGAATCAGTTTATTCAATGGACGGTGACACTGGCCCTATTGCTGCAATTTGCGACCTTGCTGAAAAATATAATGCGCTGACCTTTCTTGATGAAGTGCACGCGGTGGGTATGTATGGTGCTGAAGGTGGCGGTGTGGCTCAACGTGAAGGTGTGGCCCATCGTGTTGATGTCATTCAGGGCACCTTTGGCAAAGCTTATGGCGTGATGGGTGGGTATATCGCATCCTCAGATGCATTATGTGATGCCGTTCGCTCAAACGGCTCCGGCTTTATTTTTACAACTGCTATTCCGCCTGGCCTTGCTGCTGGTGCGTTGGCATCGATTAAATATCTTCGCCAAAGTGATGTTGAGCGTGAAGGCCAACGTAAAAATGTGGCTTTAATGAAATCGCTTTTGAAAGATGCTGGCTTTGATGTGCTTGCAGGTGACACGCATATTATTCCAGTGATGGTACGTGATCCAGGTCTATGCCTTGCTATCACAAATCATCTGTTGGAAAAGCATGGCATGTATATCCAGCCGATCAACTATCCAACAGTACCAAAAGGCACAGAACGCCTACGTATTACTCCAGGCCCGCTCCATACCGAAGAAATGATTGTGCGTCTTGTTGATGCGATGAAAGATGCATTTGAAACCTGCAATCAATCAGGCAATAGCCGCATCGCGTAAAGCAAATAACTTTATTCTACCGGCATTGGTCCCACCAAAAGGGCAGGATCAAGTCTTTTCCCAAACAAATTTATGCGCCAGTCAAGATGTGGTCCTGTGGACCGCCCGGTTGACCCAACACTTCCGATGCCTTGACCTTTTTCAACGGTTTCACCAACGGCAACAGATGTATCTTTTAGGTGAAGAAAAGTTGAGCTTACTCCATGGCCATGATCAAGAATAATGGTCCATCCAGTATAATAAAGGTCTTTAACCATGCGCACCACACCTGCTTGCGGTGCCGTGACAGGGGTGCCCGTAGGCGCGGCAATATCAATGCCATAATGTGGTGCGCGGGGCTCACCATTTAAAATGCGCCGTGACCCATAAACACCAGTGATAATACCTTTGGCTGGCC
>CBFIAO010000004.1:33718-55656 GCA_965660595.1 Puniceispirillales bacterium (SeqCode) | reverse complement strand
CACGACTTCAGAAATTGGGTATGCGCCAATGTAACCAATTTTGTTGGTTTTGGTCATCAGGCCAGCAACAACACCTTGTACATAACGGCCTTCGTAGAAACGGATGTTCCCTGTCGCCATGTTTGGAGTGCGCTTATACCCGGTCATGTGCTCAAACTTCACATTTGGAAATTCTTTTGCGACTTTGAGTGTTGGGTCCATGTAACCGAATGATGTGGTGAAGATAATTTCATTACCTTGTTGCGCCAGCTCACGGATAACGCGAGTTGCATCAGGGCCTTCAGGCACATTTTCGATATAGGTGGTGACAACATCGTCACCGAAATGTTTGTCAACCATCTGACGGCCTAGCTCATGAGCGTAGGTCCAGCCGTGGTCACCAGGAGTTGTCAGGTAAACAAATCCTACTTTGGTTGCGTCGGCTGAAGCAGAACCAGCTGACAGGAAAACCCCTGCCATCATGGATGCCATCGCCATCATGATTTTTTTAAACATAAATGTCCTCCAAAATGGAACGTTATCGACCCACCGCCAATGATGTTCCTACTAATAAAAATCCAGCTCCCGCTTTTGATCAATGGCCCGGATGAAACGGTTTCCCAATTGAGGCAGGTACAGTCAGATATGATGATGATGACCTAATGGACATCAATACCAATGCAAATATTGTCGCAAGATATGGCAGCATTGACAAGACTTGAGATGGAATTGTCCAACCGCGGGCTTGTCCTGCCAGTTGCATGATGGTGATGCCGCCAAAAATAAGCGCGCCGACCAAAATGCGGTAAGGGATCCATGAGGCAAAGACAACAAGCGCAAGTGCAATCCAGCCGCGACCTGCGGTCATTCCTTCAGACCAATGCGGCGTTAGCACAAGTGGAATATAGGCCCCGCCAAGCCCTGCGCACATCCCACCAAAGGCAACCGCCATCCAACGCACGCGGATGACGTTATATCCAAGCGCATGGGCCGAATCGTGGTTGTCACCAACGGCGCGAAGGATCATCCCTGCACGTGTGCGCTTCAGAAAAATAGAAGTCGCAATGATCAGCGCAATCGCCAAATAAAGAAGAAAATCTTGCTGGAATAGTAGTTCGCCCACATAAGGAAGATGTTCCAGAAGCGGAATATTGACCTTCGGCAGGCTTTCAGCAGTTTTGCCCACAAGAGGTGCTCCAGCAAGGCCAGAGAAACCTGTGGCAAAGATTGTTAACGCAAGACCTGTGGCAACTTGATTGGTCATTAGGCTAACAGCGAAGAACGCAAAAATAAGTGAAATCAAGATACCTGCGATAGCCCCTGCCAAAATGCCGGTATAGGGATTGCCTGTGTAAAGTGTCGCGCCTAATGCCGCAACAGCCCCCATCAGCATCATGCCTTCAACCCCAAGGTTCAATACCCCTGAACGTTCAGCAATCAGTTCACCATTCGCAGCAAGCAGCAGCGGAATAGACGTGGCCAGTACCGTAAGTAATAAGGCGGTCATGATGTTGCCTTTCTGCGTGAAAATGGTGATTGAAATTCAATGCGGTAATGTTGAATGGTGGCCCCGGCAAGAAGGAAGAACAGCAAAATGCCTTTAAAGAGACCGGTGACGACTTTAGGGATGCTCAATGCCATTTGTGCGTTGTCGCCCCCAAGCTCCGCCATCGCGATAAGTAACCCTGCAAAGATAACGCCAATCGGGTTAAGGCGTGCCAAAAACGCAACAATGATTGCTGTGAACCCATAACCGAAAGAGACGTTAGGCTGGAGCTGGCCAATATTTGCAGAGACTTCGATCACGCCAGCAAGTCCAGCCATGGCACCAGAGCAAACCAACACGCCAATGGTTGTCCAAGCTTCGCTAAACCCTGCAAAACGTCCAGCGCGCGGCGCTGAGCCGACAACACGGACCTGATAGCCAGGCAAGGTTCGGTTCATGATCCACCATGCGATTGGCGCTAAGACAAAAGCAATAAGCACGCCATAATGAAGCTGGCCAACATAGCCTAGGCCAGGAATTGGCATGCGGGTGATTAAGCCGGCATCTGGATACATTGGCGTAAGCGGAAAGCCAAAAGCCATCGGGTCACGCAGAGGGCCACGCACCATGAGGTCAATGAAGAGCGCCGCCACATAAGTCAGCATCAATGTCACGAGAATTTCATTGGTTTTGAAATAGACTTTTCCCACTGCTGCGATTGCCGCCCATGCAGCACCTGCAACCATGCCGACAAGCATCATCATTGGCAACAGCATCGGTGAGGTTGAATCAGGAAAGCTGAGGGCATAGGCACCCGCCGCCAATGCGCCCAAAATAAATTGACCTTCAGCGCCGATGTTCCAAATATTTGCCCGGTAGCAGAACACAAGCCCTAGCGCGATGATGATTAATGGGCAGGCTTTCACTACTAAGTCAGAAATGCGATCTAGGCGTGAAAGTGGTGAGATAAAAAATTGATAAAGAGACGCGCCGGCATCATAGCCAAGCAACGTGAAGATCAACGCCCCAATAAGGACGGTGGCTACTATAGCTACAACGGTGGAGATGACCGTGAGCCAAGGTGAAACATTGGTGCGTGGAATGAGTTTTATCATGAGGCGTTCTCTTTTTGTGCAGATGTTTCACCAGTGCCGCCCATCAATAACCCGACATCTTCAGCGGATAAAGAGCTCGCGGGGTGGCTTTGAGACATCGCGCCATCATGGAGCACTGCAATACGGTCGGAAAGTGAGAAAATTTCTTCGAGATCCTGACTGATCAAAATGATGCCGCATCCATTCTTGGCAAGGGAAAGGAGGCTGCGGCGGATCATCGTGGCGGCACCGACATCAACCCCCCATGTAGGCTGGGCAATGATGGCAAGCTTAGGCGCGGTTATTAACATCCGGCCCATAATGAATTTTTGAAGATTGCCACCTGATAATTGCCGTGCTTCTGGATTTTGGCGCGGCGTGCGCACATCATGATCTTTGATGATGGCGGCGGTCATATCTGTGCCAAGTCCAGCATGGGTCATCAGGCGCCCCCAGATGCTGTCACTACTGCGCATGCGGTCAAAATGAGTCAGGAAGGTATTTTCCACCAACGTCATATCTGGCACAGCGGCATGGCCGTTTCTTTCTTCGGGCACCATTTCAATACCAAGGCGGCGGCGGCCTTTTGGGTTAAGCCGGCCAATCGCCTGGCCATTAAATTGCACCATGTCAGCATCAGGCGCACGCCATTCACCGGTTAGAGCTTCTACTAATTCTTCTTGCCCGTTGCCCGAAATACCTGCAATCCCCAAAATCTCACCAGCTTTAACATCTAGTGATATGGATTTAAGCGGAGTTGCGAAGGCACTTTCTGCCTTGCGTGAAAGGGCGTTAAGCGCAAATAAAACAGAAGCCTTGCTGATGGCGGCGGTATCTTTACGTTCGATCCAGTCAACTGATGAGCCCACCATCATTTCAGCCATGGCGCGGGTGCTGCTTTTTGATGGCACGACATCACCAACATTTACGCCGCCGCGCAAGATGGTGGCTTTTTCGGTGAGGGCCATAATTTCATCAAGCTTGTGGCTGATGTAAAGAACGGCACACCCATCTTTAGCCAAGCGCCGAAGTACATCAAATAAGCGATCTGTTTCTTGAGGCGTTAGAACAGATGTCGGTTCATCCATGATCAACAATTTGGGGTCTTGCAACAGGCAACGAAGAATTTCTACACGTTGTTGTTCACCAACTGATAAATCCCCAACCGGACGGTCAGGTTCAATCGCCAACCCCCACCGTGCGGATGCTTCTGAAATCCGGCGGCTAAGCGCCCCTATTTGCGGGGCATCATCAAGGGCAAGGGCGATATTTTCTGCGACAGTTAAGGCAGGAAATAATGAAAAATGTTGAAACACCATGGCAATGCCCATGGCACGTGCGGCTTTAGGTGACGTGATATCAACGGCCGCACCGTTCCAAATAAATTGGCCGTCATCTGGCGCCTGAACACCATAGAGCATTTTCACGAAGGTTGATTTTCCAGCACCATTTTCACCCAGCAAGGCATGGATCGCACCTTTATTAATGGTGAAATTCACCTGATCATTTGCGGTGAAGGTTCCAAAACGTTTGGTAATTCCTACGGCTTCAAGGAGTGGTGTCGGCGGTGATGGCATGCGAATTCTCTATTTAAGTTACGTGGATATTATCCTCGTCTTATCTTATTGGCCAGTGCCTATCATGCGTCATCGGAATTCTTTTGCGTGGCTTCGCGGTGAAATATGTAAAGACCAGAGCCGATAATGATAGCGACACCAATAATCGTCGTCAGATCCAACGTATCACCAAAGACAAGATAGCCAAAGAGCGTTGCGCCAATTATTTCAAGATATTGAAATGGCGCAAGCAAGGATGCAGGCGCACGTTTAAGGGCGAACACAAGCGTCAAATGACCAATGGTGGCCACCAAACCAAGACAGATTACCCATAAGATACCAAGGCCAGAAGGCACGCCAGGTGTGAACGTGGCCCAACCTGCGGTATTGCCCATGAATAGTGCAATCGTCATGAAGACAGTGGCCGATAACCCCACCACCCATTGCATTTGCAATGGCGGTACGGTTTTAAGTTGGCGCGTGATCATGACGTAAAAGGCAAAACAGACGGCCGCGGCTAATGGATATAATGCAACAACCCCAACAGAAGCAAAGGTTGGGCGGATGATGATCATGGCGCCAATGAAGCCTGCAATGATCGCCATTATCCGGCGCATGCGAATGACTTCGCCAAGGAATAAAACAGAAAAGATGGTTAGGATAAGCGGTTCTACAAAAAAGATGGCGATAGCTTCGGCGATGCTTAGCTCGATTAGGGCTGCGAAGAAAAATACCGTGGCGCCTGCTAGCATAATGCCGCGCATTGCTTGCCGCGTGATGGTGCCTTTTTCCAGCTTATAAAGCCTAAAATAAAGCACAAATGGCGTGATGAGCATGGTCTGCATCACAAACCGATACCAGACAATTTGGCCTGCTGACATTTGGTCAGTCAATAATTTTGCAAATACATCTAGCGCAGGAATCACAAGCATCGCACCTGCCATCAGCAACATGCCTTGGATGTGATGTTGGTCTTGTGGGTTGGCGGCTAAGGATGTGGCTTTTGAGGCAGGGCGTGTCAACGTGGTGGCCTTTAATCGTGGCGTTATTGGTGATCATGTCTGGATTTCATAGACTTGACCAGATGAAATGACACAATGAAATAACTCAATGAAATGACACAATGAAATGACATAAGGCTGTGCTTAAACTATTGCCCCCAATGATAGAGCCTGATTTAATGATTTTTTCATAAAATATAAAGGCATGTTGATTAATGGCATGTTGCGTGGTGGCCTGACGATGGCAGATATCATTATTACTGAATTTATGGATGGGGCTGCGGTGGATGATCTGCGCCAGTCTTATGATGTGTTTTATGATCCTGAATTGGTTGATGATCGGGAAAAGCTGTTGACCGTGCTTCCTGAAGCGCGTGCGTTGGTTGTGCGTAATCGTACCCAAGTTAACCAAGAAATTTATGACGCTGCACCGATGTTGAAAGTTGTTGGGCGGCTTGGCGTTGGCCTTGATAATATCGACCTCAACGCGGCTGCCGCGCGGAATATTCCAGTCTGTCCAGCGGCAGGTGCAAATGCAGATAGCGTTGCGGAATATGTGCTGACTGCAATGATGGTGCTGCTGCGGCCTGTCTATACCCATCAAGATAAGATGATGGCGGGGACATTTCCGCGGGCGGCATTAAGCCATGGGCAAGAGATTGGCGGCAAAACCTTAACCATTATCGGTGGCGGGGTCATCGGTCAGGCGGTCATGACGCGTGCACGTGCGCTGGGGATGAATATTCTTATTGTTGATCCAGCGCTTGATGATGCCCCGGATGGTGATATTCGGCTTGTTGATTTGGATGAAGGGCTGCGGGATGCTGATGTGGTTAGCCTTCATTTACCCCTTATTGATGCCACGCGAGATTTAATTGATGCGGCAGCATTAGCGCGCATGAAGCCAACAGCACTGCTGATCAATACCGCGCGCGGCGGCATTGTCGACCATGAGGCGCTTGGGGATGCGTTGCGGTCCGGAATGTTGGGCGGGGCTGCGATTGATGTGTTTCCGAATGAGCCTGCAGGCCAAGACGATATGTTGGCGTTTCGTGATATAAGGAACCTTATTTTAACGCCGCATGTCGCAGGGCTTACCGAAGATGCAAATAAGCGTGTTGGCACGATCACGGCGCAGAATGTCCGCCATTATTTGGAGTTATAACAGATGACGAGCATTACCCCGGCTGTATTACAGGACATGATTGCCAACGCGTTGATGGCCAATAACACTGGCGCTGTGCAAGCCGCATCAGTCGCTGCTGCCCTAACACGTGCCGAAATTGATGGCAAAAAAGGCCATGGGCTTTCACGTGTGCCAAGTTACGCAGGTCAGGCCAAAAGCGGCAAGGTAAATGGGCAGATCATGCCGCAAGCAAGGCTGATTAAACCTTCAGTGTTGGCAATAGATGCCGGGCATGGTTTTGCGTATCCAGCATTTGATATGATGATGGATGAACTGCCCAAGCTGGCACGCAGCCAAGGTATTGCCATGGCAGGGGTGAATAGATCACATCATTATGGGGTTGCTGGGCATCATGTGGAACGTGCTGCCGACATGGGAATGGTTGCGCTATTATTTGGAAATACCCCGGCTGCCATGGCGCCGTGGGGAGGGAAGACACCGATTTTTGGCACTAACCCTATCGCATTTGCCGCCCCGATTGCAGGTGATGTGCCGATGGTGATTGACCTGGCTACGTCTAAAGTTGCGCGCGGCAATATTATGGCGGCAAACCAACGCGGTGAAGATATTCCTGAAGGTTGGGCCCTAGATGCCGATGGTCAGCCAACCACCGATGCGGCCGCCGCCTTAAAAGGTACGATGGTGCCGCTGGGTGATGCAAAAGGTGCGGCACTGGCCTTGATGATTGAAGTGCTGACGGCGGCGTTAACTGGCGCAGGCTTTGGGCATGAAGCAAGTTCATTCTTTGAGGCAGAGGGGCCTGCACCAAATGTCGGTCAGTTGATGTTGATGATTGATCCAGATGTGATGGCAGATGGCTTTGCGGCAAGACTTGCCGGACTTGCGGGTGATATCATGGGTGATGGTGGCCGCATTCCAGGCAGTGGCCGGATGGCAAAACGTGCCGCCGCAGATGAACATGGGCTGGATGTTGCAGATGGCGTATGGCAAACGGTTTGTGATATGGCTGAAGCGTAAAGAAATCACGGAGTGTTTTAATTTTTTAAACACTGGTTTAGACTATTTTTAAATGTGCATAGATAACAACTAGCACACATAGATATTTCCACAGTGGAGCAAGATATGGACCTTAAGCATTGGACATGTGAAATTGACGATCAGGGTATCGCATGGGTGCAGATCGATGTGATGGATAAATCCGTAAATGTGCTAACACGTGACGTCGTCACTGAAATGGCGGCGGCAGCAGAATATTTAGAGAGTGCTGATGGAATTAAAGCCATGGCCCTGATGTCGGCAAAGCCTGTTGGGTTTGTCTATGGTGCAGATATCAATGAATTTGAAGTCTTGGCCACCGAAGCAGATGTCGCGGCATTACTAGAAGAGGTGCACGCAACCTTTGTACGGTTTGCATCACTGCCTTACCCAACAGTCGCAGGTATTGATGGCTATGCGCTTGGGGGTGGTCTTGAATTGGCGCTGACATGTGACCGATTGGTAATGACCAATTCGCCAAAAACTCAAGTAGGTTTTCCTGAAGTTAAGCTGGGCCTGATGCCTGGTTATGGTGGTACTGGGCGTGCTTATGGCCGTGTTGGTGCAATGATGGTGCTGGATATGATGTTGTCTGGCCGAATGGTTGGTGCGGGTGAAGCCCTTGAGGCAGGTCTTGTAGATGCCTTGGCGCAGGATCGCGACAGCTTGAAAAATACCTTAAAAGATGTGCTGGCTGCCCAAAATGGGGTGAAGCCGGAACGCAACCGCATTGAGGGCGAAGATACTGCCGCGGTGGTTGAAGAGGTAAAAGCCAAATTTTTAAAGCGTACCCGTCCTGACCATACACCTGCGCCTTATGCGATTATTGATCATGTGGCCAATCACGCACCTGATGCCGCAGCTATTTCTGCGGCCGAACAAGATATTTTCCCATCCATGATGATGAGTGCAGCATCAAAAGGCCTGCGCCGAAACTTTCAGCTAACGGATATGGTGCGGCGTTCGGCACGCGGTGATGCGGGTATTGCTTCTGTTCATGTAATTGGTGCTGGTGTGATGGGCGGTGATATTGCCGCGGTTGCCGCTATGTCCGGGTTAACGGTAACGTTGTCTGATATGTCAGCGGATGCGATCAATGGTGCGGTTGACCGTGCGCGTGTGCTTTATGAACGCCGCCTTAAGACCCCTGATGCGATCAACGCGGCAATGGACCGCCTTATTGCTGATAAAGATGGTGATGGCATCAACACCGCAGACTTGATTATTGAAGCGGTGGCAGAACGGCTTGATGTCAAGAAGGCGGTGTTTGAAGCTGTTGAAAAATCGGCTAAAGCTGATGCTATCCTTGCAACCAACACATCTGCAATTCCGCTTGAGCAAATTGCGGCAGCCTTGACAAACCCAAGTCGATTAATAGGTCTTCATTTCTTTAATCCTGTGCCAGTCTTGCCGCTGGTTGAGGTGATTTGGTCCACCTATTCACATGAAGATGCGATTGCAAAAGGGATGCAGTTCGCAGGTCAAATGAAGAAAATGCCAATCAAGTGTAAATCTTCACCGGGTTTTGTGGTGAACCGTGCGCTTATTCCTTACATCAATGCAGGTCTTGAGATGATGCTTGAAGGCGGTGATGCTGATAAGATCGACCAAGCCTTGGTTGAGTTTGGCATGCCGATGGGGCCAGTTGAGCTGGCCGACCAAATTGGACTTGATGTGATGTATGATGCATCAGGCCCGCTGGGCATGCCTGAGATTGTTGAGAAAACATTGAAAGACATGGTTGATGCAGGCACGATTGGCCGTAAATCAGGCAGTGGATTTTACACATGGGTTGAGATGAAGGCAGATCGACCAAGAAAAGCGTATGATCCTAAAGAGCTATCTGATATTGCAACAACATTGTTAGCACCAATGGTGCGCGAATGTCAGGCGGCGGTGGATGAAGGCACGGTTGAAAGTGCTGATCATGCTGATGCTGCGATGATTTTTGGTGTTGGGTATCCCGCATTCCGAGGCGGGCCTCTTTTCCACCAGCGCCAATAATTTGCAGCGCCAATAATTTGTTGGCGTATTAAGAAGAATTTTTGTTTATATCAAGTTAACGCATTCATAGCTGAAGGTTAAATGACATGTATAACGCTCCGCTTAAAGATATTCAGTTTGTCCTAAACCATATCGCCGATATTAATGGTGTGATTGAGAAGGCTGGCCGTGCGGATGATATTACGCCCGACCTTGTGGATGCTGTGCTGACCGAAGCTGGCAAACTGGCTGAAGACGTTATTGCGCCAACGAACCACCCCGGTGACCGTACCGGTTCTGTTCATCATGATGATGGTTCCGTAACAACACCGGATGGCTTTGCTGAGGCGTATAAAGCCATGGCTGAAGGCGGTTGGACCGCCATGGAAGGACAAGAAGAATTTGGCGGGCAAAATATGCCAATGATGGTATCCGCCATGGTTAATGAAATTTGGCAATCTGCGAATATCGCGTTTTCGCTGTGTCATCTGCTGACGCAAGGTCAGATTTATGCCTTGCAGAAATCAGCAACCGATGAGCAGAAAGCAAAATTCCTGCCGCCAATGATCGAAGGTCGTTGGACCGGCACCATGAACTTGACAGAACCACAAGCCGGAACTGATCTGGCGGCTATTAAATCACGTGCTGTGAAAGAGGGTGACCATTACCGCATCACCGGCCAGAAGATTTATATCACCTATGGTGAACATGATATGGCTGAAAATATCGTTCATCTGGTGCTGGCACGTACGCCTGACGCGCCTGAAGGGGTGAAAGGCATTTCGGTCTTTATCGTGCCAAAATTCATGGTCAATGAAGATGGCAGCCTAGGCGAACGTAACGATGTACATTGCGTGTCCATTGAAAAGAAATTGGGCATTAAAGGGTCACCTACTGCGGTGTTATCGTATGGTGATAATGGCGGTGCGATTGGTTATCTGGTGGGTGAAGAAAACCGCGGGTTAGAAATTATGTTCGGGATGATGAACCACGCCCGATATGCGGTGGGTATCCAAGGCCTGGCAATTTCTGAACGTGCGCTGCAACAAGCCATTCATTACGCCATGGAAAGAAAGCAGGGCACGCCATTGGGCCGCGACGCAGGTGACGCGATTATCCACCACCCTGATGTGATGCGCCTGATCACCACCATGAAGGCAGAAATTGAAGCGATGCGTGCCTTATCTGCTATTGGCGGTGCGGCGCTGGATCTATCGCATGCTGGCGATGCTGATGCGCAAGCCTATTGGGATGAACGTGCAGCGTTATTGATACCGATTATTAAAGGGTGGTTTACCGAACGGTCACTGGCATTGACTTCACAAGGGGTGCAGGTCCATGGCGGCATGGGCTTCATCGAAGAAACAGGGGCAGCACAGCATTATCGTGATGCACGTATTTTGCCGATTTATGAAGGTACTACTGCTATTCAAGCCAATGATTTGGTGTTCCGGAAAACTATCCGTGATGAAGGTCGTGCCATCACTGGCCTGTTAGATGAAATTGATGCAGAAATGGTGGCACTTTCTGAGCATGACCATGATGTTGTGACGTCATCGGCTGCGGCAGTGCGTGAAGCGGTGGTGGATGCACGAAAGGCTGTTGACCATATTTTGGCGACCTCGAATGATCCACGCCGCCCGGCATCGAATGGGGTGAATTATCTGATGATGTTGGGGACGCTTACTGGCGGTTGGATGATGGCGCGTTCAGCAGGTGTTGCGGCGGATGCGTTAAAGGCAGATGAGGCTGATGAGGTCTTCTTGCAGTCGAAATTAGTGACAGCAGAAACATTTATGGGCCATAGTTTGCCGCAAGTCTTTGCCTTGGTCAGGACCATCCTTAAAGGTGAAGATGCAGTGTTGGCCATGCAGCCGGAATGGATTGCCAAATCCTTGGAAGGTTAATAGCCCGCCATGTCAGCTAATAGATCAGCGTTTTTATTGATCGCGTTATCAATGACGCTGCTGGCGGCTGGTGACACGACAATGCGTATGCTGGGTGAACGGCTGCATGTTGGTCAAGTCATCGCGCTTCGCGGAACCTTATTGATCTTGATGCTGGGTATTGGGCTTGTCGTTTGTGGATATAAGCTGCGCAGAGATCGTCTGTTCCATAAATGGAGCGTGGTGCGTGGGTTGACGGAAACAGTCTCTACCTACTGCTTTTTTATCTCACTTCAATTTTTACCCATCGCGATTTCAACAACGGTGGTGTTTATTTTTCCGATCCTGCTGACCTTGGTGTCAATCCCACTTTATGGTGAAAAAGTGGGGCCATGGCGCTGGGCTGCGGTGATCATAGGGTTTTTTGGGGTTGTGATGATATCCAACCCAACACAAGGTAATATCGATTGGGTGTTGTTGTTGCCCGTGGTAACAGCATTTGCGTTAGTTGGACGTGACCTTGCAACACGATATATCCCCAAAGATATCTCATCAGCAGAAGTCACGTTAACCACCGCAATGGTGACGTCCTTTTTTGGATTTTTAAGTTTCCCGTTTGGCTGGCACGTTGTGGATGGCGTTTCACTTGGCTTGCTGCCAGTTGCGGCTGGGTTGGTTGCCCTGTCGTTCATGACCTATATTATGGCCATCCGAAAAGGTGAGCTGTCGATCATTGCACCGGCGCAATATCTTGTCATTCTATGGGCTACTTTCTGGGGTGCATTGATCTGGAAAGAATATCCAAGCGAGGATGCCATTATTGGCGGGGTATTGATCATCGCTGCAGGATGTTTGATCCTGTGGCGTGAATATGTGCACAGCATGCCCAAAAAAAAGATGTCATAAAAAAGCGGCCTTAAGGCCGCTTTTAAGATGATGTTATCGTTTGACTTCGGGGATCAACCCTTTTGGTGCAAAGCGCAATACCAAGAGCAACACCAGCCCCATTGTCATGAGGCGTGTATGCGCAGCATTTTCAATAAGGTGAAGGCGAAGGAAGCTGTCTTCTGCCATGCCTGATGTCAGGGTTTCAATGAGCCAAAGACCAAGCGGTTCGGCCTCCACCCAGAAGAACCAGATCAAGAAACCGCCAATGATAGACCCTGCATTATTGCCGGACCCACCAATGATAACCATGACCCAAATAACAAAGGTAAAGCGCAGCGGTTGATATGATGCTGGGGTGAACTGACCGTCAAGGGTGGTCAACATTGCGCCTGCTATACCGACCACTGCTGACCCTAAGATAAAGACTTGAAGATGTTTTGCTTTAACATCTTTACCCATTGCTTCGGCTGAAACTTCATTATCACGGATGGCGCGCATCATCCGACCCCAAGGTGAACGTAATGCGGTTTCTGACAAGCGGTAAATCACCAATAAAACAATTGTAAATAAGACGGCATAGCAGAGCTTTACGATGATGGATGATGTATCGACAAGCGGCAGGTTATATTGTGCGGTAAGGTCCATCAGCCATGCCGATTCCTGCAGATCAATTTCATAAGGCACAGGACGTGGTAAGCCCGTGACGTTCTTAACCCCCCGCGCAAGCCAATCTTCGTTTTTAAGGGCATAGACGATGATTTCAGAAATACCCAATGTCGCAATCGCCAAGTAATCCGAACGAAGACCAAGTGAGACTTTACCAATCATCCATGCAACACCTGCTGCCAATATGCCGCCGACGCCCCAAGATAAGATGATGGGTAAACCAAGCCCGCCTAAGTAACCAGTCTTTGCAGATTCAAAAGATTCAATGGCGAGAACGGCCGGATCAATGATTGAGCGGAAGATGAAGAACCCGACAATGAGCAATGCCGCCATGATGCCGTAACGGCGACGATCTGCCATGCCAGCAGTTTTCTTCCACGTGTAAATCGCGGCAAAAATAGTGATCAATGCCACAACAAGGCCAAGCAAAATACCAGAACCACCAGCAGCAATCGCACCAGGAACGGGCGGCATGGCGATCAGAACACCAGCAAGACCACCAAGTGCGGCAAAGCCCATCATGCCGAAATTCACCAACCCAGCGTAACCCCATTGCATGTTCACGCCCAAGGTCATGATAGCAGAGATAAGGCATAAGTTGATCAAGGCGAACGCCAAGTTCCAACTTTGCATAAAGCCAACCATCAGCAGCATAAACGCCATGATGGTAAAAATAATCTGTGTACGGTTCAGCATCATAATGTTTTCCCGCTAAAGAGCCCCGTTGGTTTGATTAAGAGCACAATGGTCAAAATCACAAATGATAAGGCAATTTTATAATCTGTTGAAAGAAGCTGCATCAAGCTGTCTGGTGCCATGCTTTCAGGGAGAAGGTAGGTCAGCGCTTTTTTATACGCAAAGGTGACCGTAAGTTCAGAAAAGGCAATGACAAAGCCGCCAGCAATAGCGCCCAAGGGATTGCCAACCCCGCCCACAATGGCAGATGCAAAAATAGGCAATAGCAAATGAAGATATGTAAACGGCTTATAGCTTTTATCGAGGCCATAAAGCGTACCCGCAACCGCCGCCAATGCGCCAGTGATGATCCATGTGATCATCACCACACGTTCAGGGTTAATGCCAGAAAGCAACGCAAGGTCTTCGTTGTCAGAATAGGCACGCATTGACTTGCCGGTTCTGGTTTTATTAAGGAACCAGAACACAAATGCCACCATGATAAGGGCGGTGATAACAGTGATGCCTTGTGATGTTTTGATCGCGATACCTTCGTTAAGGCCGGTCATTTTCTTAAAAGCACGTGCTTTCATGATGAAGCGCTCACCATCGGCAAAAACCTGATCTTTTGGGCCGATGATGAAACGGATAATGCCGCCGATTAGAAACATCACCCCGATCGATACAATCAGATAAATCACGTTTTCTGAACGCTGTTTGCGGTAATATTTGAACACAATTCGGTCAACGGAAAGCGCCAGTAAAACAGTGGTCAAAATAGCAACAGGAATACCCAGTAATGCGGTTGGCAGGGGGCCAAGCCCAATGCCGTTTGCTTGTAAGAACCATGTGAATAATACCGCCGACATCGCGCCGAATGACATCAATTCACCATGCGAGAAATTAGAAAAGCGCAACACGGAATAGACCATGGTGACACCCAGTGCCCCAAGCGCAAGCTGTGAGCCATAGGCAAGGCCCGGCACAAGGATAAAGTTAGCGAAAATGGCGAGTGCGTTTAGAATATCAATCATCACAATTTCCTTATCCGCCCAAGAAGGCGCGGCGCACTTCGGGGTTTGCCATCAATGCGGCGCCTGTATCCGTGTATCGGTTTTCGCCCTGCACCAATACATACCCTTTATCAGCGATATTGAGCGCTTGTTTAGCGTTTTGTTCCACCATTAAAATGGCAATGCCGGTGCGGGCGACTTCGATAATACGGTCAAACAGCTCATCCATCACAATTGGTGATACGCCTGCGGTTGGTTCATCCAGCATTAAGACTTTAGGTTGTGTCATGAGCGCACGGCCCACCGCCACTTGCTGACGCTGACCACCGGAAAGCTCTCCTGCAGGCTGGCGGCGCTTTTCTTTCAGGATCGGGAATAAGCTATACACTTGTTCCATCGTCTCAGCGATATCATCACGGCGAATAAATGCACCCATCTCAAGGTTTTCTTCAACCGACATAGAGGTGAAGACATTGCCTGTTTGCGGCACAAAGCCCATGCCTTTAAGCACACGTTCTTCAGGTTTAAGGGTCGTGATATCTTCACCATCAATCGTGACGCGGCCTTCACGTAAATTCAGCATGCCGAAGATAGCTTTCATGGCGGTGGATTTGCCAGCGCCATTAGGGCCAACCACCACCGCAATTTCGCCTTTTTCAACGCCAATAGAACAGTTGTGCAAAATATCAGCGCCGCCATAGCCGCCGGTCATATTTTCACCTAAAAGGAAGCTCATATCTTAAAAATCCTGTCTAAGAAGCTTTGTTTTTAAGGCCAGTGCCAAGATATGCTTCGATCACATCTTCATTGGCTTTGACCTCTTCAACTGTGCCTTTTGCTAACACAGCACCTTCAGCCATCACGATAACAGGGTCACAAAGGCGGCCAATGAAATCCATGTCATGTTCAATCATGCAGAACGTGTAGCCGCGTTCTTGATTAAGGCGAATGATAGCGTCACCAATAGTATTAAGTAACGTACGGTTAACACCCGCACCAACTTCATCTAGAAAAACAATTTTGGCATCTACCATCATGGTCCGGCCAAGCTCGAGCAGTTTTTTCTGACCGCCAGAAAGGTTGCCTGCGCGTTCATCAGCAACATGGCTAAGCTGAAGGAAGTCAATAACCTCATTCGCTTTTGCTTTGATGGTTGCTTCTTCTTCCCAAACTTTCTTTGGGCGGAACCATGCATCAATAAGGTTTTCACCTGATTGGTTGCCTGGCACCATCATCAAATTTTCACGCACGGTAAGTGATGAAAATTCATGCGCGATTTGGAAGGTGCGCAACAAGCCTTTGTTAAACAATTCATGTGGCGGCATGCCAGTGATGTCGACACCATCAAGGGTAACCTGGCCTGCATCAGGTTTATGCACACCTGCAATAATATTAAATAAAGTTGTTTTGCCTGCGCCGTTAGGTCCGATCAGACCTGTAATGGAACCAGAAGCGATTTCAAGGCTGGCGTTATCGACAGCATGAAGGCCGCCAAAGGATTTTCGAAGGTTTTTTACAGTAATCATAATGTGGCCCAGAATTTTATCATCAGGACATAAAAAACGACCCGGAGCATGCCCCGGGTCGTTTTATCAGTTTTAGCGGTAGCGAACAGTTGTGTTCTTGCCGCCCTTAACTTCGATTTCAGCGTATGAGCCAGCTGACTCACCAGCGCCGATCAGCTCAACAGCAGATGCGCCGACATAGTCAACATCTTTACCAGCTGCAATCGCTTCAAGAGCTTTACCCAATTCACCTGGATAAATTTTCATACCTGGTGCGTTTGCAACGTCCATGACGCTGTTCTTATACACCTGGCTGTCGGTTGAACCAGCAGCCTGCATTGCCATGATCATCAGCGCAGCAGCGTCGTATGATTCAGCAGCGAATGGGCCTGCAGCAAAACCAGCAGCTTCAGCTTGTGATGCAAACTGTCCAGCGCCTGGGCTGTCTGTGCCTGGCAGTGAGCCAATAGAACCGTCAAGGTCTGAACCGATAGCGGCAGGCAGGCTGTCGCCGATCATGCCGTCTGGCATGAAGAACATGTCAAAAGCACCTGTGTCGAGTGAACCCTGAATGATGCCCTTACCACCTTGGTCAAGGTAACCTGCGACGATCAAGATGTCGCCGCCAGCCTGAGCCAACGCACCGACTTCAGCTGAGTAGTCAGCCTTGCCATCTTCATGTGGTGCAGAAATGGTGATTGAACCACCAGCTGCGGTGTAGTTTGCAATAATGCTATCTGCTAGACCTTTACCATAGTCATTGTTTGTGTATGACATTGCAGCTGATGTAATACCGCGATCTATTAGGATTTCTGCAACAACTTGACCCTGACGTGCGTCAGATGGTGCTGTGCGGAAGAACAGGCCATTGTCTTCGATGGTAGACAGGGCAGGTGATGTTGCTGATGGTGAAATCATTGATACACCGTTTGCCATCGCAACGTTCTGCAGGATAGCAGTTGTTACGCCTGAACAGTCAGCGCCCATGATGCCGTCTACTTTGTCTGATGTGATCAGGCGTTCAGCAGCAGCAGTGGCCGCCGCAGCATCAACACATGTTGAGTCAGCACGAACGGATGTGATGTTCATCCCGTTCATGAAGTTGCCAGAAGCGTTAGCTTCAGCAATCGCCATCTCTGCGCCGGATGCCATATCTGGTGTCAGTGATTCAATTGGGCCGGTAAACCCAAGGATGATACCGATTTTGGCTTCTTCAGCCAGTACTGGCGCGGCAAGCATAGAAGATGCTGCAATGGCCATAAGTGTCTTTTTCATGATCGACTCCATATAAAATTTTAGTCTCGTTCTTATGCAAGACCATGGGCTTATTAATACTAATAATTACTGTTGGTCTATATTTCTCAATAGTAATTTTAAAAAAAATTGCAAAGGAAAGAGTTATGTTATTAATGTTTTATGGAAAAGGCATTAAAAATTAATGAAACACGGCGGCAATAAACACCAAGCAGCAGCATTATATGGTATGCAAGCTGCTGATATGATTGACCTTTCTACGGGTATAAGCCCGCGCGCCTATCCGTTAAATTTGGAAATGGTCAGCTTGGATGACCTAATAGACTTGCCGCAAGCAACAGACGAAGATTTACTCATTAATGCAATGAAATATGGCTGGTCTGTTCCCGATTCTGCAGAAATTGCACTTGCCCCTGGATCAGGCATAATTATCAGCTTGTTGCCACATATTTATAGCGGCAAAAAAAGAACAGTGCTGTGCCCGTGGCCTGTGTATAGCGAGCATGAATTTGCATGGCGGCAGGCTGGTTTCACGATTATGCATTATGATGCGGGTGAAATTCCAACACTTGAAATTGATGATCTGGCGGCGGTTATTGCCGTCCAGCCCGGCAACCCAATGGGGCATGTTGCGCCCGCCGAAGCATGGCAACACATGCTGGCCGAAGCAGCCGCACAAGATGTGATGGTGGTCATTGATGAAGCCTTTATTGACTTAACCCCTGATCAAAGTTTGGTGCAATATTTGGGGCAGCCAGGGATGGTGGTGATCAGATCACTGGGTAAATTTTATGGGCTTGCGGGGTTGCGGCTAGGGGCAGCAGCTGGGCATAAAAATGATATGACCGCGATCACAAGACTGATGGGGCCATGGGCTGTTTCGACCCTTGCGCTTAAATATGGTGCGGCAGCGATAGCCGATCATGACTGGGCTGATGCGCAACGTCATTGGCTTGCTGAACGCATGTCATTTTTAAAAGATGGGCTGGCGCAGCGCGGTGTTAACATTATCGGCGGATGTGATTTATATTGCCTGATTGAAATTGATGACGCCGCTGCAATCCAAGATGGGTTGGCGAAACGTGGATTTTGGACGCGCATTTTTGATTATAACCCTGGCTGGATGCGTATTGGTCTGGCCCAAGATGATGTGATGATGAGCAAGTTTTTTGCCGCATGGGATGCGCTTTCGTCATGAAATCATTATGATGACGATGGCTTATTAATAAATGTCGCATTTAGTTGACAGGTTTTCGACCAGCATGAGACGTTAAGGTCAACGCATTACCACGACATATGTTGATTATTGAAAGAGATATCATGGCAGCAACACGTATACCCGCAACCGTGATCACTGGTTTTTTGGGTGCAGGCAAGACTACACTTATTCGTAATTTGTTGGAAAAAGCAGATGGTCAACGATTTGCGTTGATTGTTAATGAATTTGGTGATGTTGGCGTTGATGGCGACGTCTTGTCATCATGCAACGTCCCTGGATGCAGCGAAGATGATATCATTGAACTGGCCAATGGATGCATTTGTTGCACGGTGGCTGATGACTTTCTGCCAAGCATGCAGAAATTATTAGCCGTTGAACCAAAACCAGATCACATCATTATTGAAACATCTGGCCTTGCGTTGCCGCAACCATTGGTGCAAGCGTTCAGCTGGCCTGATATTAAAAATAAAGTCATGTTGGATGGTGTTGTCACGGTTGTTGACGGTGCTGCATTGGCAAATGGTGATGTGGTATTGGACCATGATGCGCTTGATGCACAACGGCAGGCCGACCCAGAATTAGACCATGATACGCCGGTGGAAGAATTGTTCCACGATCAGGTCAGTGCTGCGAACTTGCTGGTGATCTCAAAGGGGGATTTGCTTGATGATGCGCAGAAAGACCATGTTGAGGGTGACCTTTCAGACCTGACAGGTGGAAAGACGCCATTATTGATGACCAATGGTAAAGGGGCGCCATTGCAGGCAATTTTTGGCCTTGGGCTAGAAGATGAAGCCTTTGCGCGAAGTGAGCATTATCATCACCACCACCATCATCATGATGATGATGACCACGACCACGAACATGACCACGGGCATGACCACGGGCACGACCACGGGCATGATGAATTTACATCTGTGGTGATTAATGTGCCGGAGATAGCAGATCATATTGCGTTTACAAAAAACCTTGAGCAGGTTGCCGCGGCGCATGGGTTGCTGCGTGCAAAAGGGTTTTTACGGATTAAAGATAAAGCCATGCCGCTTGTGGTGCAGGCCGTAGGCGCACGGGTAGATCATTATTTTGGCGGCAATCTTGAAGGTGATGACGGCAAATTAGTGCTGATTGGCCTTAGTGACACGGATATGGCAAGCATTGCTGATGCATTGGGTGGGCGCTTATAATCAAAGCGTATAATCAAAGCGTTTTGGGGCGGATGATCCATGCATTTACTTAGAATCGAACAGTCCGGTGAGCTTTATGCTGATGGTGAAGCTGTCGATCTTGGTCAAACGCAGGCACCGATTGCATTTCTTACGGCGGCTGATACGGAAATAAGTTGTCTTGCTGCCGCGACGGAAAGCTCAGGACGTGGGGAAGATGACGTCCGCATCGCCAATTTGCTTTCGTTAAGTCATCCTTATTCTGTCGATCTTTATATTGACGCTGTGTTGAAAGGTGCCAAGGTCATCGTCGCACGCCTTTTGGGCGGCGTTTCTTATTGGTCATATGGCGCAGAGCAAGTCGCACAATTAGCACGTGCACAAAATATCCCGCTTGCTTTTTTACCCGGTGATGGCAAGCCTGACCCTGAGCTGGATGCATTATCAACATTACCGCCTGAACAGCTGGCCCAGCTTAACGCGTATTTAATAGAAGGCGGGGTCGAGAACGCAGTTGCATTCCTTGGTGCATTGGATGATATTATCCATGGCACATCCACGGCCTTGCCGCCAAAACCGTTTTTGCCGGCAGGTATGTATTGGCCAAATGAAGCCGCCTTGGATTTGGACCGCATGAAGAATATCTGGTCTGAACACGGCCTAGCGCCAGATGCACCTGTTGCCGCCACCGTGTTTTATCGTGCGTTGAATCAAGCGGGTGACACCGCGCCTGTTGACGCGATGATCACCGCCCTGATTAATGAAGGACTGGCCCCTTTACCCATTTTTGTGGCCAGTTTGAAAGATGCGTTTTGCGGTGATGTGGTTCGGGAATTACTGCCCGCTGCTGATGCTAAAATTATTCTGAATATGACGAGCTTTGCGGTCTCTGACCCATCTGCAATGCGCGATAATGAACGCAGCCCGGGGCCGTTTGGTGTGGTGGATTGCCCGGTGTTGCATGTGATGTTGGCATCTAATACAGAAGAAAATTGGGCGGCGGGAACGGCGGGGTTGAACCCACGTGACCTGGCTATGCATGTGGTGTTGCCGGAATTAGATGGACGCCTGACAACACGCGCGATTGGTTTTAAAGCACCGCCTAAGCGTGATGCGTTAACGCAAGCAATGGTCACCGGATATGAAGCCAAGCCAGAGCGTTGCCAATTTGTAGCATCATTGGCACGGCGATGGGTCAGGTTAAAGACCTTGCCTAATGAGCAGAAAAAACTTGGCCTGATCATGGCCAATTACCCGAATAAAGACAGCCGCCTTGCCAATGGGGTGGGACTTGATACACCTGAAAGTGTGGCCACGGTCATGCATCATTTGGCTGATGCTGGTTATGTCGTGGATGGCCGTCCTGATAATGGCCGCGACATGATTGCCGCGATGTTAACCGCCCCCACCAATAGCGGAATTGAAGGAAGAGATGTCGAGGCGTGGTTAAGCATTGATGATTACCGCGCATGTTTTTCGGCTTTGCCCAAGGCAGTGCAAGCCACGATCAATGATCGTTGGGGCACCCCCGAAGATGACCCGATGATTGGTCAGCATGGGTTTGCCATGCCGGTGCGCTGCTATGGTCATGTCGCGGTCGCGGTGCAGCCTGCGCGCGGTTATAACATCGACCCGAAGACAAGTTATCATTCGCCAGATTTGCCGCCGCCACATAACTATCTGGCGTTTTATTTCTGGCTTAAAACGTCATTTGGTGCTGATGCGATTATTCATATGGGCAAGCATGGCAATTTGGAATGGTTGCCTGGTAAAGCCCTGGCGCTTTCCGAGGTATGTATGCCTGATGCGGTGCTGGGGCCGATGCCACATTTATATCCGTTTATTGTGAATGATCCGGGTGAAGGATCACAAGCAAAGCGAAGGACACAAGGCGTGATCTTGGATCACTTAACCCCGCCCATGACCTTGGCTGATAGTCATGGCGTGATGGCCGAACTTGAAACCCAAATGGATGAATATTATGAAGCGGCTGGCCTTGATGGAAGGCGGACAGATGCGTTGATGACGGCGATCTTAATGACGGCAGAACGTGCAGGGCTGGCAGATGATTGCGGTATCCTTGCAGAAGATAGTGATGATGAAAAGCTGCTGAAGCTGGATAATTATTTATGTGATCTTAAGGAAATGCAAATACGTGACGGGCTTCATGTTTTTGGTAAAAGCCCTGAAGGTAGGTTGTTTGATGACTTATTAACGGCGATCCTGCGCATCCCAAGAGGTGATGGTGAGGGCAGCCGCAATTCAATTTTGCGGACATTGGCGCATGATCTAAACATTAATAAAATTGATGATGATATCTTTGATCCATTGACCGCAGACCGCGCCGCGCCATGGCAAGGGCCACAGCCAGATATACTGAAAAATTTG
>CBFIAO010000004.1:0-33708 GCA_965660595.1 Puniceispirillales bacterium (SeqCode) | reverse complement strand
ACACCCCTTGGCGGCATCACGGTGATACGACGGAACGGTTAAATATCCTTGCGGGAAAACTTGTCGCTGGTGATGTTGCTCCTGACCCTAGTTGGGGGGCGACATTGGCGGTACTGGAAGAAGATAAGCCAAAAATCAATGCGGCTATTAGGCAATCAGGGCATGATGAGCTTTATTACCTGACGAAAGCCTTGGACGGAAAATATGTTCCAGCCGCGCCATCAGGTGCTCCCACACGTGGGCGACCAGAAGTCCTTCCTACTGGGCGTAACTTCTTTTCCATTGATAGCCGGTCTGTGCCTACTGAAGTTGCGTGGCGCATTGGCTGGGCATCAGCATGCAATTTGATTGATCGATATGTCCAAGATCAAGGCAATTACCCGCAATCCTTAGTGCTGTCGGCATGGGGCACATCTAATATGCGTACTGGCGGTGATGATATTGCACAGGCCATGGCATTGATGGGGGTGCAGCCAATATGGGATGGGGCGTCGCGCCGTGTAACAGGTTTTGATATCCTGCCATTATCTGTGCTGGGCCGACCACGCGTGGATGTAACGATCAGGTGTTCAGGGTTTTTCCGTGATGCGTTTCCTTCGCAAATTGCCTTGGTTGACAAGGTTGCACGTGCAGTCGGCGCATTGGATGAGCCGTATGATCAAAATCCTGTTGCCGCACGGATGAACGCTGAAGCAGCAGCGATGGTCAGCGAAGGCATGGATGAAAAGGAAGCGGCGTTTAAAGCTGGGTTCCGCATTTTTAGTGCCAAGCCAGGGGCCTATGGTGCGGGGCTGCAAACGTTGATTGATGAAGGTATTTGGACTGAGCGTGAAGATTTTGGTGACGCATTCATGACGTGGTCTTCATATGCCTATGGTGCAGATGCAGATGGGCTTGATGACCGTGCAGGGCTTGAACGAAGGCTTAAAGCAAGTGATGGCATCATCCATAATCAAGATAACCGTGAACACGATATTTTAGATAGTGATGACTATTATCAATTTGCCGGCGGACTTTCTGCGGCCGTTGCTGCATTAGGCGGAGGTGATGTGCCGGTATATATGGGTGATCATTCCTTGGCAGAAGCCCCAAAGATCAGAAGCCTGAAAGAAGAAATCACGCGTGTGGTGCGAGGACGGGCAACCAACCCAAAATGGATAGCAGGCGTGATGCGTCACGACTATAAAGGCGCGTTTGAAATGGCGGCAACCTTAGATTATTTATTTGCCTTTGCTGCCACCACACGGCAGGTGCCAAGCCATTTATTTGATCACGTATTTGAAGCATGGATTGAAGACCAAGATGTGTTCGATTTTCTTGATGATGCTAACCCTAATGCGCTGAAGGATATGATGGAGCGGTTCAATGATGCGTTGAATCGCGGGTTGTGGCAGCCGCGCCGCAATAGCATTATCGAAAGACTGGAACAATTTCGCGAAACCGCGCAGAATAATGACGCTACATAAGTTGAGGAAATGCCAATGACCGAAGAAAATGATGATGTCGCCCGCCATAACGCAAAAATGGCGAAGAAAAAACAAGCGCGTGATAAAATCATGGCGACCAAGACTGATAAAAAGGGACTTATCATTGTGCATACGGGCAAAGGTAAGGGGAAATCCACCTCTGCTTTTGGGATGATTTTCCGATGCATTGCCCATAACTTGCCATCATCTGTGGTGCAGTTCATCAAGGGCGGATTATCAACTGGTGAACGTGATTTGATCATGGCTAGTTTTTCTGACCGCTGCCAGTTTCATACCATGGGTGAAGGGTTCACTTGGGAAACGCAAGATAAAGAACGTGATATTGCCGCCGCGCAAGCTGCATGGGCTAAGGCGAAAGACCTGATCGCGAATGGCGGAATGCATATGGTCTTATTAGATGAGATTAATATCGCCATCAGATATGGCTATGTTGACATTGCTGATGTGGTGGCGTTTTTGACAGAAGAAAAACCTGAAATGACGCATGTTGTCTTGACCGGCAGAAATGCCCATGATGATTTAATTGAAATTGCTGACCTTGTGACCGAAATGACATTGATCAAGCATCCGTTTCGGTCAGGCATCAAGGCGCAAATTGGGGTTGAATTTTAATGCCAAAACACGCCGTGATGGTGCAGGGGGCAGGGTCAAATGTCGGCAAGTCTTTGCTGGTGGCAGGGCTGTGCCGTGTCTTTACCCGCCGCGGTATATCCACCCGGCCATTCAAACCACAGAATATGTCCAATAATGCGGCAGTGACGGTTGAGGGTGGTGAAATTGGACGTGCTCAAGCATTGCAGGCACGTGCGTGTTATGCCGAACCTAGTGTGCATATGAACCCTGTTCTGTTGAAGCCGGAAACCGATACAGGTGCGCAGGTTATTGTCCAAGGCAAACGCTTTGGCAGCATGCGAGCACGTGAATATGGCACCCAGAAATCTGCATTATTGCCTAAGGTGCTCGATAGTTTTAATCGCCTTTCTGATCAAGCAGATTTGGTGATTATTGAAGGTGCAGGTAGCCCAGCAGAGGTAAACTTACGCGCAGGTGATATCGCCAATATGGGGTTTGCAGAAGCAGCAGATGTGCCTGTTGTGTTGGTGGGCGATATTGATCGTGGCGGGGTGATTGCATCACTGGTGGGCACCGCTCATGTACTGACGCCGGAAGAAGCTGGCCGTATCAAAGGATTTATGATCAATAAATTTCGCGGTGATACAACGCTATTTCATGATGGCATGACGATTATCGCTGAGGCAACAGGGTGGCAGGGCCTAGGTATTTTGCCGTGGTTTGATGGTGCCCGTACCTTACCTGCGGAAGATATTTTGGACTTAACATCGAAAGCTGATCGCGGCGGTGTAGATGGTCTTTATCATATTGCAGTGCCCGTATTGCGGCGCATTGCAAATTTCGATGATCTTGACCCATTGGTGGCTGATCCAAAGATCAAATTGACATTGGTTGAGGCAGGTGAACCTTTGCCAATGAACGCTGATATGGTGTTGTTGCCGGGGTCAAAATCTACCATTGCGGATCTTGCATATCTGCGCCAGCAAGGGTGGGATATTGATCTTAAAGCGCTGGTGCGCCAAGGTGCGCGCGTAGTGGGTTTATGTGGTGGTTATCAGATGATGGGACGTTATATTCATGATCCTGAAGGTCTGGAAGGACCAAAAGGCAGCACGGAAGGATTAGGTTTCCTTGACATGGAAACAACGCTTGAGCCGCAAAAAACGGTGCGCTTTTCAGATGGAGTTGAAGCAAGCACAGGGCAACCTGTTGCTGGGTATGAAATTCATTTAGGGCAAAGTTCAGGCCCAGATTGTGCCCTGCCAATGGTGCATCTAGATGATGGCCGTGTTGATGGTGCTATGGCGAAATCTGGTCACGTGATGGGATGCTATATGCATGGGCTTTTTGCCAGTGACAGCTTCCGTGCCGCGTGGTTAAAAGGGCAAGGTCACGAGGCGTCCTCGCTCAACTTTGAAGATGAAATTGAAACAGGTTTAAATGCCCTTGCTGACCATTTGGAAGCTCACGCAGATATCAATGGTATCGCAGCTATCGCAGGACTTGACCTAAAGATATAAGAAACCTGCAAAGCTCAACCCCATCATCAAGATGATGGCGCGCCACATGATTTCCAATGCGATTAAGATATCATTGACGGTGGCTTCACGACGTCCTTCAGTATGCATGGCAGGATCTGTGCTGACACGTTGGCCATATTGGCGAGGGCCTGCAAGGGCCAATCCTGTCGCTGCAGCCATCGCAGATTCAGGCCATCCGGCATTTGGTGAGCGGTGTTTGCCCGCATCACGCCACATCACCGATATTGTATATTTAAATTTAAATGGTTCTGCCAACGCGATGAGCAGACCGGTCAATCGTGCCGGGATAAGATTAACAACATCATCAAGCCGTGCCGCCCCGGTCCCAAAGGCCGCATAGTCTTTAGACCGATACCCCACCATGCTGTCGGCAGTGTTGATCATTTTATAAATAATGATGCCGGGCACGCCGAAGAGGATGTAGTAAAGCGCAGGGGCAATCACGCCATCTGATAAATTTTCAGCTGCGGTTTCGATGCTGGCACGGGCAATATCATGTTCATCCAATTGGTCGGGATTTCGCCCCACGATCATAGATACGGCTTTACGGGCGCCAGCAAGGTTGTTCGCTTTGAGCGTGCGTGCCACTGCTTTGACATGTTGATCAAGGCTTTTGCCAGCTAATAAAATGGTAACGATTATAAGTTCAAGCAGTCCTGCCGTGGCCCCGCCCCATAATGAGGAGAGAAGCGCCGTGCCAATGATCATCACCATTGCGCCGATCAATGCCGCCACCACAACTAATAAGATAATACCAATCATACCGTTTAGGCGTCTGCGGCGGCCAGTATAGCTGCGTTTATTGCCCCAACGCCGTATCGTTGAAACGGCCTTACCAAAGAACACAACAGGATGAGGGATGCGCCGCCAAATAAAATCTGGATCACCGATGAAGCTGTCCGCCAGCAGTGCAAAAGCAAGGATCACGAACCTTAGGTCAATGCCATGAGGAAAAACCAAATCAAGCACTGAATTTAAATCACTAGAGAACGCCATCAGATCGTATCTTTCGTTTGTTTAAGCATCAGAATCATATTATACATTTATCTATTGGCTTCCTTGTTCACAAGGTGGAAGTGATCTCGGTGCGGCGGACCTTAAAAACTTAGGGGCCAAGTCCGAGGGCCAGCATATCATCATGCCATCAATGCGGCATAGATATCATCTTCCCTGAATATGTGAATTGGTTGGCTAATACATTTTTAGCCTATTTTTTGGCCCTGTTATGAAGGAGCGCAATCCTATGCCGCACGATAATATCCAAGCAAGTTCCGCACAAACACCTAAATATGGGGTGATGATTTGTGGCCATGGCAGCCGTTCAAAATCTGCGGTAGCTGAATTTGCGGTACTGGCTGAAAAGTTAGACCCAAAGTTTCCAGATTGGCCTGTTGAGTATGGGTATTTGGAATTTGCAACTCCAGTGATCAATACTGGCCTTGATAAGCTCCGTGCGCAGGGGGTGAACCATGTGTTGGCGGTGCCAGGCATGTTATTTGCCGCAGGTCATGCCAAAAATGATATTCCATCCGTGCTGAATACCTATGCGGCTGAACATGGCATTACCATTCAATATGGCCGTGAGCTGGCGGTAGATTTGAAAATGCTATCTGCGGCAGGCCAACGTGTTAATGAAGCAATTGAAAAAGCAGATCGTGAGCATGGCAAGGTTGAACGCCATGAAACGTGTCTTGTGGTGATCGGGCGTGGGTCTTCTGATCCTGATGCAAATTCAAATGTTGCAAAAATTGCACGCATGATGGTTGAATCCTTGGGTCTTGGTTGGTGTGAAACAGGGTTTTCAGGTGTTACCTTCCCGCTGGTCGAGCCATGCCTAGAACATGTCACCAAGCTTGGGTTTAAGCGTATCATCGTGTTCCCATATTTCCTCTTTTCGGGCATTTTGATCGACCGTATTTATGGCTTCACTGATGAAGTGGCTGCACGTCATCCAGATATCGAGTTTGTTAAGGCAGGCTACTTGAATGACCATGATGAAGTGATCGCGACTTTTGCTGACCGCGTTAATGAGATTTTAACCGGCTCAAACAACATGAATTGTTCCATGTGCAAATACCGTGCGCAGGTGCTGGGTTTTGAAGATGAAGTGGGGTTGCCGCAAGAAAGCCACCATCACCATGTTGAAGGTAAGGGTGTGTCCGCACCGGGGTCAAATGTGGAAGATTGCACGCTTTGCACAACGTTCTGTACCGGAGAATGCCGTTTAAAAGGTGATGGGCATCATCATCATGACCATAGTCATGATCACAGCCATGATCACAGCCATGATCATAGCCATGACCATGAGCACGGGCATGATCACGGGCATGACCATCATCATCATCCCTACCCACAGGCAGATCATCCCCTTGGTCCGCAATCGGTATTGAACAGGCCAAAATCGGAAAAATAACTGCTTATGGCCACGCGTGATTACATCAAAAGCCCTGAGGCCATTTATGCTGAATCCTTTCAGCGGGTCCGAGCAGCATCTGATTTGACGCGATTTCCCGATGATGTCGCGGAAATGGTGATCCGTGTTATTCACGCATCCGGCATGCCCAGCTGCAGTGAAGATATTGCGTATACAGAAAATGTTGCAGCTGAAGCAGCAGCAGCGCTTGCCAATGGTGCGCCGATACTTGCCGATTGCGGCATGGTGGCATCTGGTATCACGAAGCGGTTTTTGCACCCGATGAGTGAAATTGTCATGACACTTTATGATGATGCCATTCCGGGCCGTGCTAAAGCCATTGGTAATACGCGATCTGCTGCTGCGGTTGAAGACTGGAAAGATTATATTGATGGCGCTGTGGTGGTGATTGGTAACGCACCAACAGCACTTTTCCATATGCTTGACGGTATTGATGGCGGCTGGGCTAAACCTGCCGCGGTGCTGGGATTCCCTGTTGGGTTTGTTGGGGCTGCAGAGTCAAAAGAAGAACTGGCAGCACGCCGTGACCTTAACTTTATCACCTTGAAAGGCACACGCGGCGGCTCTGCTATGGCGTCGGCTGCGTTAAATGCGGCGGCTATTTTAGCGGGCCGTATGATGCAAGATGAGGTTGGGTCATGACCACGCTTGCACCGTGGATCACGGTTCTGGGGATAACTGAACAAGGTATTAATGACCTTACCGCAGATGCACATAAAGCGGTCATGGCAGCTGATTTGGTTATTGGCCCTAGCCGAGTTTTGGATGATGTAACAGCGCTTGATGGGTTTAATGGTACGGCATGCCCATGGCCGTCACCTTTTCTTGATATCATACCGCTATTGGAAAAACATCGCGGTGCGTCGGTCATGATTTTAGCCACAGGTGACCCGCTATGGTTTGGGGCGGCATCAACATTAGTGCGATATTTTAGCAGTGATGACGTGATGATTACGCCGCAACCATCAGGGTTTCAATGGGCGGCAAGCCGAATGCGCTGGCCTGTACAAACCGCCGCATGCCTTACTGTACATGGCCGACCTCACGAAACAGTGCTTAAGCATCTTGGCCCTGGGCACCGTTTACTTGTGCTTGCGCATGATAAAAATAGCCCACTTACCTTATCGGCTCTTTTGGTTGGTGCCGGATATGGTGATGCGGTGATGACTGCCTTGGGTCATATTGGCGGTGATCTGGAAACATCTATTTCATTAACAGCGCAAGAATGGCTGTCAACACAACCTGAAGTGCCGGACTTTCATGTGATTGCCATTGCATGCCCTGAACATGTGAAGCATTACTTGCCGCAAACCCCTGGGCTTAGCGATGAGGTGTTTGAGTCTGACGGAAAGCTGACAAAAGCAGAAGTAAGGGCAGCGACATTAGCAAAATTAAAACCACAATTTGGCGGCCTTATGTGGGATCTTGGTTGTGGGTCAGGGGCAATTGGTATTGAGTGGATGCGTGCCGCACCACATGCACGCGCCATTGGTGTTGACCACCGCCAAGACAGACTTGATGTGGCGATGGGTAATGCAAAAAGGCTTGGCGTGCCTGAATGGCAGGGCGTTGCCGTTAATTATACAAGCACACCCACCGATGCATTGGCTGAGTTTCAAGACCCTGATGCGGTGTTCATTGGTGGAGGTTTAACCGAAGCATTGGTTGATGCGGTGTTTGCACGTTTGAAGCCTGGCGGCCGATTGGTTGCAAATACGGTTACATTGGAAAGTGAAGTCTTATTAACGCAGCTTTGGGCCAAGCATGGTGGTGGTCTTACACGTATTAATGTTGCACGTGCAGAACCTGTTGGTCCTTTCCATGGCTGGCGACCATTAATGCCAGTGACACAGTGGCATGTTGAAAAGCAGGGTTAAATCATGACAGCAATGATTGAAAAAAAGGGCCGCCTGATCGGGGTAGGCACAGGGCCGGGTGATCCTGAATTAGTCACCCGAAAAGCCTGGCGGTTGACGCAAGCTGCTGATGTTATTGCTTATCCATCTGCTGAACATAAGGATGGCTCGCCCAAAGAGAGCTTTGCCAGAACAATCATGGCGGATGCTATTCGTGATGATGCAATAGAAATTGATATGGCAATGCCCATGGTGACAGGCCGCACACCTGCGCAAGATGTTTATGATGAAGGTAGCGAGGCCATTCGTTCACATTTGCAGGCTGGCCGTGATGTGGTGGTATTATGTGAGGGTGATCCGTTATTTTATGGATCTTTCATGTATATCCTTGCGCGACTTCGTGATGAATTTGAGGTGGAAATTGTCCCTGGGGTGACGTCTATTACAGCGGCGGCGGCATCACACCATCACGCCATGGTGGCGCGATCTGATATCCTGACGGTCTTGCCTGGGCCGCTTGATGATGACGCGCTATCAGCGCGCATTGATTCTGCCGATGCTATTGTCATGATGAAAGTTGGACGTCACATTAGCCGTATTAAATCTATCCTTGCGGCAAAAGGGTTGTTGGACAATGCGTTATATGTAAGTCACGCGTCCCTGCCACAAGAGCATGCTGTGCCGCTGGTAGATGCGCCAGAGAAGGCACCATATTTTTCCATAATTCTTTTATATAAGGGTGATGATCCATGGATCTGAAGACACCACATTTTATCGCGCTAACAGCTGAAGGCGGAGTTTTAGCGGCCAAGTTAGCGCAAGAATTGGGCGGTAAATGGCATGGCCTTAAGGGGCGAACTACTGGGGCTGATACCGAATTTGAACGTGCGACTGACCATATTCGTGATGTCTTTCTAGCGGGTCATCCAGTGGTGGGCATCTGTGCGGCAGGTATATTGATACGTGCGATTTCAGGGCATTTGCATGATAAATGGTCCGAAGCACCTGTGCTTGCTGTGAGTGATGATGGTGCGATTGTGATGCCATTATTAGGTGGCCATCATGGTGGTCATGGGCTTGCCCGTGCTATTGCCGCGTTAACTGGCGGGCTGGCGGCGATCACCGCTGCAGGTGATCGTCATCTGGGACTTGCCCTTGATGAGCCGCCAAAACCTTTTGTATTGGCAGAGGCATCAGCAACTGCCAAAGACGTGATGGCGCGGCTGCTGGCAGGAGCGCGTGCCGAGATCACGGTTAATCTAGCCCCTTATGAAGATGCGCTGTCTGAACTTGCAGCTGCGTGGCGCGACTGGCTTTCCCCGATTGCACCGTTGAATAACACCGCAGATGATGTTGTGAATATCACCTTATCGCTTGCGGTTGATAATGATGCTGATTTGGTTTTTCATCCACAAATTGCTGCGCTTGGTCTTGGTGCGTCACGTGATTGTCCATCAAATGAAATGGATGCATTGATTGATAAAGGGCTTGCCGCGGCTGGCCTTGCGCCTGAAGTTATTGGCGGAGTTTATTCGGTTGACCTGAAGGCGGATGAAGGCGCGATGTTGGATACTGCCGGGCGATTTAATACCCGCCTTCATGTTTTTAGTGCCGCGCGACTTGATGAAGAATTGCCGCGGCTTGCCACGCCATCTGATGTGGTGTTTGCAGAAGTTGGTTGCCATGGTGTTGCCGAAGGTGCTGCGCTGGCTGCGGCTGGTCCTGATGCGTTGTTGGTGCAATCAAAATTAGTTGATGCCCATGCTACTGTTGCGATCGCGCTTGATGTGACCGCACGTTATCAGCCCAAAGATTGCCGTCATCCCGGGCGTGTGATGTTGGTGGGCATTGGCCCAGGTCAATCTGAATGGCGTACGCCAGAAGCAACAGCCATGGTTGCCGCTGCTGATGAATTGGTCGCGTATTCACTTTATATCGATATTCTTGGTGCGATTGCAGAAGGTAAGCCGCGCCGTGACTTTGCACTTGGTGAAGAGGAAGCACGCTGCCGCTATGCACTTGAAGCTGCTGGCGCAGGCAAAGATGTTGCCATTATCTGTTCTGGTGATGCCGGTATTTATGCCATGGGGGCATTAGTTTTTGAACTGCTTGGGCGGGACAAAGACAATGGCGGCGTAAGTGATGCGGCACGCCGCGTAATGGTCGAGAGTGCGCCGGGTATTTCAGCATTGCAAGGTGCAGCGGCACGCACGGGCGCTATCCTTGGGCATGATTTCTGCACGATATCACTTTCGGATTTATTGACACCTTGGGACGCTATTGAAAAGCGTATTGAAGCTGCAGGAATGGGTGATTTTGTGATCGCATTTTACAATCCTGTGTCGAAACGGCGGCGTATTGGCCTAGCCAAAGCACGTGATATCCTGTTGAAATATCGCCCAGCGGAAACCCCTGTGTTGCTGGCCTCAAGTCTTGGCCGACCAGAAGAAGATATCAAACACCGTGATCTGGGCAGCTTAGATGTTGATGAAGTGGATATGTTGACCGTGGTGATGATCGGTGCGTCCACAAGTAAACGTATTGCCCATCAAGGTAGCCGCCATTCTGGTGGTCAAGTTGTCTTTACCCCGCGCGGGTATGCAAAGAAAATTGATGCCCCGAATGTGGGCGAGTAAGAGGTAGATATCATGACTGTTTATTTTATCGGCGCAGGCCCGGGCGATCCAGATTTGATCACGGTTAAAGGCCGCGGGTTGATCGAGCGGTGTGCATATTGCCTTTATGCAGGTTCACTTGTTCCTGAAGCGGTGGTGGCGGCGGCACCATCAGATGCGGTGGTGATGGATACGGCCTCCATGACGCTGGATGACATTATGGAGATTGTACAAAAAGCCCATGATGAAGGTGAAGATGTTGCGCGTGTGCATTCTGGTGACCCATCTTTATATGGCGCAATTGCCGAACAAATTCGTAGGCTTAAAGCCATGAATATTGATTATAAAATTATCCCTGGGGTGCCGGCTTATGCGGCGGCCGCAGCAGAGATGGGCACAGAGCTGACGATCCCAGAAGTGGCGCAGTCAATTATCTTAACCCGCACGGCGATGAAGTCATCATCCATGCCAGCAGGTGAAGACTTGGAAAGTTTTGGTAAAACAGGGGCGACACTTGCGATCCATCTTTCTGTCCGAAATATGCGTGAAATTGAACGTGTGCTGACGCCATATTATGGTGCGGATTGCCCGGTGGTGGTGGCGTATCGCGTCGGGTGGCCTGACCAGCAATTTATCCATGGAACATTGTCGACAATACGTGGGCTTGTGCGTGATGAAAAGATTACCCGTACCGCGTTGATCTTTATTGGACCGGCGCTTTCAGAAGCAGATGGGTTCCGCGATTCCGCGCTTTATGACAAAGATCATGTGCATGTATTACGGACACAGCGCGGTAATAGCGCAGAACGTGATGCTGATTAATCAAGCGATGAAATAAGATGGGCATATGAGCCGGCAATATTGCCATCAACAAGTCCTATTGATCCAAGGTCTTCACCTTGTTTGTTGATGGCATGGAATAATGGCGTGCCGTTTTCTGCAACAGCTTTAGTGAAATGAAATTCATGCCCGCGGGCTTTTTGAGGTAGCGGCATGTCAGCAATGCGCGTTAGCTCACGATATCCAAGGATACGGCGAGGGGCATCAAAACTTGTCACAAGGTCAAGCAAGCCAAGCATCGGATAGGCCTGCCCATCTTTGCTGATAATGCTGCGGCCCAAGGTCATGTAACCGCCACATTCACCATAAATGTTCACACCGCGGGCGGCTGCATCTGCCATGCCGTGTTTGAAGTGTTGGGCAGTGGCAAGCGTTTCAAGATGAAGTTCAGGATAACCGCCTGGTAAGAAGATAAAGTCAGCATCTTGTGAGGGTGCTTCATCAGCAAGGGGTGAGAAATAGTGAATTGACGCGCCCATGCGTTCCCATCCGGTGATGACATGGCTATAGCTGAACCCAAAGGCTGCATCACGCGCAATGGAAATATGCTTACCCGGTAGGGGCATGGCTTCGGCGGCAATTGTGTTTTGATCAAGAGGGGCGGCATGCGCGATGACCGATTCAAGGTCACAATGTGATGTCATCACACGGGCACCTTTTTCAAGCACATCTTCAAGTGCGTTTTCAGCAGCAAGGTCAGCCGCCTGCACCAAGCCAAGATGGCGAGACGGCATATGCAAATCAGGCAATTCAGGGATAGTGCCGAATACCGTTAGGCCCAAGGTACGGCAATGGTCAGCCACCATCATCCCATGACGTTCAGACTGGCAGCGGTTAAGGATAATGCCAGCGATATGAACATTGTCTTTTGCAAGCCGTTCTTTAAGCGCAACCGCAACTTCGCCAGCGGTTTCAGACTGGCCACGAATATCCATCACCAGCACGATCGGAAGATTACATGTCTTTGCAAGACTTAGGGCAGAGCCTTCTTGACCGTCATAAAGCCCCATGACACCTTCGATGATTAAGGTTTCACCACGTTGCTGCGCGGCAAGATGCCTGATTAAGTCATCATCCATGGCATAGCCATCAAGATTAACCGATGGTATACCGACCGCAGCTTCGTGAAAGCCTGGGTCAATATAATCAGGGCCAGTTTTTGCCGCAGTGATTGAGGCGCCATAGTTTTTCAACGCGCGCAGCAAGCCTAAGGTGGTGAAGGTTTTGCCACTGGCAGATGACAGGCCTGCAATGATCAACCCAGTTTGGGCCATTAGGAGATGTCCTTGCTGTTTGGGTCATCTTCGACCCCGAGGGGGTCAAGATTACGTGGCGGGATGCCGTTCATCTGGCCAATCCAATCGAGGCATTGGCGCATCCGTACAACATTACCTACGCAAATAATGGCTGGAGGCTCAATGCCTTTTTCGGCCACATCTTCTGGCGCATGACCGAGTGTTGTTTCCAAGACATCCATTTTATCCCAAGTCGCGTTACTAACAACGGCGACCGGTTCATCCGCAGGCCTGCCTGCCGCCATAAGATTGGCGCAAATTTCAGGCAAATGCTTGATGGCCATATACATGACAATGACTTGTGAGCCTTGGGCGATGCCTTGCCAGTTGATGGCAGATGGTGCAAGGCCTGTACGGTCATGGCCTGTGAGGAATGTAACAGCTTGGTTAACATCACGGTGCGTTACTGGAATGCCAGCATAGGCCAGCCCACCAATACCAGCTGAAATACCCGGAAGGATTCGGATTGGAACACCTGCTTGCACCAAGGTTTGAGCTTCTTCTCCGCCGCGACCAAAAACAAAAGGATCACCACCTTTAAGCCGCAAGACGCGTTTGTTTTCACGTGTAAGTTCAATCAAGCGCAAGGTAATATCACGTTGTTTTGGTGACGGCTTGCCGCCACGCTTGCCGGCATATTCGATGCTGGCTTTTGGATTGGCCCAATCAAGAATACGTGGGTCTATCAACGCGTCATATACAATGACATCGGCCTGATTGAGCGCATTAAGCGTATGCAGCGTCACCAGTCCAGGATCACCTGGACCAGCACCGGCCAGCCAGACCCATCCGGCCTGAAATTCTGGCCAGTTACCACCTGGTAATGGTGGTAGTAAATTTGGTGATGTGGCGTTTTCCGTCATGGGATGCCGAATTCCTGTTTTTCTTCTGTCTTATTTGGTCAATAATAGCACGGGTATTCATTGGAGCGCCAACCTTCTTATGGCAGATCAGCTAACTACATCATTACGTTTTGGATGGACCACAGGGACATGTGCCACTGCTGCCACTTATGCAGCATACATGGCTTTAGTGACTGGAGAATTTCCCCAAAGCGTCACTGTTCTGACACCTAGCGGCAAATCTGCCGATCTGGACATAAATTATGAGGATATTACGTCATCTTCGGCCACTGCAGGGGTGATCAAAGATGCAGGAGATGACCCTGACGTTACCCATGGCGCAGAGATCAGGGCAACAGTTTCCAAAGGGGTTGCGGGCAGCGGCGTCACCTTTAAAGGCGGTGCGGGGGTTGGGATGATCACCAAACCGGGATTGCCTATCCCTGTGGGTGAGCCTGCGATTAACCCTGTACCGCGTCAAATGATGCAAGATTGTATTGAAAATCTAGCAACTGAAACAGATGGCCCCAATGATGTGGTGATCACTATTTCTGTGCCAACAGGTGCGGAACTTGCCCATAAAACATGGAATCCGCGACTTGGTATTGAAGGCGGCATATCAATTTTGGGCACGACAGGAGTGGTGCGGCCTTTTTCATGTTCGGCATGGATTGCATCTATTCATCGCGGTATTGATGTGGCCCGCGCAAATGGGTTAACCCATGTGGCTGGGTCAACAGGCGCGACGTCAGAAAAAGCCTTTCAAGCAAAGTACCATTTGCCTGATATTGCACTGCTTGATATGGGCGATTTTGTTGGCGGCATGCTGAAATACATGCGCCGTCACCCGGTGCCGCGCCTGACCATTGCAGGCGGTATCGCCAAGATGGTGAAATTAGCTCAAGGTCATGGTGATCTGCACTCTGCCCGTAGTCAGGTGGATTTTGATGCACTTGCGGCATGGGCTGTGCCATTAGGTTTTGACCATGATAAAGTTGTTGGTGCAAACACCGTGCTTGAACTTGTGCAAGGCGCTAAGGACGATCAGCTGCGTTCTTTTGCACAAGTGATTGCTGAACACGCGCTCAAGTCTGCCCGTGATATTTTACGTGATGATACGGCCAATATAGATATCATGATCATCAGTCGCGGCGGTGATGTGCTGGCGGAGACGTCATCATGATGCGTGTGTTGCTGCTGGGCGGCACGCAAGATGCACGAATGTTAGCCAAAGAATTGGCAGGGCGTGAAGATATTAACGCGACTATTTCCCTTGCTGGGGTCACGAGCAATCCACCTGATTTTGGGCTTGATAAACGGATAGGCGGTTTTGGCGGTGTTGATGGGTTATGTAGCTATATCCGTGATGAAGGCATTGAGGTGCTTATTGATGCAACACATCCTTATGCTGAACAAATGTCACGTCATGCGGCAATCGCGGCCCATGAAACTGGCATCAAACGCTTGGCGTTAAACCGTCCTGCGTGGCAGGCAGAAGATGGTGATGATTGGCAGGAGTTCCCCACATGGGATAACTTGATCACCGCACTTCCGGATGATGCTGTTGTGTTTCTTGCGGCAGGCCAAGATGGTATGCGGGCTTTTGACCGCCCGCGCCGTTTTTCCGTATTGGCACGGGCGCTGGAACAACCTGAAGGCATCATCTATCCGATTACCTTGATACAAAGTTTGCCGCTGAAGACCGCCGAAGATGAAGCTGAATTATTGCAGGGTCATGGGATCACACATTTAGTCTGCAAAAATTCAGGTGGCACGGCCAGTACCGCCAAATTGCAAGCAGCACGCAAGCTAGGCTTGCCGGTGTTGATGTTGGCGCGCCCTGAAATGCCGGAAGGGCCAACTTATCCTGATATGCATGCCATCATGCTTGCATTATAACTTAGCATTATAACTTAGCATTATAACTTAGTATTATTCAGGTAAAGTGATTGCCGCTACTGCATCCGCCATGCGAGTCAGGGCTGTTGCCAAATCATTAGCATCACAAGCATAAGAAATCCGGAAATGCCCTGGTGCGGCAAAGCCTGTGCCAGGGATGATCGTAACATTGGCCGAATCAAGAATATAGCTGCAGAAATCATGGTCAGAAACGAGCTTTTGGCCTGATGGCGTCATGCCGCCCTTAAGCCCCATCCAAGACGAAAAGGTATAAAATGCTCCATCTGGTGTTGGGGTGTGTATGCCATTCATATCGCGGAGATGCGTAAGCACCAGATCACGGCGCGCTAGGAATGAATCGCGGCGTTCTGCCAATAAATCTTGTGGGCCTTCAAGCGCAGCAAGGGCAGCAGCTTGGGCAATCGAGCATGTGCCAGATGGACCTTGAGCTTGGACCGCAGTCATGCCTTTGATTAAATCGATAGGGCCAATGCCATATCCAACACGCCATCCTGTCATGGCATAGGCTTTGGACACACCATTGGTGATTAACATTCTGTCACGTAATTGCGGCAGTTGGTCATAGGCAGATGTAAAATCGACACCATATGTTAGGTGCTCGTAAATCTCATCACTCATCAGCCAGCATTGGGGATGACGTTCAAGTAATGTGCCAAGTGATATCATGACTTGAGGGGTCATGACCGCGCCTGTTGGGTTTGATGGTGAGTTAATCAAAATCCATTTGGTGCGCGGGGTCATCGCATTTTCTATCGCGGTGATGTCTAATTGAAAGCCATCTTCGGCTTTTGTTTCAACAATGATGGGTACACCGCCTGCAATGGATACAATGTCAGCATAACTTGTCCAAAATGGTGCCGGCAAGATGACTTCATCACCATCGTTTAGTGAGGCCATAAAGGCATTAAATAAAATAAATTTTGAGCCAGGTGATACCAATACGTTTTCAGCAGTCATGCCGTCATATTGACGTGCAACAGCCGCGCGCAACAGCGGCTTTCCCGCTATGGGCGGGTAGGTGGTATCACCATCATGAATGGCGTTGATGGCAGCTTCATTAACGTGGTCAGGTGTCCTGAAATCAGGTTCACCAATGCCGAGGCCAATAACATCATGACCTTCGGCACGCTTTTTGCGCGTGGCTTCAGACATTTTAACAATATCTGATACTTGGACGTTGCTGATGCGTTCAGCACGTTGGAACATAGACTTTGTCATGATGGACCTATTAATTTCATTATCATAAATTTTATGCGCGTATGACGTTGATGATGCAACTAGATTTTGGATAAGATACGTTCTAGTCTGATTGATGAAAATGAGCTGTTACTGCGAGGTTAGAAGTGAAATACTTACACACAATGGTACGCGTTACTGATATGGAAGCATCATTGCATTTTTGGTGTGATTTGATGGGGCTTGTTGAAGCTAGGCGTAATGAGTATCCACAAGGTGAGTTTACGCTGATCTTCCTTGTTGCAGATGAAGATAAGGCCGCATTTGAAGCTGGCCGCGCCCCCGCACTTGAGCTGACCTATAATTGGAATTCTGATGAAGTTTATTCTGGTGGACGTAACTTTGGTCACCTTGCCTATGAAGTTGACGATGTTTACGCAACCTGCCAGCATTTGATGGATAATGGCGTTACCATCAACCGCCCCCCACGTGATGGCCGTATGGCATTTGTCCGTTCACCTGATGGCATCTCTATTGAGTTGCTGCAAAAAGGTGACGCGCAAGCACCTGCGGAACCTTGGTCATCAATGGAAAATACTGGTGCGTGGTAATAGATAGCACCGCGCATATCCTGAAAGTCAAAACATGCTAAATTTTATAAGATCAACAGGCCGTAACGTCTGGTTATTGGTGTTTGCCCAAGGGTTGAGCATGACCACCCTTAATATCAATATGATCATTGTGGGGCTCTCAGGGCTTGCGATTGCGCCCGTGCCATGGCTTGCGACCGTGCCGTTATCGCTTCAATTTGTGGCATCTATGTTATCGACATTGCCAGCATCAATATTGATGGGGAAGATTGGACGTCGCCCTGTATTTTTAGCGGGGATTGCCTTATTTGCCATTGGCATGACAGGGCTTGGGTTGAGCCTTATTGCCAAAAATTTCATTGCATTTATGGTGTGTTCATTATTGGTTGGTATGGCCCATGGTATCAATCAATTTTACCGTTATGCTGCGGCAGATAGCGTGGAAGAAGACCAAAAGCCAGTGGTGGTATCGATAGTGCTGGCGGGTGGGTTAGTTGCTGCGTTTTTGGGCACCGCCATCGTCAAAAATTCCATCACCCTTTACCCCGAAACAATTTATGCAGGCTGTTTCTTTGCGGCGGCGGCATTGCAAATTATCGCTTTTCCGATTTTGCTGCGGTTAAATATTCCTAAGCCAGCGCCATTACCTGCCAACGAAAAAGCAGATATCAGGCCCCTTACCATCTTTTTTAAAATGCCACGTTTCCAAGCGGGGTTGGTCGGGGCTGCACTTGGTTATGCGGTAATGAGCTTTATGATGACCGCTGCCCCATTACAGATTGTTAGTGTCAGTAAATTTTCGGATGCGGCAAACGCCACCGTTATTCAATGGCATGTGATCGCAATGTTTGCGCCATCTTTCTTTACTGGAGGCTTGATCAAAAGATTTGGGGTTGAACGTGTGATGGGGTTTGGTTTGATCTTATATACCGCGGCGATTGTGATCGCGCTTAATGGCTTTACATTTTGGCATTACTTCGTTGTGCTGGCGTTAATTGGTGGTGGATGGAATACACTTTATGTTGGTGGTTCATCTGTTATTGCCGCGATTGCAACCCCGCAAGAACGCGCAAAAGTTCAAGGTATTAGTGATTTCATCATTACCTTCTCAGTGGCGGCAGCATCATTATCTGCTGGCGCAATGCATTACCTGACAGGATGGCAGATGATGTCAAAACTTACCTTGATACCCATTGTTATTATTGCTGTGATGATCGGGTTAATGGTGGTTGACGCACGCAGAAAAGAAGCTGCCCAAGCAGTTTAACCGCCAGTTACACTCATGTGACGGGCAACAGCTGGGTCTTGATGGTCACGGTCGATGATGAAGTCATGGCCTTTCGGTTTACGGCCAATGGCTTCCAAAATTGCCGCATCTAGGCCTTCAATACCGTTGTTGCGAAGGGCATATGATAAATCAGCATTATCATCTTGGCCTAAACACATATAGAGCATGCCCGTACAGGTTAGGCGAACTCTATTGCAACTTTCGCAAAAATTATGCGTTAGTGGTGTAATGAAACCCAGCTTTTGACCAGTTTCTGCAACGGCAACATAACGTGCAGGTCCACCAGTGCGAAAGTCCAGATCTGTCAGGGTGAAATCCTTCGATAGCATGGCGCGTACATCTGAAAGAGGCAGGTATTGGTCAAGACGGTTTTCACTGCCAATGTCACCCATCGGCATGACTTCAATGATGGTCATGTCAAAACCCATCTTGCCGCACCAGCGTAACATGTCAGCAAGTTCATCATCATTAAAGTTTTTAAGGGCGACGACATTAATTTTGATGTCCAACCCAGCAGATTTAGCAACTTCAAGCCCATCAAGTACTTTTGTGAGGTCACCCCAGCGGGTTATTTCACGAAACTTGTCATGGTCTAGGCTGTCGATGGATACATTTAAACGACGCACACCGGCATACACTAAATCATCAGCCATTTTGTGAAGCTGGCTTCCATTTGTGGTCAAGGTAACTTCATCAAGATTACCGCGGCCTACTTCATCTCCAAGGTTCGAAATCAGGGACATGATGTTTTTCCGCACCAATGGCTCGCCACCTGTTAGGCGAATTTTGCGCGTGCCTACTGCCATAAAGCGCCTGCACACTGTCTCTAGTTCTTCAAGCGTAAGCAATTCGGCTTTAGGTAAGAAGGTCATGTTTTCTGCCATGCAATAGACACAGCGAAAATCACACCTGTCCGTTACGGATACGCGGAGGTATTCGATAGGGCGACCGAAAGGGTCTAGCAATGGTGTGATGTTATGAGCCATGAAGCATTATTAGTTTTTTCTGTTGCCAGATGCAATCATCACTTATTAGCGCGATAGAAGATTGCCGATAAGGCTGCGCCTAATAAAAGGCAAAAAAAAGGTCGCAGCGAACTGCGACCGAGTTAGGGAGGAAATCGCAATGTGTTGCGATGGCCTTGATATGCGCCTTTAACATCATTCTGTCAACAATGCTGACCTAACTATTTTTAGCTCTAGTATGTGGCAGGGTGACGCATCAATTTTTGGATCACGTCTTTCGCCATTTTTAATCAAAAACCGCATTAAATTATTCTAGATATTAAGGGAATATCATGCGTTGTCTTATGCATCATAAAGCATGTTGATAATATCATCTCGACCATAGCCTTGTTGGCGTAGCTGCTGAATTGATGTTGCCTTATCACGTTTGGCAAGTTTGGCCCCGTCAGGCCCATTGATCAGGCCATGATGCGCCCAAATTGATGGTGGTAATCCAAGCAATACTTGAAGCAAACGATGAATTGGCGTGGCCGCGCGTAGATCATCACCGCGGGTGACAATTGTGACGTCACTATCGTGATCGTCTAGCACAACGCTTAAATGATAACTGGTGCCAATATCTTTACGGGCGATGACAACATCATCAAGCTGGTCAAGATCAATCGGAATGTCTTTCATATTATTTAAGTCACCACCACATTCAACGTAACTTAAATCAGAAATGATTGGCGTGATGGCATCCATCCTGAGACGCCATGCAGGCGCGGTATCATGTTCGGTATTATTGGCGGTTAATTCATCGGTGTTTCGGATAATTTGATGGCCGCCATGGGGGGCTGATAAAAGACTATTAAGGGCTTGGCGGGATAAGGTGCACGGATAAATTACGCCCTTTTCTTTTAGGGTGGATAAAGCGTCTTGATAGCGTTGCATCCGCGCTGATTGCACCATCACAGGTCCATCTATTGCTAGGCCCATAAATTCAAGGTCATCATAAATAAGGTCGGTAAATTCATCACGGCAACGTGTGAAATCAATATCATCAATCCGAAGACGCATTTCACCACGATGCTGGTCTGCAAGCTTGCGCGCAAAAAGTGCAGCATAAATATGCCCTAAATGAAGGGCGCCGGTTGGACTTGGTGCAAATCGGGTAATGATTTTGTTGGGTATTATTTTCATCATGACCCTTTGGTCTGGATAGGTTAGATTAAAATAAATTTACCACATAAGGCGCCCAGGGCGTGAGAGGGCATTTACATTATGGCAACTATCGTTCGTGAAGATCGCGCAGGCCTTTCAACGTTAATCCGGCAGCCGGAAGATGGCCCAGCGCAACGTATTATCATCTTATTGCATGGTTGGGGTGCGGATGGCGCAGATTTGATGGATCTGTCACCAGCCATGGCGATGGAATTCTCTGATGCTGTTTTTTTAGCGCCAGATGGGCCAGCGCCATGTTCGGCAAACCCGATGGGACGGCAATGGTTCTCGCTTGATGGTGATCAGGCGGCTATTGATGCTGGGCCTGACCAAGCTTTTCCAAGCATTAAAAAGCTTATTGAAGATATCTGTACTGAAACAGGACTTGGACTTGATGCCGTCTCGTTGATTGGGTTTTCACAAGGCGGGATGATGACCATGCATACCGCCACGAGATTGCCGACCGCAATACATGCTGCCATTAGCTTTTCAGGGGCGTTATTAGCGCCTGATAAATTGGCAGACGCGGTGACCGCCAAACCGCCAGTGTTACTAATTCATGGTGAAGATGATCAAGTCGTGCCCTTTCAGGCCATGGCCATCGCAGAAGCTGTATTAAGTCAGGTTGGTATTCCGGTCAGCGTGGTGGGCCGTGCAGGTTTAGGGCATGGTATTGATGGTGAAGGTTTTGCCGCTGCCGTAAAATTTATCAGTGATCCAACTGCCTAGATTCATCAATATTTTTTGTTAAACTTTTGTTACAACTACTACATGTTGTGGTTTGTGTTTATCGTAGGGGTTGATTGCGATTAAAAATAATGTTTTGATTTAACCATGATTAGATTGAGGTTCATATGCTAGACGCGCCTTCCCATACGCCCGACCGATTAATGGGGGGTGAAGGCCTTGCGCCTGCGCTTGCATTAAATGCAGACTTTCAACCGCTAAGCTACTTTCCATTATCACTATGGTCATGGCAAGATACCATCAAGGCAGTGTTTCTTAACCGCGTCACCATCGTTTCTGAATATGATTGTTATATTCATTCACCCAGCGTGAGCATGCGCTTACCCAGCGTGATCGCGCTGAAGGACTATGTTCAGCAAAGCCCTAATCCAGCATTTACACGTTTTAATGTTTTTTTACGTGACCAATTTTCATGCCAGTATTGTGCACGTGAATATCAAGCGCAGGATTTAACCTTTGATCATGTTATACCGCGATCACGTGGCGGGCGGACAACATGGCAAAATGTGGTGGCGGCATGTTCACGGTGTAATTTGATGAAGGCCAATAAACTGCCTAAAGATTGCGGCATGATTCCACGCATTGCGCCAGACCAGCCAACAACATGGCAATTGCAACGGAATGGTCGAAAATTCCCGCCTAATCATTTGCACCACAGTTGGCGTGATTATCTATATTGGGACACGGAATTGGAACATGAAATTCCGGATATGGCCGAAGAACCGCGAGACATCATTCTGCCTAAACGGTAATAGTTAGCGGCATCATCAAATACGTTCAGCAAGCCTGATGGCGGTTTTACAACCTGCTTGGATGATCTTGCGCATCATTGGGTACCCCACCGCTTGTTCGCCGTCATGGTCGATGGCGGTGTCACGGTGTTCCAGCTCTTCATCACGAAACTGAGCAATCGTCGCCCGCAATTCAGCTTCATCATCCTCAAGGATATCAGCTTGGGCTTGGTAATGTTCACCAATGACTTCTTCAACGGCAATAGTGCATGCCATCGCTGCTTTTGGCCCCATGGCCGCGGTGGCGGCACCAAGGGCAAAACCAGCAGCATTCCAAAACGGCGTGAGGACAGATGGGCGGACTTCATATTCATTCAGCAGCTGTTCGAACGTATCAAGATGGACTTGCTCTTGTTCTTTCATATGCTGAATTTCATCGGCAACAGGATGATCTTTTAGAACCGCAATTTGACCTTCATATATACGCTTTGCGCCAAGTTCACCTGCGTGGTCTACACGAAGAAAGCGGGCGATATCATCATGATTTGTCATTGGTAATCTCCACTTAAAGGCGGCGGCTTTTCACCGTGCTGGCTATCGCAGTAATGGCCATTGCCGCGGTCAATATGAAATTCCAATTTGCCATAGAAAGTCCAAATAAAGACCATGGCACCTCGTCGCACCGTACTATTGGGGCGGCCAAAATTTGGTCTAATAATGCGGCTGGGTCACCATCAAGTGCCATATCAGCAGAACATGTTGAAGGCCCAGGCAATAGCTTGAGTTCAACCCCGCTATGCCAAAAAGCAAGGCCAGCGCCGATACATAGAGCGATCCCCATCACGCCGATAAGTATGCGTCGCTGCGGCATGGTGAAAGAAAACAAGGTCAGAACACCAAGGGCAATCACGATCATGTGCGGGATACGTTGCCAGATGCACATCTTGCATGGGTGAAGCCCCATAACATGTTCAAAAAACAACGCCATGCCCATCAAGAATAATGACCCGCCAGCGATAAGGCGCGCCATATTTGTGTGATGTTGAAAATACGTCATCATGCGACAATGCCCCAGAATATCAACACCAACGCAATTAATAATGTTGTAAGGGCGATAGCGATTTTATTATCACGGCGATAACGCACAATGCCTGCGACCAATAGAAAGCGTGCAGATCTGCCAACCAGTGATGCACTGACAAGCGGAATAAAACCTATGCCGAGGAAACCTGCAGATACCACCATCACTTTATAAGGCAGCGGCGTAAAAGCCCCTATCAGCACCAGCACCCAGCCATGCGCGGCAAAGCCAGCAACAACAGCTTCATAGGCATGATCCTTGCCAATCCAACCTGATGCCATGACAGCATCACCAAGCCAAACACCGATACCCCAACCCACAACACCGCCTAAGGTGGATGCAAGTCCTGTGAGCAATGCAAGGCGGATATATTGATGTGGCCGCGCCATTACGATGCCAGCCAATAATGGATCTATCGGCAAGGGAAAAATTATCGATTCAAGAAAGCTTAACCCAAGCAGCCATTTTACGGCGGACTTGCGTCCGCCAAGTGATATGACCCAATCTTGCAAGCGGGCCAAAAAGGGAATGCTTAGAATAATGCGATCATAAAGGCTGGTGGACGTTGGGGTCATCAGATTACTAAAGCGCCCAGGGTTTCATGCTCATGGTAGGAGCAGTTGTTCCGAAAGAGGATGGTGCGAGTGGAGAGACTCGAACTCTCATGGTGTTGCCACCGGTGGATTTTGAATCCACTGCGTCTACCATTCCGCCACACTCGCGACCTGAAGGGGAATGTAAGGGCAAAGCGTTCAGAATGCTAGCCCTAATTTTATCAGAAAAGGTGATCAATATTGCGCCGTTAATTTTTTTAACCGTTCAAGGTATCCATCATGAATTCCTAATGCTTTTAGGCTGTCATAGGTTCGGTCTAAATATTCAAGGCTCGTCCCAATAAATCCTTTGGCATTTGCAATAATATATGCCTTTTCTTTAAAGGGCATATCACGAACATAACTGGGGCTTTCATGGTTCATCACAAAGGTGATGGCTTCTATCTTACGGCCATCATTCGCATGAAACTTAACCTTGCGGGGGGTATATGATCTATTGATCATTTCACGTTTCCAGAGCAGGTCCAGTTCTTCGGTAATGATAGATTTGTCAATCCGCAGCACAAGACCTGTGCATGCCCCGCCATTATCTAAGCCAAGAATTAGCCCTGGTAGTTCAGGGCTACCGCGCCCAATTTTTGTACGTAGGCAAAATCGCCGATGATAGCCAAAAATTTTCCCTTGTGCTTGCTCACTAAATTCGATCATCGGGTTCCAGATGAGTGAGCCATAGGCAAAGACCCAAACATCTTGGCTATAATCATCAGGGATGATGGCCCGGCGTGAGGCGAGCAATTCGTCATCATTGAGGATAGATGTGTCAGGGCCATCACGTTCCATCGCCATTTGGCGGATTGTGCCATTAGATAATGTTTCACGGTTGAGCAAGTGTGATGCCATTATGCTGAACTTGTCCTGATGTCACGTTGCGGGAATGGAATTTCGATATTGGCATTATCTAAGGCAGGTTTAACAGCGCGCATCATGTCCCAATAAAGTGACCAATACACATCATTTTGTGCATATAAGCGTAAGCGCACAATCACCGCGCTATCGGCATAATTTACGACCAAGAATTGTGGGCTTGGGTCTGCTAGCACGCGATCATCATCAGCAATGGCAAGCATGGTTTTTTCAGCATAATCGAGGTCTGTTGCATAAGCGATGCCAATATCAATATCCATGCGGCGGGTGTTGTTGCGTGAATGATTGATAATGGTTTGACCCCAGATTCCAGAATTTGGAACAGAGATGAACACATTGTCAAAAGTTGAAATGATCGTGGAAAAAAGGCCAATTTCAGCAACGGTGCCAGAATTGGTGCCGGTTTCTATCCAATCACCAACTTGAAAAGGACGTAAGAATAACAGCATTACGCCTGCGGCCACATTCGACAGTGTTCCTTGAAGTGCAAGGCCAATGGCAAGGCCTGCCGCACCAAGAACTGCGATGATGGAGGTGGTTTCGATGCCAAGGCTTCCTAATGAGGCAACTAAGGTGATGATCAGAATTAGGTATCGTGAGATTGATGCAATAAGCGGCACGAGCGTTGCGTCAAATGTGCTGATTCTTCCCAAGTGATTACGTAATGCTAAGCTGACACGTCGGCTTACGATTACGCCTATCACCAAAATTAATAGGCTGGAGAGGATGTTTCCGCCCCATGTCATCAGGACATTATAATCTAACGCTAATGCGTTCCCAATAAACGGGATATCCATCAATCATCCTTTACAACGGTCTTGTTATAGGTCGGCGGTAATAATCAAACTTACTTGATAAGCGGTGCAGCCGTTACTTAAATTCGACCAACAATTTAAAAATACACCATATACAGCCTATAAACTATAGTAAAACACTGTCATTTTTGCTACATCATCGCCAGAGTTATTTGACATTTGAACCTTACTGGAAAAACCAACTTTTCATGCCGTCCTTTTTTTCACCATATGATCAAATTTGCCTTGATCAACGACGTGGTCTTCATGTCATTGATTGGGCGCATGGTGATGGGCCATTAAACATTTCCGTAATGGGGCATCAAGATGGGTTCGTCGCAGCGATTGGCAATTTCGACGGCGTTCACCTTGGGCATGCAGCCGTCATCAGTCAAGCGGTGGCCCGCGCAAAAGACGAGGGTATGACGCCAGCTGTTATCACCTTTGCGCCGCATCCGCGGTTATTCTTTTCACCAGATGCGGATGGTTTTGCCCTTGCTGATGATGACGATAAATTAAGCTTTCTTGCGCGTCTTGGGGTGAGTGTGGTGATCCGACTTACCTTTAATGATGCATTACGTTCTACCTCTGCTGAAGATTTTGTCGGTATTCTGGCTGATTTGAATATTAAGCATCTTTTTGCAGGCAGTGATTTTGCCTTTGGAAAAGGCCGTGGCGGCGGCATGGATATGATCGCAGAAATAGGTGCAGCTCATGGACTTGTTGCCCATGCGATTGACCTTAAAGCCAATGCAGAGGATGTGATATCGTCATCGTTAATCCGCAAGGCCATTGCTGAAGGTGCCATGGCCACTGCAACACAGTTATTGGGCCGGCCTTATATAATTAGTGGTGATGTCATTCAAGGTGATCAACGTGGCCGCACCATTGGCTTCCCAACGGCAAATATGCGCTTAGGCATCATGCAGCAACCTGCTTTTGGGGTGTACACGATTGCCGCAAGATTGCCAGAACAGGGTGGTAGGATTTATGCTGGGGTTGCAAATTTAGGTGTGCGTCCAACGGCAACAGACCGTGGTGTCTTGTTGGAATCCAATCTTTTTGATTATGATGGTGATCTGTACGGACAACGCATGAATGTTTTCTTGCTGGATTTCATCAGGCCTGAACGTGCATTTGACAGTTTTAATGCATTGAAAGAACAAATTGCTAATGATGCCGCTGCTGCGCGGCAGTATCATTGTGATGGTACAAGAAATTTATAAAAGAACATCTGTGGCCCTGCGCTGCGAAACCCAAGGAAAGTTTTCCCATGGCTAAAGATTTAAAACAAACGGTGTTTTTGCCGAAGACAGATTTCCCCATGCGGGCGGGCCTGCCAAAGAAAGAGCCAGAAATTCAAGCCAAGTGGGATGAAATTGGTTTTTTTGAAAAACTGCGTGAACATCGCCGCGGTAATGAAAAATTCATTCTTCATGACGGCCCACCATATGCCAATGGCAACCTGCATATTGGGCATGCGCTGAACAAGATTTTGAAAGACCTGATCAACAGGTTCCAATCATCAATTGGTAAAGATGCCAATTATGTGCCTGGATGGGATTGTCATGGCTTGCCGATCGAATGGAAAATTGAAGAACAATACCGCAAGAAAAAGCTGAATAAAGACGATGTTCCCATTGTTGAGTTTCGCAATGAATGCCGCGACTTTGCCGCACATTGGGTTGGCGTCCAATCGGAAGAATTTCAGCGCTTGGGTGTGATGGGTAATTGGGCAGACCCTTACCTGACCATGGCATATTCGTCAGAGGCCGTGATTGCACGCGAAATTGGTAAGTTCTTAATGAATGGATCGCTTTTCAGAGGTTCTAAGCCCGTGATGTGGTCTGCGGTGGAAAAAACAGCCCTGGCTGAGGCTGAGATTGAGTATTTTGACCGTACATCAACCACCATTTATGCACGCTTTCCTGTGAAGGCAACAATGCTGGATGTGTTGAATGGTGCGGAAATTGTAATTTGGACCACAACACCATGGACAATGCCTGGGAACCGTGCCACCGCATATGGTGAAGACATTGCGTATGGTATTTACCATATTGATCATGTTGCCGATGACAGCTTAGCCAATCAAGGTGCACGCCTTGTGTTTGCTGATGCGCTGGCCGATGAAATTGCTGAGGCATGTGGCATCACCGCCATGACACGCGAAGCTGATGTGCCGTCATCTGCATTTGCAGATACAATTTTGCATCACCCACTTCATGGCAAAGGTTATGACCATGACGTGCCGATGTTACCGGCAGATTATGTCACCACAGACCAAGGGACAGGGATTGTTCACATTGCCCCGGGCCATGGTGCTGAAGATTATGTGCTGGGGATCGCGCATGGGGTGCCTGTGCCGGAAACCGTTGCAGCTGATGGCCGCATCATGGATCATTTGCCGATCTTCGCGGGTATGTCAGCGCTTAAAGACAATAAGGCTATTGCTGATCTCTTGGCGGAACATGGCGCATTGGTGGGCCGCGGTGAAGTGACCCATTCTTACCCGCATTCATGGCGGAGCCATGCCCCACTGATTTTCCGAAATACACCACAATGGTTTATTTCTATGGAAAGCCATGGGCTGCGTGATACCGCATTAAAGGCGCTTGAGGACACTACTTTCTATCCACCTGCAGGTCAAAGTCGTCTGACGTCTATGATCGCAGGCCGCCCTGATTGGTGTATCAGCCGCCAGCGTGCCTGGGGCGTTCCCATCCCTGTTTTTGTTCATAAGGCCACAGGGACACCATTGCGTGACCAAGACGTTGTTGATCGTATTGTGACTGCGTTTGAAACAGAAGGCGCTGATGCATGGTTTGATAGCCCAATGGAACGTTTCTTGGGCGATGGTTACAATGCTGATGAATATGAACAAGTGACTGATATCGTTGATGTTTGGTTTGATTCAGGTTCAACCCATGCTTTCTTGCTTGAAGGTAATAATGAAATGAGCTGGCCTGCTGATATGTACCTAGAAGGTTCTGACCAGCACCGTGGGTGGTTCCATTCATCATTGCTGGAAAGTTGTGGTACGCGTGGACGTGCACCTTATGACAGCGTGTTAACCCATGGGTTTGTGCTGGATGAAAAAGGCAGGAAAATGTCCAAGTCATTGGGCAATACCGTGACACCACAAGACGTCATCAAAGAAAACGGTGCCGATATTTTGCGTATCTGGGTCGCCAATTCTGACTATTATGATGATTTACGTATTGGTAAAGAGATTCTTCAGCGGCAAGTGGACCATTATCGCCGTTTGCGGAATACCTTCCGTTATCTCTTGGGTGCGCTTGATGGGTTCAGTGATGATGAAAAAGTTGATGCCAAGGATATGCCGCAACTAGAACGCTGGGTCTTGAATAGACTTTATGAAATTGATGCAGATATCCGTGGGGCAATTGACCGCCATGATTACCATCATGTCTTCACCACATTGCACCATTTCTGTAATAATGATTTGTCAGCGTTCTATTTTGACATTCGTAAAGATACACTTTATTGCGGCGATGCATCATCACTTGAACGTAGGTCATGCCGCACGGTCATGGATAAATTATTCCAGTGCTTAGTGCCTTGGCTTGCACCAATTTTGTGTTTCACCGCAGAAGAAGCATGGCAAACACGTGTTCAAGACCCTATGAAGTCTGTTCATTTTGAAGTATGGCCAACGTTACCTGAAGCATGGGCTGATGAAGAATTGGCCCAACGTTGGGCACGTATTCGTGATGCACGCTTAGTGGTGACGGGCGCAATTGAAAAACTGCGCGCTGAAGGTGTCGTTAAGTCATCACTGCAAGCACATCCAACGCTCTATGCACCACAGGCGGTGATTGATGCGTTTGATGGCCTGGATGCTGAGGAAATTTTCATCACATCATCGGCCAACCTCAAGGTTGGGACACCGCCAAGTGAAGCGACGCTGGCAGAAGATGATGAGATGATTGGCGTTACGGTGGCGATTGCATCTGGTGAAAAATGCCAACGCTGTTGGAAAATTTTACCTGAAGTCAGTACAGAAGAAGACGCAATGTGTGGGCGCTGTGATGATGTTGTCGCGGCTCTTCCGGCGGCGGAGTAATGGCAGCGGTTAAGGGTATAAAAGCGATATCACGTCTATACGTGGTGCCGCTGGCCTTGACAGTGCTTGACCAAGCATCAAAATTTTTGATGCTTGATCTGATTTTTTATCCACCACGTATAATCAACATCTTGCCGTTTTTGAATTTTACCCCCGTTTGGAATAAAGGCATCAGTTTTGGCCTGTTGGGTAATGCAGGTGTCTTAGTGCCTGTTTTATTAACTATTTTTGCGATAATGGTTGCAGCTGCGCTGCCGTATTTATCGCGCCATTGGGGGCGGATGGGCCGTTTGGGCGGAATGATGATGTCTGGCGGTGCGTTAGGGAATGCGATTGATCGTATCATTCATGGAAAAGTTGTAGATTTTATTGACGTTTTTGCTGGCCAATGGCACTGGCCTGCCTTTAATGTAGCTGATATGGCTATCGTTATTGGTGCCGGATTTATTTTACTCAGCTCGTTCTTAGATGTGCGTTCACAGTCGAAATCTGATAACTGATCTGTTATAACGTAGATATTAGAATTCTTGGGAATGGAACAGAAAATGAAAAAAACCCTTTTCATGATTGCAGGTTTGACCGGGCTTGCTGTTTTGACGACAGGTTGTTCTTCCTTTGACACAGCAGTCGGTAGAACAAAAAAAGCACCTGATGAATTTCAGGTTGTCGTGCGTCCGCCGCTAACGTTGCCGCCTAACTTTTCCTTACGCCCTAGTGATGAGGATAATGCCCAAGATGATAATCTGGCCAGCAACAGTCTTGGCACGGATGCTGTTTCGATTTCTGACCAATTGCTGACGGAATCGCGGACCGGCGATGGGTCAATTTTTGACAATGTCCTTGGTACTGGCGAACGTATGGCTGGTATCCGTGATATTATTGATGCGGAAACACTTGGCATTCAAATCGACCGCCGCTTGCCAACTGATCTCCTCTTTGGCGGACAACCAAATGTCGGGCCAAACTTGAATGCCACATTGGAAGCTATCCGCATCCGCCGTGCCCTTGAAGAAGGGACGCCAATCAATGAAGGCGGGACACCTGCGACAGATCCGATTGAAGGAACACCGGTTATCGTTGAATAACTTGAGCTGTCACCAAACATGAGTAGCACAATCCGACTTCTTCCAAATGTAGTGATCAATCAGATCGCTGCGGGAGAAGTCGTTGAGCGCCCAGCATCAGCAGTCAAAGAGCTGGTTGAAAATTCAATCGATGCTGGTGCAACACGCATTGATATTAAACTTCAACATGGCGGCCTTGATGGCATCATCATTGATGATGACGGCATAGGCATGACGGCTGATGAGTTGCGGCTAGCGGTAGAACGTCACGCCACGTCAAAGCTGCCTTCGGATGATATTTCAATTATCAATCATTTTGGGTTTCGCGGTGAAGCACTGCCGTCTATCGCATCTGTCAGCCGTGTAAATATTCTATCCAAACATCGTGATCATAATGATGCATGGCAAATCACGGTTGACCAAAGCCATGTCAGTGAGGTGCGCCCTGCGGCACGAGATAAAGGCACGCGCGTTGAGGTCACATCTCTGTTTCAAGCAACACCCGCACGACTTAAATTTATGAAGTCGCCGCGAACGGAGCATGGGCAATGTCTTGATATGGTGAAGCGCCTTTCGATGGCCCATCCAAGCATTACCTTTCGATTGGCCAATGATGGCCGGCAAAGCATTGACCTTGTTGGGCATCACGGCCTTGACCATGATGATGAAAGCGCAATGCGTGCCCGTATTCGTGATGTGATGGGTGGTGGTTTTGCAAATGAAGCACGCCAAATTAAAGCGTTTCGTGATGACGCGGATAATCGCCGCACAAGTTTGGTGGGCTTAGTAGGTTTGCCAACATTCAATAAGCCAACAACGGCTGGGATGCATCTTTATGTTAATGGTCGTCCTGTACGTGACCGGCAATGGTTGGGTGCTGTTAGGGCTGCATATGGTGATACATTGCCACGTGGGCGTCATCCAGTCGCGGTGTTGTTTATTACCGTGCCGACTGATTTAGTGGATGTGAATGTTCATCCTGCCAAAACCGAAGTTCGGTTCCGTGACGCTGCTTTTGTGCGCAGTTTAATGATCGGTGCGATCAAGGCTGAGCTTGGGGCTGCGGGTGCTGCGGTGACGGCGGCTGGCGGGGCCGCGATGATGACGGCATTAGAAAAAGGGCTATCTGCACGCCAAGGGCAATCTGGATATCAGCACCATCAACACGCATCGCCTGCGGTATCTTTTGCGGCGCAAATGCCGCTGACTGGCGGGGTATCGCCGCAAGACCAGATGGGTGAGCATGACCGATTTGGCGGATTTGAAGCACCGCCCCAATCACGTGATATTGAACAAACTTCCGCGGCAATACCGCACCAAGATGCCGTACTGATTGATGGTTACCCGATGGGGGCGGCAAAAGCGCAACTTCATACCACCTATATCGTCACCCAAACAAAAGATGGCATCACCATTGTTGACCAACACGCAGCCCATGAACGTCTCGTGTTGGAAAAGATGAAGGCTGCGTTGGATGATACGTCTGATGATGGCGGAATTGCACGGCAGATGTTGTTGCTGCCAGAAGTGGTGGAACTTGGGCAAGCTGAAGCGGCATTATTGTTGGACAACCAAGAGATGCTGGCACAACTTGGGCTGGCGTTAGAAGGGTTTGGCGATGGCGCGGTGTTGGTGCGGGAAGTGCCGGCAATTTTAGGCCAAGGTGACGTGATTGGCATGGTGACAGATATCGCAGAAGAGCTGATGGAAATTGGCGGTAGCACAATCCTTGAAGACAAAATCAATCATGTCTTGGCAACAATGTCTTGCCATGGATCTGTGCGCGCAGGACGTCAATTAAATGCAGCGGAAATGAACGCATTACTCCGTGAAATGGAAGTCACGCCGCGGTCTGGACAATGTAATCATGGCCGACCAACTTGGATTTCATTAAGCCTTGCAGATATCGAAAAATTATTCAGCAGGCGTTAGCCGTTAAATTGTGCGAGGGTACATGCGGTCTTCCCCCATTTGCGCGTATCAAGATATGAGATCGATGGCGGCAATGCCGCAGGGCGGCGGTGGTCATGTTCGATGGAGATCAGCGCCCCATCAGCAATAACATCATGTTTTATTAAGTTTTCTAATGCCATGAACGCAAGGTCGTCATCATCATCATTTCGTATCCATGGTGGGTCCAAAAAGATAAGATTAGCTTTTTCAGCAGGCCAAACTAATGTTGAGGTGGCATCACGGTTAAGTACTGCTGCTGCATCACCTAGGCCCAGTTTTTTGATGTTATGATAAAGGGCAGCAAGCGCAATTTGGTCACGTTCTACAAATACGATTTGTGGGGCGCCACGCGACCAGCACTCTAGGCCAAGTGAGCCGACACCTGCAAAAATATCTGCGATCACTGGGCTTGCCAGCACATCGCCATAAGTGCCGCTCGCTAATACGTTAAACAATCCTTCGCGGACACGGTCAGCAGTTGGGCGCACGCGTCCACCTTCAGGGCATTCAAGAATGGCGCCGCGTCTTTTGCCGCTGATTATTCGCATGTGACTTGCCTCGTTGATTACGGTCTGATGATGCATTGTTGCGGGGGGTTCTGTCCCCTGATGAGCCACGTCTTGCCCCATCACGCGGGGCGGATCTTGCATCACTGCGCTCACCATCATTGGCCCTTGGGCCTTTGTTACGTGGGGTTCTGTGGAGCGATAATTTGCCGCTATTCTTGCGTGTTGGCCGTTCAGCACGTTCGGATTGGTGGTCATATGTCTCATCAGAAGATGATGTATTTCTGTGCCTCGGATTGTGTTGTGGCCTTTGCTCTGATCTGTTATTGGGCCTGTTTTGGGGCCTATATTGGGGCTTGCGTGCCGTTAATGTTTTCGCGGCAGCTTCTTCGGCGGCAATATCGCGCGGAAGCCCTAATTGATCTCTCAAGACAGCAGGTTTTACTTCTTCGACGGATTCTTCTTCCATATCATTTAACTGAAACGGTCCGTAACTTGTCCTGATCAAGCGGCTGACCGTATAACCGAGATGGGCCATCACTTTTCGGATCTCGCGGTTTTTACCTTCTTTAAGGGCGATTGTCAGCCAAGCATTACTGGCGGATTGGCGGTCAAGTTGTGCTAGGATGCCACGGTAATGAATGC
>CBFIAO010000003.1:0-57881 GCA_965660595.1 Puniceispirillales bacterium (SeqCode) | reverse complement strand
ATTGGTTGTTGTAAGTAAGCTGCATAAAACGTGCGCCTAGTTTATGAAGAATTTCGACAAGGCCGATATCATCTTCCATCGGTGACGGGTTTTGGAAACCGAAAATAACCGCTGTTTTTCCGCTGGCTTTAGCCATTTCAACATCTTCAGCTGTGCCTGCTGGCATGATCAAATCTGAATGATCTTCAAACCAGCGATTCCACTGCTCCATATTTATCACGGTTTCGCGAAACATTTCATGATAGGCGATAGTGACATGCACAGCATCAAGCCCACCTTCGCGCCATTGCTGGAAGATTTTTGGTGACCAGTTACAATATTGCAAACAATCAATCAGCATTGTAATTCTCCGAAACTTTCACCCTTAGTATAAGACATTTTATTACTTTGGAAATTAATAGTTTTCACCGTGGAGCAGCTGTGTAGTATCCTGCTTTATATGGAGAATTTATCATGGTTCAGCATGCCCTTATCGTGATTGATGTGCAAAATGATTTTTGTTCTGGCGGCGAATTAGCTGTCGCAAATGGCGATGACGTGATTAATCCTATTAATGATATGATCAACACTTATGATCATGTTGTCATGACACAAGATTGGCATCCGTTAGGTCATTCAAGCTTTGCCAGCCAATATATCGGTAAAAGCCCTTTTGAGATGATAGATATGCCTTATGGCCGTCAAACATTATGGCCTGACCACTGCGTCCAAGGCACTATAGGTGCTGAATTTCATAAAGACCTTAATTGGACCAAAGCAGAAATGGTTGTCCGCAAAGGCTATCGGCATAGCATTGATAGCTATTCTGCCTTCTTTGAGAATGATCATATCACCCCAACGGGGCTAGGCGGATATCTTAAAGAACGTGGCATCACCGATATCACCATCGCAGGGCTTGCTACGGATTTCTGTGTTGCATTTTCAGCTATTGATGCTGCTAAATTAGGGCTGGGCGTTCAGGTCGTGTTACCAGCATGCCGCGCCATTGATTTAGACGGATCCCTTGCACAAGCCTTAACCCAAATGCGCGATGCAGGTGTGACGTTACGAGATACGCTTTAAGCCTTAAATTTGACGAATTGCCTCTTATCCCGCAAGCTAGCATTGTTTATAGTTTAGGTGAGTGATGGAGGAAATTATGTCAGGTCAAAAAACAGGTCTTAATACGCAAGCCGTCCTATCAATGGTGGGTAGCGGTTACTATTCCGAGCGGACCCAAGGTGCGCGCAATGTTATTAATGCCGCATTAGATATGGTTCGTGATGCATTAGCCCACACGCCAAAAACTGATATAATTCGCATTGCAGATTATGGCTGTGCTGATGGTGGCACCAGTCGCACCATGTGGTCAAATCTGCTGGGTGAATTGCGTGACAATGGTGACCATCGCCAGATTGAAATGGTCTACACTGATCTTGCCTCCAATGATTTTTCCACCTTGTTTCGGATGATGCAAGGGTTTGAGGGAGACCCCAATGATGCCTATCAGGCAAATCTTGATGGCGTATTTGTTCATGGCTGCGGTACAGGGTTTCATGAACAATTGATGGCAGATAGCAGCCTGAATTTAGGATTTTCTGCAACCGCCATGCATTATGTATCGTCAAAACCATGTGAGTTAACAAGCCATGTCCATATGGTAGGGGCCATCCCAGAAGAACGTGCACAATTTAAAGCGCAAGCCGCTGCCGATCTTGAACGTATCTTACTGGCGCGTGCCAACGAATTGGTGCCCGGCGGGCGATTTATCATCTTTAATTTTGGTATTGATGAAGAAGGGCGCTTCTTAGGCAATACTGACGGCAGTCATATGTTCAATAACTTTGATCGCCATTGGAAAAACTTACGTGACCAAGGTGTTATTACTGATGATGAATATGTTCGGGCAACCTTCACCCAACATTACCGCACGATGGATGAGTTTCTTGCGCCGTTTAATGACCCTGAAAGTGCCGTATCAAAAGCTGGGCTAAAGTTAGTATCGTCACATTCAGTCATGACGCGATGCCCTTATAAAGCTGCGTTTGATGCGGCAGATGGCGCCATGTCTGCAAAAGATTTTGCTGCAAGTTTGATCCCCACCATGCGCAGTTGGTCTGAGACTGTTTTTAAAACAGCGCTGGAAGGCCGTCCTTCAGATGAAGCCATGGCGATTGTTGACCAATTTTATCAAGCTTATGAAGATGAGGTCGCGTCGAACCCAGATGGTCACGCCATGGATTATGTTCATCTTGTAGTGGATATCGAAAAAGTGGGGTGACGTGATTAGCGCTTCAAGACATCTTTAAGTTCAAATTCCAGATCAGCAAGCTCGGCTTTTGTCAGTGGTTTATCATCAGATAACACGGTTTTCCCAATCATGAATGCTTGTGGGTCACCAATAGCTTCAACCGAAATAAGTTTATCTTGGGCAAATGCCCAGAATGATATTGCGCCTTCACGGCGTCCTGCGCGACTAACCACTTCTGCGTGGGGTGCGTAGAGCCCAGCAGATTGCAATTTTTTGTCATATTGTTCCGACCAGAACCATGGCACTTCATGGGCTTTTGGTGTTGCGCCCATCATCGCGGCGGCTACGATCTCTGCGCTCATTTGTGCGTGATGCACACTTTCAACACGAAGCGTACCATTGGTATAGCCGCCAGATGGCAAGGCGACATCACCTATTGCCCAAATACCATCAATACCAGTCCAGTAATGCTGATCCACCAAAATGCCATTACCACTTTCAATGCCCAATACATCCACCAAGGCCATGTCAGGAATAACGCCAATACCCGCAAGCACAAGGTCAGCATTTAGGGTTTCTTCACCAAGTGAAATTGCCACGCCATCTGCCGTGATGGTGATGCCATCAACGCCGCAAGATGTGCGGATAGTTGTGCCATGGTCTTCATGTAATTTTTGGAAATATGAGGAGGCTTCAGGACTGGCCACACGCGCGAGGAGGCGCGGCGCCATTTCCACCACGGTCACATCTAATCCGCGTTTTTTTGCGCTGGCCGCGACTTCAAGTCCAATATAACCGCCACCAATGATTACCATAGATACGGCGGATGCCATGGCGGCAGATAAACGTTCTGCATCTGCAGGCACACGCAACACATGCATACGGTTTGCATGCTGATCACCATCATAAGGCAATTGGCGCGGAACTGCGCCAGTGGCCAATATCAGATGATCCCAAGACATGGTTCTGCCATCTGCGAGCGTGATGGTCGCGGCATCTTTATCAGCCAAAACAGCATCTGCACCGCGATGAAATGTGACGTTATTTTCGGCAAACCACTCCGCCTGGCGCATTAAGAAACTGCCCGCACCTCCTGCCCCTTCTTCAGCCAACCAAGCCTTGGATAAAGGTGGGCGTTCCATGGGCATGTCTGGTTCGCGATCAATCATATTAATGACGCCTTCAAACCCAGCTTTACGCAATTGTTCAGCAAGGGAAATGCCAGCATGAGATGCCCCAATAATAAGCACGTCATGATCTGATTGCAGATTTTTCATAATTGGGTTTTCCCTGATCAAGTTTTAAGGCTAAAGTCCTACCTTATTTACAAATACAGAATACGGTCCGTTTTATGGAGATCAAGATGGATATTCAACCTTACTGGAAAAGTTTCATCAATGGTGAATATGTTGATGGTGGCGCTGGCCGTCTTGCCGTTGAAAACCCTGCTGATGGAAGCATTGTTGCGGAAGTGGCAATGGCAGATGCCGCAGATGTCGACCGCGCTGTTGCCGCGGCGCGTGCGGTGCAACAGGATGGCGTATTAAGTCATATGCGTCCTGTTGAGTTGGGCCGAATGGTGCGCCGCATGGGGGACTGGTTTCTCAACCAAAAAGAAGAGATTGCCACCATCTTATCGCTTGAGGCAGGAAAGCCTTATTGGGAAGCCTTAATTGAAGTAGAAGGAGCCGCACGATATTTTGAATATTATGGCAATCAGGCTGAGACCATGGAAGGTCGTTCCATCCCCCTTGGCGGTAACTACCTTGATTTTACCATTTACGAACCGATGGGCGTATCAGCGCAAATTATACCGTGGAACTTTCCTTTAGAAATGGTGGCGCGGTCAGTTTCCGCCGCATTAGCGACAGGAAATTCTAGTGTCATTAAGACGCCTGAATTAGACCCCATCACTTCATTTTATTTTGCTGAAGCCGCTAAAGCTGCAGGCGTACCTGACGGTGCGGTAAATATATTCTGCGGTTATGGTCCTGAAGCTGGCGCTGCATTGTCTGGGCATCCTGACATTGACCAAGTTGTGTTCACGGGATCAGTCAAAACTGGGATCGCTGTTGCAACCGCAGCGGCAGCTAATGTCGTTCCAGCAGTGCTTGAACTGGGCGGTAAGTCAGCCGCCATCGTGATGCCTGATGCAGATTTGGATAATTTGATGGATTCTGTCCGGTGGGGCATTTTCTTTAATGCCGGGCAAGTGTGTTCTGCCATGTCACGTCTTATTGTGCATGAAAGTCTTCATGATGAAGTTGTTGAACGCGCAGCCAATCTGGCAAAAAGCCTTGATGTTGGCCCTGGGATGGATCGCCGTGAATATGGCGCCAACATGGGGGCTATGGTATCCGTTCCGCAACGTGATCGTGCCGAAGGCATGTGCCGTGATGCGATTGATCAAGGTGCTCGGGCAGTTACCGGCGGCCATCGCCTTAACCGTGAGGGCAGTTTCCTTGAGCCCACTATTTTTGATAAAGTCACGCCTGATATGACCATCGCACAAGACGAAGTGTTTGGGCCTGTCTTATCAGTAATCAGCGTCAGTGATGATGATGAGGCCGTAGCCATATCCAATGGCACTGACTATGGACTTGTTGGCGGCGTATTTACGCGTGATCTGGATCGTGCCACCAAAGTAGCGCGGCAAATCAAAGCTGGGCAAATCTTTGTTAATGAATGGTTTGCGGGCGGTGTAGAAACCCCATTTGGCGGATATGGTAAATCCGGTTATGGCCGTGAAAAGGGCCGTGAAGCCTTGCTCAATTACGTGCAGACAAAGAACATCGCCATCAAGACCTAACGTTTGATGGGGGCTAGATCCGAAGTGACAAACAAGACATGCCCCCGTCAATTTTTTCACATTCCGAATTACCCACCGTTAGCACCTGATACCCAAGATCATTAAGCATAGCTTCGGTAGCAGAAAAACCTGATGGCATGATGATATGATCATTAACACGTATCATATTTGCCGCAGCTTCTTCACCATCAGGAATTATATGGACCGTATACCCATCAAAACATCCGCTGGCGGCAAGACGCTTGGTGGCAACAACTGCATCATCAGCAACAAGCCCGCAGTCAGTTTTGAAATGCAATACATCATGAGGGGTATCCACCACCCTTAATGCATAACCATGCATATCTAGTATTGCTTTAAGATGTGCAATACCTGCGTCATCTGTACGGGCTGATCGACCAACCAGAACTTCACGTGACGTGACCAAAATGTCACCTGCTTCGATAAATCCATCAGTGATATCTGCAATTTCATCAAAAATCAGAGTCAAGGCCTCACGCATCGGCGGCACTTCACCACGGCGTGTTTCAGCACCAGGACGCATCATGATTGCAAGGCCAGGCAAACAAAGTGCCGTGTCTTCGACAAATTGCGCATCAGGAAAATCATCTAAGCCGGGCAGTTCCACCACCACCATGCCAGCAGTTTTAAGCGCCGTTATATAGTCACGATGTTGCGCCAACATCACCGACATATCAGGGCTGCCAATATCTTGCGCCCGAAGACCATCTACCGCCGACAGCGCTGGGATACGTGTTACAGCAGTGGTAAATGATGTGGCATGACTGGTCATTCTTGGTGTCCTTAATTCATAAATTAATTGTGTTCAACATCATCATCAAGATCATCAATATGATGGTGATGCCGTTTATCTTCAAATCTTTTTTGGTGTTTGGTGTGCCGACCTGATACACGTGCCCGCCACATCCGAAAGCTTGATGCTTTTAAGCGGCGGCGCATTAACGTGATCACATCTTTTTCTGCAAAACCTGTCCGTGATTTAATTTCATCAAAACTGATTTCATCAGCCCAAGCGAGGTCAATCACCAGGTTTTCAAGTATGTCATTAGTCATGTTATAGCTGCAATAAACTGCGGTAGTTATCATCACTATTTAGTGCAAGTCCGGCAATACCCAACCATGCTAATTCCTGCGCAAGATCAGGCTTCTCAAAAGCATCATCTAGAGATGATTTAAGTGCTGAGACTAAAGCTGGAGCATGATGACAGCTGGTGACTAAGGGTAGGCCTGGGCGAGGCGGTGTATACCCAACCACGTCAAGCTGAGCTGCTACATCTGGAGAAAAACGCTGAAGCATCTGCCAGCTGATGATATCAAGTGCGGCAATATCAGCACTGCCATCGGCAACCAGTTCTGCTGATTGGCGATGCCCGCCGGATAACACATCCTCTTTAAACGGGCTGCGCTGAGATTGGCCACTTACATATTGAGCCAATACGATCCAGCCTGAGAGGCTGCCATAGCCATTAATGGCGGCACGTAATGATGAAGGAGCATCAAGATTGGGCGCATGACCTTTTGGCGTGATCAAGACTGAACAATATTGTCCTGGCGCGAGGCCTTCAGCATGACAAATAAATGCACCGAGATTGGTAAAGCGCAACGCTTCATCATTTGCGCGGGCATAAGTTATTCCGCAAATTTGACCCAACAGCAGCTCACCACTTGCGGCAATATCTGCCAAGTTTTCATCACGTGTGCTGAGTGCAGCCGGCGCGTCAACACCGCGATGATGAAGGCCATCACGCACCGTCCGCCAAAACGCGTGGAACACATCAGCGCTTTCTGGCCAGTTATACATATCAAGTGCTGCAATCATGCCGTGTTCTCTTTTTTATCTTCAGGCGATATTTCGCTGCTGCTGGTGGACAACCAGATAGCCGCGATCATGATAATGATGGAAACCATAACCCACCATGGATATTCTTCCCCAAAAAAGATCATTCCGAATACTACACCTGCAATAAGCGATACAAACCCTGCAAGGCTAACAAAAATGGGGCCACCCTTATCCTGCAAGTAAAAATAGAGGTAAATTGAGCTGGCGCTGAGCACAATATAATATGTGAGAAACCAGTACAGTTTAGTATCTAACACAGGTTGTAGGTCAACACCGTTAATAAAGAAAACTGCTGGAATGATGACGACCGAACCCACGATCACCTCACCGGTGGCAAGTTGCCAACCATCTTCACCCGTCGGCCAGAATTTTGCGATCACGTTATGGTAGAGGCCATAACAACACGTCACCATCAACGCAAGAAAGAAGCCTAATGTCGCCATTTCAGGCATTGGAATACCCAAATTGCCACTAATCAAAATTGGAAGCATGGCAATGCTCGCCAGCAAAATACCGATAATTTTGCGCATGTTTATATGATCTGTTTTCATCAAAAATGCACCGATCATCGTCACGATAGGTGTCATAGATACAAGAATTGTAAGAAGGCCTGCACCGATCATCGGAGCAGAATAAAGTTCAAGTATAGATGGGATCATGTAACCCAATAACGCCGCCACAATATAGAAGGCTATACTAGCAGGGCGGAAAATGCGCGGAAAACGTCCACGATAAAAACATATCAGGCCAAAGATTGGGATTTCTAGCACAAGCGCATAAGCCAAAATTGAAAATGGGTTTACACCTGTTTCACCCGCAGCACGCGACAGCGAAAAAAACAACCCCCACACCATCCCAAGCACCACTAATCCAACAATGGCCCTGGTTGAAGGCTTGCTTCGTTTAAGTTGGTCATATCTTGGCAAATTATGTCCAGACGTTGTTTGATTAGCTATTCAAGGCCTTGCCGCAAGCCGCTACTTTAACCCAAATATCAACATCGTCACGCATATTATCAGGATTTGAGCCTTTCATTCCTAGGATCATAGAAAGGCAGGGATGCTACAGTGGCAACTTATTTTGACGGCCTGCTTAGCACCTCAGTTTTCAATGCCTCATTCACCATTTGATAGGCTGGCTCTACCCACGCGCTATCCCAGAAATTTACATAAAAACCAGTATATTCTTCTTTTTGAATAACCTTCGTTCCTGCCACCACCTTCTCTAAAATATAATGGTGGTCAAAGGTGATGATGCCTCTGTAACCACCAAATTGGTTGAGGTGATACGGTGGTTCAAACTTCACCACTTTTGATTTGATCGTTGTTGGCTTCTTGCCATCCTCTACTACTGTATTGATGATAGTAGTGCCTTCGGCGTATTCACCTTCAGCATTGTTGAACATTCATATTATCCAGCTCAGGTTTAAAAAAAACCGTAACGAATGATGAAGAATTGCAGAAATGTCTTCATGTCTTGTCTGGATGGTTGCTTGACCAACTCAAATAACAGCAACAACCAATCGACTTTTTAACTATCTTTTTGACATGGCGTTCGTTCATACCAACTGGGATGTCTTGGACATCGGATCGGGGTTACTGGGTGGTTTGCGAAATAAGAACGACCGTTGAGGAGGGGCAGGGGTGAGATTGGGTTGGAAAGTTGTTAGATAAAGTATAAAGAAACTTAAGGCGCGACCTTAGCCAACGCGGCGGCCTCTTGCATAGACACTTTGAATGACAGGGTTATCTCCCACCATTTTAAATTTAAGTAGGTCAGCACGTTTGCCGGGCATAATCACCCCTCGATCATTTAACCCACTTGCCCTAGCTGGAATTGACGTAACTGTAGAAATGCCAGATGCCATATTACCGCGGCGTAGACCCAAAATAACGGCGCCAAATAATAAACTTGAGGGCACATAGTCCGATGATAGTACATCTAGCAAATTATGGTCATCTAGTTCTGCTGCTGCAATGTTGCCACTATGTGATCCACCGCGAACTAGGTTGGGTGCGCCCATCATGATGAAAATACCTTCATCGCGACATGCTTTCGCTGCTTCTAATGTTGTCGGGAATTCAGCCAAATGAGTGCCATTGCGTTTACTGTCCGCGACATCATCTATTGTTGTATCGTCATGGCTGGCCAACAGGGCATCAAAAGCTTTTGCTTTAGCAACTGTGGCTGCGGCATGTGTTGCCCCAAGCTTTTTTTGCAAGCCTCGTTGAAAGTCAAAATATTCACTGAGTTGCTCTTTATTCATACTATGCTTATCAGCAAGATATTTCTCAAGCTGGCTTATATCCCTAAACTGACGTTGTCCCGGGGTATGATCCATAAGCGAAATCATACGAACACGATCATCGATATTAAATTCATCTAATTCTTCAACCAACGTCTCACTGCATGTTTCTGCACGAAGATGAATAAAATGTGAGATTTTCAAACTGCCTTCAGTCGTCAGCGCGTTTATAGCAGTTGCTGTTTTTCGGGCATAACGGTCATAGCGTGCTTTTTTATTGGATATGATCGAGCCTACGCGGATTGCATCAAAAACAGTGGTAATACCCGTTGATGCCAATTCATGATCATGGGCTAAAACGGCAGACCTCACAGGCCAGCTGACTTCTGGCCTCGGCTCTAGATGTCGTTCAAGATTATCGGTATGAAGCTCAATTAATCCTGGGCTGACGAAATCACCATTACAGTCTTCAGCGCCTTGCGGAATTGCGGTTGTTTCCTGCACTGCCGTGATGATGTTATTTTCAATGGTAATCTGACCGGTGAATTTACGACCATCAGTTAATATTGTGGCATTGGCAAAAATATGTGAAGTCATCGCAATAATCCTTTAAATTATTAATAACAAAATTGTATTACGTTTTCTTTACAGAAGGTTGTGATTGAAAACCCTTGAAATAAACGAGTTGGTTTGGATAGGCTTAGATGATGGATTATTCTGCGTTCAAACGCTTTGCACTTTACTTTTTGCCCCCCGCAGAAGCAGAACTGAGCGCTTTCGGTGCAGGCTGGTTGGGCTGGTCTATTGATGAAGGGCGCGGCGTTGAATTTTTGGCTAATCTTACCCACGATCATGCCACGCTTACAGCAACGGCACGCAAATATGGTTTTCACGGCACGTTGAAGCCACCATTCAGCCTTAAGCATGGCTATAACGCTACACAGCTTCATCAAGCTGCGGCTGAATTGGTTGCAACATTGCCACAATTTGTAATGCCACAACTTGAATTGACAGATCTTCATGGTTTTTTGGCCTTGCGGCCTGCAACTGAAAGCGATGAATTGAGCAAGCTCGCCGAAAAACTTGTTAGCGGTCTTGACCATTTCCGGAGTCCGCCAAGCAAAGCTGAAATACAACGACGCCGCAGTGTGGGGCTCACACCAAGGCAAGACGCATTGCTGATGCAATGGGGATATCCCTACGTCATGGATGAGTTCCGGTTTCATTTAACGCTTACCCACCGCATTCCGAATGCCGAGGTTGAGGCTGTGCGCAAGCGTATTCAATCGCATCTTAACGACCAAATCTTGTCGCCCCATACTATAGATAATATCGGATTTGTGGGAGAGAAGGATGATGGCACTTTTCATCTTATTGAGAGGCTTTTTCTTGCTTCACCTTAGAAGCATCTTGATTCATCTTGATCAATGATTTCATGATTTTGAGGCATTCTTTTGTTGTTTCTTCGATCGTGCCATTATTGCTAACTATGTGGCAACCTTCGGGTGGTGGCATCATACTGCGGGAAATTCGAGCAGCGATCTCATCTTCATTCTCACGCCCACGTTCGATCAGTCGCTGCTCAAGTATGGTTGGGTCAACTGTCACCAAAATTGGTATTAATGCCGGATATTCGTCAAGCATTGCTGGCAGGGCTTTGCGAGAGCCGTTGACAACACAATGCCTGCCATCTTTTAAATGGTCCAAAATATCTCGCCGGATGCCATATTTAAGTCCATGGGCATTCCATGAAAATATAAAAGCATCCTCATCACTCATTATGTCGAAAACATCATTGGTAACACTTTCAAAATCTTCAGTTTCTATGTTGGTTTCACGCGTGATTACGCGGCGAGTAAATTCCAGTTTAACTGAAGATTGCTTAAGCGCATGGATTATACTGTCTTTGCCAGCTCCTGATGCGCCCAGAATAACAAATAAGCACCCAGTCATGACGCAACAGCCCCTTGCTGAAGGGCTTTAATTTCAATCTCGTAATCACAAACGGCATCGCGCGCGGCTTGATCGTGAAAAATTCCGATGATGGCGGTGTTGCGTGTTTTGGCTTCATGGATCAAATCCAGCACCGTTTGTCGATTTTCAGGGTCCAGTGACGCTGTTGGCTCATCAAGCAGCATGGCAGGGTAGTGGTGGCTAAACCCACGTGCGATATTCACACGCTGCTGTTCACCCCCTGAGAATGTCAATGGTGATAAAGTCCATAATGCTTCGGGAATGCGAAGTCGGCCTAATAATTCGGCGGCGCGGGCTTCTGCATCATCAGAGGATGTACCTGCTGCAATCATGGGCTCTGCAACAACACGCAATGCTGGCACCCGCGGCAATACCCGCAGAAACTGTGAAACATATCCTAGATGGTGACGTCGAATATCCAAAATCTGCCTTGGCTCGGCCCCGACCAATTCTTGATTGTGGATTTTAATACTACCTTCGGTCGCCAAATAGTTGCCATAAAGCATACGCATCAAGGTGGATTTACCTGCACCAGACGGCCCGGTCAATGCAACACATTCACCCTTTTCCACTTTAAAACTAATGTCGCGTAAGACGTTAATTTGAGTGCTTCCTTGATGGTGAAGAGTAAAAGATTTGGAAAGGTTACTGATCTCAAACATTGCTACACCTGAAGAATAGAGCTGACCAGCAACTGTGTGTATGGATGTTGAGGATCATCCAGCACCTGATCAGCTAGCCCAGTTTCTACGACATTTCCACGCTGCATAACGACCATTCTGTCAGCCAACATGCGCACCACTGCCAAGTCATGGGTTACAATAATCACCGATAGTGATAGTTCTTGAACAAGTGATCGAAGCAGATCAAGCAGCCGCGCTTGGACTGATACGTCAAGGCCGCCTGTAGGCTCATCCATGAAAATCAAACGTGGGCCCGTCACCAGATTACGAGCAATCTGGAGGCGTTGCTGCATACCACCCGAAAATGTTGACGGGCGATGGTCGATACGGCCAACATTAAGTTCAACCCGTTGCATCCAGTCTTCTGCCGTATCACGGATATTGCCATAATGCCGACTGCCGATATTCATTAATCGCTCACCGATATTACCTCCTGCTGAAACTGACATCCGCAGCCCGTCACGGGGGTTTTGGTGCACATAAGCCCACTCTGTTCGAGCCAAATAGCGTTGGTCCGCTTCGGTCAATTTAAGGATATTTACATCACCACGGCTGGGGCTTCGAAATAGCACTTCACCATCATCAGGAATAATCTGTGCTGATAGGCAGTTGAGCAATGTTGATTTACCTGAGCCAGATTCACCTACAATGCCAATCACTTCACCTGGATAAAGTGTCAGGTCAACGTCATTACACCCTAGGATAGGTCCATAGGATTTACTGATCCCTTTTGCTTCAAACAGAGGCTGCATCATCACCTCCTTCATTACTGATAGGGCTATCTTCGCTATCAGAGGCATCAAGGCTATTTGCCGTCCCGCGATGTCCTTTCGCTTGACGCGCTTCACAATAATGGGTGTCCGAACAAACATACATACGCGTGCCCTCATCATCGATAATGACTTCATCCAAATAACTGTCATTGGCGTCACATAATGCACAAACAGTATCTGCCTTAAGGCGGGTGAAGGGGTGATCTTCAAAATCAAGTGAGACGACATTACAATATGGCGGTATGGCATAAAGCCTTTGCTCACGGCCCGCACCAAAAAGTTGTAACGCTGGGCAGTTGGCCATTTTTGGATTATCAAATTTTGGAATGGGGGAGGGGTCCATTACATAGCGCCCCTCTACCTTCACGGGATATGCGTATGACGTAGCAATATGACCGTGATGGGCGATATCTTCGTAAAGTTTCACATGCATTAGTCCATATTCTGAAAGTGCATGCATCTTGCGTGTCTCACGCTCACGTGGCTCTAGAAAACGAAGTGGCTCAGGGATCGGCACTTGATAGACCAGAACCTGACCCTCATTCAAATCATGTTCGGGAATCCGGTGACGCGTCTGAATTAAACTGGCAGCTTCGGTATCGGTAGTAGTATTTACCAATGCTGTTTTTTCAAAAAATTGACGAATAGAAACAGCATTTGTCGTATCATCAGCACCCTGATCAATCACTTTGATTGTATCATCTGGCGTAAGGCAGGCTGATGTTACCTGAACCCCGCCTGTACCCCAGCCATAAGGCATGGGCATTTCACGTGATGCGAACGGAACTTGATAGCCTGGGATGGCAATGGCTTTCAATAAACCACGGCGTATCATCCTTTTGGTTTGTTCGTCCAGATAGGCAAAATTGTAATCATCTGTCATAGATTTTGGGTTGATATCGGTCATTATTCTGCAGCCTCTTCTGATGCTTCTTTTGAAAGCGCTGCATCTCGCCGAAGCTGGCGCACCAATTCTAATTCAGACTGGAAATCAACATAATGGGGCAGTTTGATATGCTCAACAAAGCCTGTAGCTTGAATGTTATCGCAATGAGAAAGTACAAATTCTTCATCTTGGGCAGCCGCGCCCAGATAATCTTCTCCCAGCTCTTGCCAGCGAAGGGCGCGATCAACAAGTGCCATGGCAATGCCTTTGCGTTCTTGCTGGCCCAGCACAAGGCCATAACCACGAGTAAATTGAGCCGGTTCAGACTTACTTCCTTGGAACTGATTGACGGTTTCACATTCCGTGATCTCAATCATGCCAAGATCGATTGAAAACCCAAGTTCAGGGATATCCATTTCAACAGTGACAAAGCCGATACGAAGCTCACCAACAAATGCATGGTTGCGGGCATATCCGCGCTGGGTTGAATACCCAAGGCCCAACAAAAACCCTTCATCCCCACGTGCTAAGGCTTGCAGGCGTGTAGCACGATTTGCTGGCAATGTAAGCGGTTCACGCGTCAGATCATTTGCGGTGTCATCATCATCAATTTCTTGCTGAATAAGATCATCCTTATTCAGCAACTCTAGGATATGGGGCATTGATGACTGAGACGGTTTTTCTTGTTCCGCTTCTGGAACTTCACCATCAGCCATCAATTTAAAATCAAGCAGACGATGCGTGTAATCGAATGTTGGGCCTAATATCTGGCCACCCGGAATATCTTTAAAAGTCGCAGAAATTCTGCGTTTGCATTGCATGGCGCTTGTATCAATCGGGGAAGATGTTCCAAATCGTGGCAACGTAGTCCGATAGGCTCTGATCAAGAAAATTGCTTCTATCAAATCACCGCGTGACTGTTTGATCGCAAGGGCTGCAAGTTCAGGGTCATAGAGTGAACCCTCGGCCATGACACGGCTTACTGCTAAGGCCATCTGCTCTGTAATCTGCTTAATGGAAAGCGCATCAACAGATTTATCACCACGCCTTTCTTCATCAAGCCAACGATGGGCATTGGCAATAGCTTTCTCACCACCTTTAACAGCAACATACATTAGCACATCTCCATCTGTGTTGTGCGCGGCAGGCCCATCAGATGAGCATCATGGGTAAGGATAAAATCAACACCAAGCGGGAAAGGCCGTTGGCCATCACGAAACGGGCTTGGGTCTTCAATAGAAACCATCGCGTTATCTTTAATGCCGGGACCGGTCAAACGGCATGCCCCGTCTGATAATCTTGGATAGGACGTAATCACCGTGGCAGATTGGTCTGGATATTCATCACTTCCTTGGCGAAGTTGGTCAAGGGCGCCGATATCATCATGGTCACAAATGATGAAATCAGCTTTTTCTGGCACAGTAAAATATGTACTGGTATGAAAGCTCAGCCAAGCTTTGACAGCATCTGTATCATAGCGGCCTTTGAGGGCAATATGCGTTTCATGATCAAATAAAGTAAGAGCTATCCCTGCTTGCGCAACTGATAATGGATCAGGCGGGTTAAGGCCGCTTAGTGAGGCAATAAATCCTGGACGTGACAGTGCATCCATGATCGCACGAAACGCATAGGCCGCATCTTGTGAGGCATTGTTAAAACCGCCACCTAGATCATAGGTCATTCGTCTTCTCCCCGAACCATGGTGAAGAAATCAACTTTTGTTGCGGCGGCTTTGGCCGCCAAATTTTGCGTCTTTGCAGCTTCTATATTGCTGAGTGGTATAAAAATCTTATCGTTAACTGTTTGGAATTGATCGCCTTGGGCAAGAGCATCAATTTTGGCAACAAGCTCAGCTGTTTCTTTTGATCGTCCCTGATGGTAACCGTGACCGATAATACCAGCATCCGTTTTGATGCTGCAGCGTGTCACGCTCATCTCGCCCAAATGAAAAGCTGCGCCATTTCCACCTTGCCGCCCCTTAACCATTACTGATCCGATTTCAGGCATACGAATAGTCTCGGCAACACAATCAAGTCCAGCCTCTTGCCAGCAAGTATTAATGTCTTCTGATGATGATTTCGCCATCAAAGAAAGCCAAGATTTACGGTCCATCTGCGCTGACCCCTAGCAAATAAAATTATAGACAACTATACAAATCTTAAAGCATAATTATTTTGATAACAAATATATTTTTGTGACAATTTTGTGAAAGTTCTGCTTATGCTGTGGCGCGAAATTTATACTGATTTATACCAAGACTTGCATGACGGTATTATTGCAGTGGGGCAGAAATTACCTACCGAAGCGGCGCTTTCCAAAAGGTTTTCAGCCAATAGGCATACAGTCCGCCGTGCGTTGAGCCAGCTTCAATCAGATGGTCTTGTCCATACGAAACGTGGACGTGGCACGATAGCGCTTTCGCCTCCATTGACGTATCATGTTGGTCGAAAGACACGTTTTTCGACCAGTCTTGATAACGCTTCTTCCATTGCAGGGATAAAAATTCTGTACAAGATTACCCGTCCATCATCTGAAAGTGAGGCAGGTATTCTAAAGATTGGCAAGAGTGAGGTCATTCACCATGTTGAAGGTTTGCGCCTCCAAAATGGAAGGCCGTTAATGCATTTCTCAAGTATCTTTCCGGTAGGGCCTGTTGAGGACCTGTTAACACATCTAGATGGCGGGCTGTCAATTACGCAAGCTTTGGCTGCCTCAGGCATTGATGATTATGAACGTAAACAAACCCGCATTACTGCACGGACTGCATCTGAACAGATAGCCAGCCATCTTGAGATTAATGCAGGTGATCCTGTGCTTGTTGTGAAAAGTCTCAATACCCTACCCGATGGCACAATTATAGAATCAGGCCACAGCATCATGGCGGGTGACCGTATCACGCTGATGGTCGATAGTGATAAGGCCTAGTTTTCGTATTTTTCTAAAAAGGCTTTGATATCCAGTGCTCTGAAATCCTCCAGCGCATGATCAAGAATATCATGGCCCCAATTCCACCACGCCAACGCCTGAAGGCGATCGGCAGTATCAGTATCAAAGCGGCGATTGATTGGGCGGGCAGGCACGCCGGCAACAATCTCGTAAGGGGCAACATCATGGGTCACAACCGCACCAGACGCAACAACCGCACCATCACCTATAGTGATCTCAGGTCGTATAATCGCGCCATGGCCGATCCATGTATCATGCCCGATTGTGGCAGTACGGGAAGCGCGTTGAGTAAAGAATTCTTGATCATCTTCCCGCTTGTCAAAGTAATAGCTTGAACGATAAAGGAAGTGGTGAAGACTGGCCAAATGTTTCGGGTGATCGGTAGGCCCAATTCGACTGAAACTGGCAATATTTGCAAATTTACCAATATTCGCATTGGCAATATCAGCATATCGATCACAATAAGAATAATCACCGATCATGCTATTCAATACGCGCGCGCCTTTACCGATCTCAACATATCGTCCAAATTGAGTGTTGGTAATTTCGCAATCAGGGTGAATAAATGGCTTAGTCGGGCTAAGTTTTGGCATATTATTCCCCTTTGATCAGGCGTCTTCGTAGGAATCCGGAAAGCGTATCCATGATCATCACCATAAAGATGATCAATACAATGTAATAACTGACTTCTTCCCAATCTTTTTGGGTGATGATAGCTTGGGTCAACATAAGGCCGATACCGCCCCCTACAATCGCGCCAATCACTGTCGCTGAACGAGTGTTTGATTCCATGTAGTATAAAATCTGCGATAACAGCACAGGCATTATTTGCGGAATCACGCCGTAACGATTGATCACCATTGATGGCGCACCAGTTGAACGCACACCTTCGATTTGTTTGCTATCAACATTTTCCAGCGCTTCTGAAAATAATTTACCAAACGTGCCTGTATCCGTGAGCAAAATGGCAAGTGATCCTGTCAGTGGCCCCGGACCAAAGGCACGTGACAGGATAATTGTCCAAATCAGCCCATCAACACCGCGCAGGAAATCAAAGAAGCGGCGCAAGCCAAAGCGAAGCATTCGAGATGGTGCAAAATTACTAGCAGAAAGGAATGCCAATATAATTGCAATCAATGCCGCTCCGAATGTCCCTAAAAAGGCCATCAAAATTGTTTCAAGCAATGCCCATGCAACTTCACCATGACGCCACATGGGGTTGTACCAAAAATCGTTAAAAATTGCCGCTGCATGTGTCCGGCCATCAGGCCTTGCTTCTCCTGCAAATACATCACCCATCAAGGCGGAAAATGATTTACCGTAATAATCTGATGTTAGTGTGAAGAAGAAAAGTTCCCATCCAAAATCATATTTGAACACTGTAGTTTTAGCTTTTGTCACTGAAAGACGTCCTGCAGGTGTCGTCACAGTTAAACGGTTTTTTGAGACATTGATAAAATCTGGCACATCACCGTCAGGCAAACTTGTCTTCACCCCACGTCTTGAAGGTAGGGCGACCACATCACCATATTGCGGAATGCGAAAAGTAACTTCATCACCATCGAAGCTGATAGAGTATCCGTCTTCAAGGCTTACTTGAGCGTTACCGGCGCCATCAAGCATCACCCATTCAGGCCATTCACGGCCGTTATATTCACCTTTTTTCTCGCCTTCAATGGCCAGTTTGTACTGTTCGGTTCTATTGTTGCGAACCAATTGTGTTTTATGGCTGTAGCTATCAGACACAAGAATAGCTGCGTTATCACCACGCGCATCTTTAAAGACTGCATAAAAATCGAAACTGGCGAAGATATAGGCTAAATAGAAGACAACAGCACCAAAAATAAACAGGTTAACCCTTTTTTTCCGCTGCATGAATTTCAGTGCCAGCGCAGTTTCAGGAAGTTTAGATACCGTTGTCATAATCTAGCCTTTCTGCCCAATAAGACGGGCCCGCACTACGCTTGATAGTTGATCAACCAGAACGATGGTAAGAAATAAAAGAATAAAGATGGCTGCTGCTTCATCATATTTACCTTTCCCCCAACTCATGGTGTTTCTTAACTCATACCCAATGCCACCTGCACCAACAAAACCAAGGATGGCAGAGGCGCGAATATTGATCTCAAAGCGCATCAACGCATAAGAGAGATAATTGGGGGAAACTTGAGGCACAACGGCAAGCCACATTCGCTGTAACCATCTCGCACCGACGGATGATAATCCATCAACAGGTTTTAAATCTGCATTTTCATTAACTTCTGAAAATTGCTTACCCAATGCACCGGCTGTATGAAACGCAATGGCAATCATTGCCGGTATCGGCCCTCCACCCAAAATAAAGATCAAGATTAACGCAATCACAATTTCAGGCATTGCACGCATAATATCCATAATGCGGCGGAATAACGGAATAGCTTTGGGCCAATACGCCAGCCCACGAGTTGATAAAAGCGACAGCACAAAGCCAGTTACGGCGCCTATAAGCGTAGCAGCACCGGCAATATGAATAGTTTCGATTAATGACGGCAGATAAAACCAAAGATGAAGCGGTAAGTCGGCAATCTTCTCTCCTGCCTCCGTAAGCACTTCATTAGGAAAATCAAAAATTTGGTTCAAACCATCCCAAAAACCGCCGGCATTACGATCATCTGCGACAGTGAATCCACCTACCATCAACATGATAAATACCAGCAAGATTATACCGCTATACATCCGTCTTTTTGCAAGATGCACAAAATATACAGATCGCCGATTATCAAGTTCTTCTTTTGGGGAAAATGATGCTGTCATGGTTTATATCTTAAAAAAAAGAGGCCTGGCAAAAAGCCCGACCTCTGGTAGAGAATGTTAATTACTGAGACTTCATCTTACGAGCTTCAATAATCACTTCATAGGCATCATGACCAATTGGCATCAACCCTTTTGCTTCTCCTGAAAGCACACCGTATGCACAATCTGCGTCCATTGATTGTAGTGAAGCCATCAAGGCAACCATGCTAACTTTAACGTCAGATGGGAGTGACTTGCGAAGAACGATTGGGCCTTCAGGGATCGGCTTTGACTGCCAGATCTGAACCATGTCGTTCATATCAACCAGACCCGCATCAACAGCTTTCCGCAATGCGCCTGAATTGTAACCATCTTCCCAGTTACCAAGGCCGTCTGCCCATGTAACACCACCATCGAAGTCACCGTTGTTCACGCCAACAATTGTCTGTTCATGACCGCCAGAAAACTTAATGTCGCCGAAATATTCACCGGCTTCCATGTTGTAACCAGCTTCTGGAATTTCGATTGAAGGGATCAAGAAACCTGATGTTGAATTAGGGTCACCAAAAGCAAAAACCTTACCTTTCATATCGTCAAGGTTCTTAATGCCTGAATCCTTACGGGCAAACCCAACTGAATAGTAGCCATAGCCACCGTCAACATTAACTTTAACCAGCACTGGCTCAACAGCATCTTTGTCAGACAGGTATGTCTTTGCATAGCCTGATGCACCAAGCCATGCCATGTCGATAGTACCGCCCAAAAGACCCTGAATAACGCCGTTATAATCAGCAGGGGCAAAAAGCTTTGTTTCAACGCCCAGAAGGTCTTCGGTCTTCTCGCGAAGACATTCATAGCTGTTCAGGCGGTCTTGAGCATTCTCACCACCAAGGATGCCAATGCGGAATTCGTTGATTTCTGCGTTTGCAGCAGAAGTCATGGATAAAGCAGCAAGTGCTGCAACAAAGATTTTTTTCATCACAATCTCCATAGGTTTGTTATCAAATCTTAAACTTTCCTGCCTCTCTAGATGGCTTGAAGGATTTGCTCACCTTCTAGAGATTCAAGGCTTGTTGATGTTGCTTTTTCGGAAAAATCCTCATCAGCACCATAAATTTCGCGTGCCATTGCTGGGCTTAAACCATCGGCAGGCCCATCAAAGACAATGTTGCCATCCCGCATCCCGATAACGCGGTCACAGTAATTCCGCGCGGTATCTAGGGTGTGCAGATTACAAATCACCATGCGTCCGTCCTCATCATGAATGCGGCGCAAACTGTCCATAACAATCTTTGCATTTAGGGGGTCAAGCGAAGCAATAGGCTCATCAGCAAGAATAATCTCAGGGTCCTGCATTAGCGCACGTGATATAGCCACGCGTTGTTGCTGCCCCCCGGAAAGCTCCTCAGCTCGCTTGCTGTAATTCTCAACAATGCCAAGTCGGTCAAGAATGGACATCGCCTGCTCAATATCTTCCTTTGGAAACAGATTGAACATCGATGCCCATGTCGACTGGCGGTTTAGCGTTCCAAACAATACATTTGAAACAACATCCATACGTGGGACCAAATTAAATTGCTGGAAGATCATCGCACATCTGGCCTGCCAAGCACGTTTCTCTGTGCCTTTAAGCTGCAATACATCAGTATCGCGAAAAATAATTTCACCTGATGTTGCGTCGGTCAGACGATTAATCATACGAAGAAGTGTCGACTTCCCTGCCCCAGACTTACCAATGATACCAATCATCTCAGATTGGGTGGAAGAGAAGCTGACACTATCTACGGCGGTGAGGGCGCCATAGTTTTTTGTAATAGATTTAATCTCGAACATGAATGTTATAAAGACATCCAACTGTTACAAAGACGTAAAAGAAATATTACAGATCTGTGAAATTTTTAAGGCGCTATATTTATTTAAAAATTAAGTTGGTCATTAAATATTTTCGAACCATATCTCTGAGTTATTATGTTTTCACAAAATTGTTGTGATAGCTCTGTTTGATGCTAAAAAATCATGAGGAACGATATGTCAGACCGAAAAATTAATGCCGTTGTCTTTGATTGGGCAGGGACAATGATTGACCATGGGTGCTTTGGACCTGTTGCAGCATTTCAACAAACATTTGCACAGTTTGATATTGAAACAACGATTGATGAATGTCGTCGGCCGATGGGACTGCCAAAACGTGACCATATTAAAATGATGTTGGCTGACCCTAATATCGCTGCACAAATCAAACAAATTCATGGTCGTGATTTTGGTGAAGATGACCTCAACGCCTTGTATGAATATTTCCTCACCATCAACGAAGATATCGTTTTGAATCACATTGCTCTTATTGATGGTGTAGTTGAGATGGTGGCGTGGTTACGCAGCCAAGGGATCAAAGTTGGGTCAAATTCAGGATATGGTCGTGATTTGATGACGCGGATTGTTCCACTTACTGCAAGCGCCGGATACAGCCCAGATAATATTGTTTGCGGCGATGACCTCATTGAAGGGCGGCCGAGTCCGTTAATGATGTATCGTTGTTTTGCAGATCTTGGGGTTTATCCTCCCGAAACCGTAATCAAAGTTGATGATACTGCACCTGGGATTGCAGAAGGGGTTGCTGCTGGGACATTGACGGTTGGCGTTACGTTGACGGGCAGCCATGTCGGATTGACAGCTGAACAACTGGCTGCGCTTGATGCCGATGATAAGAAGGCGCTCCACGAAGATGCCGCGCAAATTTTGAAGGACGTCGGTGCTGATTATGTAATTCGAAATGTTACTGAATTACCCAAACTGATTACTGAAATAAATGGATTAGGTGAGAATTGAACCTAGCATCTTTGAAGCAGTGTTGAAGATCAGACGGTATTGCTCGCAAGAAGTAAAAAGTGTCATTTCTTTTGTAAAAGTATACTGGAGACCTTACCCACACCATAGCAACGCAAACGCCTGTTCCAGAACGTTAATCGTTTAGAAACAGTCACTTGGCACATGGTCCACAGACCTTGAAACTTGAGAAATGGCGCGCTCGGGAAGATTCGAACTCCCGACCCCTAGATTCGTAGTCTAGTGCTCTATCCAGCTGAGCTACGAGCGCGTTGGCACAGGTCTTAAAAGTTTTTAGATCAAAACGCAACCCCTAATGGATGGGTTAACAGCCTTTTCGTGACATAAGTATTTGTTTTGGGTAGTATCCTCGGCCATCAGTTGGATTTACCCGAACCAGTGTTGGCGGGATAGTGATTAAGGATGATGATTATGGCATCAACAGCAGGACAAAAAGCTTTCCCTGTGTCATGGGAAGAATTGCACAGAACGTCAAAAGCATTGGCATGGCGTCTGTTGGAGTTGGGTCCATTCCAAGGCATCATCGCTGTGACACGCGGCGGGTTAGTACCGGCGGCCATTGTGGCGCGTGAATTGGAAGTCCGAATGATCGAGACTGCTTGCATTTCGTCATATGAAGGTCAGGACCAAGGCGGACTTAAAGTGTTGAAAAACGCACCTGAAGCTGGTGATGGTGAAGGCTGGTTGATCGTTGATGATCTGGTGGATACTGGTGAAACTGCCAAAGCATTACGCGCCATGTTGCCAAAAGCGCATTTTGCAACAGCCTATGCAAAACCGGCAGGCCGTCCATTGGTGGATACGTTCGTAACCGAAGTTAGCCAAGACACATGGATTTATTTTCCTTGGGACATGGAACCACAACCTTCAACCCCGATTGTTGGCTTAAAGCAAAGCTAACGTAGAGTATTAACTCCAAAATCGTTTAGGCCGAATTTCGCCCAAAACTTCTACCGGAAGGCGCAAGCGAAATTCGCTGCCGTTTTCATTGCTGCGTGTCAGGCGTAAATCCCCGCCATGTGCAATGGCGATATCACGTGAAATACAAAGTCCTAAACCGGATGAGCCACGTGTTGAACCTGTAAACGGTTTAAACAACAGGTCCTTCATTTCTTGTGGGATGCCCGGGCCGTTATCTGAAATATCCATCACAGCGTATGAACCTGCTTTCCATATTTCCACATGCACCAATGTGGCACCTGCAGTCTTGGCGTTATGGACAATATTATGAATTAATCTGAAGAAATAGCCGCTATCTACCACCAATTCATCAGGGCCAGAATAATTAACCTCAATGCCTATTTCTTCGGCACATTCCTGCATAAGGTCGGTGATCAACGACGTTTCTGGGTTAATATTTTCTGGTGATTTGATAAACGTCATCATCTGGCTGCACAGGATGGCGCCGCGTTCAATCGCACGTTTAACCACACGAGATGATGCACGAATTTTAGGGTCATCAATTTGATCCAGCGAATCAGATACCAACATGGCTGATGCCAACACATTACGAAGGTCATGGTTCACCTTGGCAGCAGCTTCGCCAATGGTTGCAAGTTTATCACGCTGGACCAATTCACGGCGTGTGGATCGTTGAAGTTCGTCTAATGCCGTTTGTGCTTCCGAAATAATGCCGTCATTTTGTGAATAAATCATCCCGCCCCGCGGTTCATATGGATCTTTTGCAAAGGCGGTCATGTCATCCACCAACCGTTCAATAGGCGTCATAATCCGCCCTTCGGCAAATCGCGCCACTGGCCAACCGATAAGCAGTGCCACAAAAAACAAAAGGCCCAAACCTTTAGCGAGCTGAAGTCGGATTACCCCGGTGAGAATATCGGCAGGCATAATTAGATCGAGGTCTTGATGGTTGCGTAATTGCGTATGCACGCCAGCTTTCATCAAGTCATGGGTGTTAACCCGATAAAGAACCAACGCATCATCAGGTGCAACTACTGACGTTAGCGCAAGCCCCATTTGATGAAAAAAACCATCATCCCAGACCTGTGGCGATAATAATTTAGCCTGATTAATGGTGTCTTCACTGCCAAACCAAATATTCTTACCATCTGGCGTTTGAACACCTACCCCACATCCTGGCGGAATGGGTGTTGCTTCATAATTGCCCTTTTGTTCAATAAGGCGAAGTTCTGCCATAAATGCTAATTCACGCATACGGCTTTCCATTTCAGATGCATGGAAGCCTGGCAAGGTCGGAATAAGAATCAACACACCACCAAGCGCAAGAAAACCAATAACAAGGCCAACAAGTTTAGCAGAAAGACGGCTTGCCATGGATGCTGGTGATATTTTTAAAAAGTTAAACATACTATTAAATAAAAAAGCCGAAATGCCGAAATTGCCGCTGAATCATCATCCTTTTGTATAGCATAGTTATTAATATTTCATTAACGATGGGGTATTAAACACTAAAAACCTGCTCAAAAGCATAGGTAAGAATGCAAATAATTGATCTTCGGTAAATAATATGACTTGCTAGCAATGATGATGTGATTCCATTTGACTAGCTGCACAGCATTGCTTATAAGACATCCGATACAGGCATTTGCCTGTTTTTTTATTGCAGAAAGAATTCCTTTAAGGGAGCCGCCGTCATGAAACGGACATTTCAACCTAGTAATCTGGTTCGCAAGCGTCGCCACGGATTTCGCGCACGCATGGCTACTGTTGGTGGTCGCCGCGTTTTGCAGGCACGCCGCGCCAAAGGTCGTAAGCGTCTAAGCGCCTAACACCTCGCGAGCCGGAACAGCTTACCCTGTTCAGGACAACACGGTTATGCCAACACCAGACGTTTTTAAACCCGAAGTTTTGGCACGCAATGACGGGGCCGGCCCACAAGTGGACCCCCCTCATGTCATCACAAAACGCAGTGACTTTCTTGCCGCATCAAAAAGTGGCCATAAAGGCATTGCGTCTTCTGTGATTGTTCAAATGAATCCAAACCCAACTTATCGACCCCCTATTACAGGTGATGGGATCATCAGGTATGGCCTAACGGCCAGCAAAAAAACTGGTAATGCTGTATGCCGAAACCGTTCAAAGCGTCGCTTACGTGTGTTGGTCCAAGATATCCTGGCGCATCATGGTCATATCGGGTGTGATTATGTGTTGATTGCACGCCATAATACAGCACGTGTTCCGCATCAGCAGTTAGTTAAAGATTTTCAATATGCGCTTAAGAAGGCACATCAATCTAAACAACATAATCAACGCCATCACACAGAGGACAAGCCGTCACATGTGTGAAGAAAAGAAACGCCCATCTTTCATAGGACACGTGGTGTTAAGCCCTGTATATTTTTATCGCTTCTTCATTTCACCTCTACTGGGGGTGAATTGCCGATTTTCACCAAGCTGCTCCACCTACGCTATTGATGCAATTACATTGCATGGGGCGTGGAAAGGTGGTTATTTAGCAGCACGTCGCATGGCCCGATGTCATCCTTTTGGTGGATCAGGATACGATCCTGTGCCAAAAAGAGATGTCCAGCGGGACTGACATGATTTTAAAGACCGCTCAAGAGGAGAGCTCAGATTATGAATTCTGACAATCGCAACCTGATTGCTGCTATTGCTTTGTCGATGTTAATTCTGATTGTGTATCAGGTATATTTTATTCCTGAAACACCGCCGCAAGATGAAAGTTTTGCCGGACAAACAATTCAGAACCTTGAGACCTCCTCCGAAGCGGCAACCGCTAGTGTAGCTGCTGCATCACCTGCCGCTGCTCTTGCGCCACGCATTGAGATGCAAAGCGATACCATTTCAGGATCTATTTCAAGTGCGGGCGGGCGCATTGATGATTTGCGTCTAACACAGTTCGGTGAAAAAACACTTGATGATGAAAATCGCGTCGCGTTATTGCGAAAGTCTGGGCAAGACGACAGCTATTTTGCAGAAATAAACTTCCTAGATAGCCGCAGTCAACGCATGGTTGAGCGAAACGCAAGCTGGACCGCCGACGGCAATATCCTTACGCCAGAAACACCATTGACGTTGCGCCACACTAATGATGATGGGGTTAATTTTGCCATTCGCTATAAGATGGATGACCAATATCTCATCACTATGACCGCAGATGTTACAAATAACTCTGACGCGCCGGTTAACATTCGTCATTTTGCGCGCATGCTGCGGAATAAGCCGTCTGAAAATACGTTCTTCATTTCATATGAAGGCCCGATCGGGGTGTTTGAGGAAGATGTTAAGCAAGAATTTGGATATGACGATATTGAAGATTTAAAAGGTGGCGCTTCATCATTTGTCAGTGAAGGGGTTAATGGATGGATCGGGATCACTGACAAATTTTGGCTAACGGCATTAGTGCCTGCACGGCAAGATGATGTAACCTTTTCATTCCGACGCGCCGCGGGTGCGGGTTTGCGCACACAAGTTGATGCACTAACAGCACCTGTAGACCTTGAAGTAGGAGACACGATCAGCCGAAGCTTTACTCTTTTTGCTGGGCCAAAAGAGGTTGATTTGTTGCTTGGCTATAATAAAACAGCTGGCATCGAACGGCTGGACCACGCCATCGATTGGGGATGGTTCCCGTTCCTAACCAAGCCATTTTTCACAGCACTTAACTGGATGAGTGGCTTATTTGGCAACTTTGGCCTTGCCATTCTTGGGCTGACGGTAATTGTGAAATTGTTATTCTTCCCATTGGCAAACCGGTCATATAAGTCTATGGCTAAAATGCGTGAATTGGCGCCACTTGTTCAAGAGTTACGTGAACGTTTCAGTGACGACAAACAACGCCAGCAGCAAGAAATGATGCAGCTTTATCGTTCGGAAAAGGTAAATCCAGCTGCCGGGTGTTTGCCTGTGCTGTTACAGATTCCTGTATTCTTTGCATTGTATAAAGTGTTGTTCATCAACATCCAGATGCGGCATGCGCCATTCTATGGATGGATTGAGGATTTATCAGCATTAGACCCAACTTCTATTTTGAACCTATTTGGTCTTTTGCCTTACAGCACAGCAGGCTTCCCTGATTTCTTGAACCTTGGCGTATGGCCAATCTTGATGGGGATCAGCATGTTTGTCCAAATGTCATTAAACCCACCACCGCCAGACCCTGTGCAGGCAAAAGTGTTTAAATTTATGCCATTGATGTTCACGTTCCTGCTGGCAACCTTCCCTGCTGGCTTGGTGATTTACTGGACATGGAACAACTTGCTGTCAATTCTGCAGCAGTGGTACATCATGCAATCCATGAAGAGGGCGTCAACGGCCAAATAGGCTCATGAGTTTTGCCGTATGATGGATTTAATGGACATGACGGAAGAAGAGAAGGCGGCACGGCTTGAGCGAGGTCGAAAGCTCTTTGCCATGCCGTGTGACTTCATCGCCGCGTCTACCACCATCGCTTCATTGCCCCCAATGGATGGACCAGAAGTTGCGTTTGCTGGGCGATCAAATGTTGGAAAATCAACATTGATCAATGCGCTGACAATGCGCAAAACACTGGCACGAACATCACAAACACCCGGGCGCACAAAACAGCTAAATTTCTTTGATTTGGGTGGACGCATGCGCTTGGTAGACTTGCCGGGTTATGGCTATGCCAAAGCATCAAAAACTGACATCAGGGCATGGACAAGCCTGACGTTAGCGTTTTTAAAAGGGCGCGCGACATTGGGCCGTGTAATGTTATTGATAGATAGCCGCCGCGGCATTGGTGATGCGGACCGCGAAATCATGAAAATTTTTGATGATTCGGCGGTTGCATGGGCGCTGGTGCTAACTAAGCTGGATAAGCTAAAGCAACCTGAGCAGGAAAAAATCATAAAAAAATCGGAAGATGAAGCTGCCAAACACGTGGCGGCATGGCCAGGGCTTTTCCCAACATCATCTGAAAAAGGATGGGGTATCCCAGAAGTGCGTGCACATATATTGGACCTGTCACGCGAACTCTAAGCAGGCCAACACCTTGCCTAATGCTAGAAATTAAGGCAAAACCATCATGAAAGAGAGATCAAGATCATGGCGGATACACCAACAACCTCATCATCAATCAGATCTGACTGGCTGTCAAAAGCAGGGGTCTTAACCGAAGCCCTGCCATTCATGCGACGTTATTCTGGCCATCGCATCGTGGTGAAATTTGGTGGGCATGCCATGGGTGATGCTGACGCATTGCGGTCATTTGCTGATGATATGTCACTGTTGAGCCAAGTTGGCGCTTGCCCTGTAGTTGTGCATGGCGGCGGCCCACAAATCGGTGAAATGCTTAAGAAGCTAAATATACAGTCTGAATTCATTAATGGATTGCGCGTTACTGATAAAGATACCGTATCTGTGGTTGAAATGGTGCTGGCTGGTGCTATCAACAAAGCGCTTGTCGCTGCTATCCAAGAAGCAGGCGGACGCGGTGTCGGCATTTCTGGCAAAGATGATGGCCTAATTATTGCCAAGAAAATCACGGCAGCAAAAGGCGATAGTAACATTGAAGATGCGGTTGATTTGGGCTTTGTCGGGGCACCTGATGTGATCAATACAAAAGTACTGGACGCCTTAATTGCAGCAGACATCACACCGGTGGTTGCACCTGTTGCGGGCGATGGGCATGGTGCGACTTATAATATCAACGCAGATACGGCAGCAGGCGCAATTTCCGCCGCATTAGGGGCTACTCGTTTATTGATGCTGACAGATGTTTCTGGCGTGCTGAATAAACATGGTGAACATATTCAAAAACTGAACATTAAACAGGCCCAAGCTTTGATTAAAGATGGTACTATCAATGGCGGTATGATCCCAAAAGTTGAAACCTGCATTGATGCGGTTGAAGGCGGAGCGGAGGCTGCAGTAATTTTGGATGGTCGTGAAGCCCATGCAGTATTGGTTGAGCTCTTTACTGAACATGGAATCGGCACAATTATTACTAAAGACTAATCTTTTGTGCAGATGTCCGGAGTATGCGGCCCATGTTATTAAGCCCAAAAAATCATTTCCCCATTGATAATATTAATGGGTGGATATTTGATTTGGACAATACGATTTATCCGGCAGTATCAGGATTATTTGACCAAGTTTCTGTTCGGATGAATACTTTTTTACAAGATACGTTCAACCTTGAAGCTGATGCCGCATACAACATGCGTAAAGATTTATTCCATCGCTACGGCACCACTGCCAAAGGGTTGATGGAAGACTACAATATGGATCCTCATGACTTTTTGTCTTATGTCCATGATATCGATTTAAGTGATGTTGTTTACGATAAAGAATTAGATGACGCGTTGGCGGCCTTACCTGGTAAAAAAGTAATTTTTACAAATGGGACAACGCGCCACGCGACGCGTATCCTTGAAGCGTATCGCATTGATCATCATTTTGAGTATTGTTACGATATCATTGAAGCAGACCATCGCCCAAAACCAGATCCAGCAATTTATACAGAAATGTTATCACGGACTGGCATTGCACCTGAACATGCTGTCATGATTGAAGATATGGCTGTCAATTTAAAGCCTGCAGCCGCGCTGGGCATCACGACGGTTTGGCTGGACCATGAATTGAACTGGGGCAAACCCGAGATGGCAGCTGCTCATATTGATTATATTGCCTGTGATCTTAAACAATTTTTAAGTAAACTAGGCACGTGAATTGACCAAACAACCCAATAAGGAATTTGCATAAAATGACCATGACTGATCTTGAAACCGCTATTAATGCCGCATGGGAAGACCGCGATAATATCTCCACCAAAACAACAGGTGCTGTTCGTGAAGCTGTGACAGAAGCCCTGCATGCAATGGATAGTGGCCAAGCACGCGTTGCAGAACAGCGCGGTGTTGGTGATTGGCATATGAACCAATGGCTTAAAAAAGCCGTGCTATTGTCATTCCGCCTCAATGATATGGATGTTATCACTGGCGGCGGTATGTTCCCTGGTGATGGCGAAGCATCATGGTGGGATAAAGTGCCTTCTAAGTTTGCAGGCTGGGGCGCAGAAGAATTTAAACATGCAGGCTTCCGTGCCGTGCCAGGTTGTGTGGTGCGCCGTTCTGCATATGTCGCGCCAGGTGTTGTCATTATGCCAAGCTTCATCAATCTTGGCGCCTATGTCGATAGCGGCACAATGGTTGATACTTGGGCCACGGTTGGTTCATGTGCGCAGATCGGTAAGAATGTTCACCTGTCTGGCGGTGCTGGCATTGGAGGAGTGTTAGAACCATTACAGGCTGGCCCTGTTATTATTGAAGATAATTGTTTTATCGGTGCACGCTCCGAAGTTGTGGAAGGCGTCGTTGTTGAAGAAGGTGCGGTGCTGTCTATGGGTGTATTCATTGGCGCATCAACTAAAATCATCAATCGTGAAACAGGTGAAATCCATATGGGCCGAGTGCCAGCATATTCTGTGGTGGTGCCAGGTAGCATGCCAGGCAAGCCATTACCTGATGGCACACCGGGGCCACATCTATCATGTGCCGTGATCATCAAACAAGTTGATGAACGCACACGTTCTAAGACATCAATTAACGATCTATTACGCGATTAAATATGACTGAGCTGTCCCCATCACAAGCATTGGCACGTGATCTGATCCAGTGTCCATCAGTTACCCCTCATGAAGGTGGTGCGTTGGACTTGCTGGAAGACCGCCTAAGCGCGGTCGGATTTCGCTGCCATCGCTTGCCGTTTGGTGAGGGCAGTGCACGCATTGATAACCTCTTCGCTATTTGGGGTGATGGTGCTGGACCACATTTTTGTTTTGCAGGCCATACAGATGTTGTCCCAGCCGGTGATGACACTGATTGGGCGCACCCACCTTTTAGCGGTACCGTAGATAATGGCATTCTATTTGGCCGAGGTGCCGTCGATATGAAAGGTGCAATTGCAGCATTTGTGACCGCTGCTGCTGAACATATAGCCGCCACACCGCCAAACGGACAAATCAGTTTCTTAATTACTGGCGATGAAGAAGGTGATGCCGTTCACGGAACACAGCCTGTGCTGGATTGGCTTAATGACCAAGGCATGATGCCAGATGTGTTTTTAGTAGGTGAGCCGACAAACCCTGAAGCCATTGGTGATGTCGTTAAGAATGGTCGCCGCGGGTCATTATCATGCACCCTGACGGTTGAAGGCGTGCAAGGGCATGCCGCATATCCACATCGGTCAGATAATCCATTGCCGCGACTGATGGCAATGTTGGCGCCATTAGCAACTATTGAAATTGATGCTGGCAACGAACATTTTGATCCAAGCACTGCATCAATCACGTCAATCGATACCGGCAATCCTGCGCGTAATGTTACGCCTCAGCGTGCCACCGCAATGTTTAATATCAGGTACTCATCCGTGCATACAGCAGATAGCCTTACGGCATGGCTGACAGAGCATTTCAATTCAGTTGGCGGGACCTGGTCAGCCGAATGGGTCAATAGTGCCGCACCGTTCATCACCGAGCCTGGGGCATATATCGATTGTGTAACGGCAGCAATTGCCGATGTAACAGGTAAGCAGCCCACATTATCGACTTCAGGTGGTACATCAGATGCACGCTTTATTGCACCGTTCGCAGATGTTGTAGAATTTGGATTAGTTGGTCAAACCATGCATCAAGTTGATGAACATACATCTCTTGATGACTTGACCACCCTAACCAATATTTATCAGCAGATTTTAACCCGCTATTTTGCAGCCATGTGAGCAGCTTATGATTTCAGGACCACCAGGATTTTCCGCCATTGTTAATGGCATCAGCTATGGACTAAGCCTTGCATTACGCAAGGTTGAGCCAACATCTGAAGCACATCCAAACGGGCCTATCGCTATCACTCAGGCCATTTGGTTCCGCTATATGGTGACCGTGTTAAATGGTGTCGTGATCCTTGGGTTTGACAAAATTACTGCGCTGATATTGTTTTTCCTTATCTCTGCGATTGATACTTTGAGTTACCCTGTGGTGTCACATGCGGTATTGCATAAGTCTGGCATGGGGCGGGTATATCCATCATTTATTACCGCCTTTACTTGGGTCGGCAATTTACGTGTGCTGATATTGATGACAATTAGCCTGCTTACGGTTGGGCTCGGCGTTGAAAGCATGCAAATTATCATGCTGCCTTTTGCCATCTGGATGATCTGGGCGTCATGGTCAGTGGCAACACGTGCGTTAGGACGCGGCGGATGGGCAGGTGCTGGCATGGTATTTTTAGCATTGGTGCTGGAAATGTTACTGGGCGCGTTGATCTTAACCTTTATCCACCCGCCTGTGCCTGCAGGTTAATCACGTTCAGGATACATCACATCTGTTAGATAGAGTCCGTGCGCCGGTGCCGTTGGTCCTGCGGCAGCACGACTGCGGGCTTCTAGTGCGGCAGTGACATCATCAGCCGTCCATTTTCCCAAACCAACCTGAACCAGCGTCCCTGTAATATTGCGCACTTGATGATGCAGAAATGACCGCGCTGATGTGGTGATCGTAATGCATTCACCATCTTGAACAACGTTGAGATAATCAACGGTTTTTTCGGGGGAAGACGCTTGGCAATGGGTCGCACGAAATGACGTGAAGTCATGATGCCCGACCAGACGTTGTGCTGCTTCATGCATCGCCGTGGCATCAAGCTGATGGTGAATATGCCAAACACGGCTGTAATCAAGAGCTGTGCCGATGCGCCGCGGCAAGATACGATAAAGATAAGAACGTCCAATCGCGTCAAACCTAGCATGAAATTCATCTGGCATTAATGTTGCCCGTGACACCCGAATATCGCGCGGTAAATGTGCGTTCAGTGCAAGCGGTAATTTTTGCTCACTAAAATTTGTATGCAAATCAAGATGCGCTGCTTGACCAGTCGCATGCACCCCTGCATCTGTCCGCCCTGCACCATATACCAACACATGACCACGGTTGCCATTAATGGTATTTGCAGCATCTTCAAGACAGCCCTGTACCGTAATACCGTTATCTTGACGCTGCCAGCCTGCATAGTTGGTGCCGTCATATTCAATTTTGATCAGGAAACGTGGCATTACAAATCCTTTGCCCGCGATATCTGGTTAGGCATGCGATTGCCATTTAAAAAATCAAGGCCTGACATGGCGGCTTTGCCTTGAGGTTGTACATGCGTAAGTTCAACTGCACCGTCGGAGGTGGCAACCAGCGGCCCACCATTCTGCCCCACCCCAATCACGGCGCCCGGCGTACCTTTTCCAGCAGCGTGAATAGTTATGGCCTTTACTTTAAGTCGGATGATATGGCCATCTTCACTGCGGCCAAGGGCAAGCCATGACCCCGGGAATGGGCGATAGGCGCGCAGATGAGCATCAAGTTCATTTGTTGATAAGGTGAAGTCCATTTCAGCCTCATCAGGCGTTATTTTATCCGCGTAAATAGCATCATCATGACGTTGAGGAATTGGGGTGATAGCATCAATATTTGCAATAGTTGCCAGCAATGTTTTTGCCGTGAGTTCTGCCAAGCGATCATGCAACATGCCGGTATCATCATCAGGTGTAATGGATATTTTTTCGATCTTCAGCATAGGGCCAGTATCTAGGCCAGCTTCCATCTTCATGGCCGTTACCCCAGTTTCCTTATCCCCTGCCGCAATGGCACGGTGAATTGGTGCCGCACCACGCCAACGTGGCAATATAGAGGCATGACCATTAATCGGCATTTTTGACGGAATATCTAACACAGCTTGCGGCAGAATCATGCCATAGGCCACCACCACAAGTATGTCTGGTTTAAGTGCTGCAAGCGCGGCGATTGCATCATCATCAAATTTTAATGGTGTCGCAACATCGATACCTAGCGTATCTGCTTTTATGCGCACTGGTGATGGGCGTTCTTTCATCCCCCTGCCTTGGCGGCGTGGCGGTTGTGCGTAAACCGCGACCACATCATGATGTTCAGCCAATGCGACTAACGTTGGCACCGCGAAGTCAGGCGTGCCCATGAAAACAATACGTTGTCGATCTGTGTCGGCATTATGAGGCATTAAGGCGCGCCTCTTTCATCATTTTCCGCATAATCATGTCGCGTTTCATGCGTGATAAATAGTCGATAAACAACACGCCGTTTAGGTGGTCTACTTCATGCTGAATACATACAGCAAGCAAGCCTTCACATGTTAGCTCAATCGTTTCGTTATGTTCATTTAAATACCGCACCTTAAGCCCAATAGGACGGGTGACTTCACCATTGTGCCCTGGAATGGAAAGGCACCCCTCTTCCATTTTTTCTTTGTCATCTGAACGTTCAAGGATTTCAGGATTGGCCATTTTTATAGGGTTTGGTTTGTCGTCATCGTCACTGCAATCCATGACTATGACCCGCTGAGAGATGCCAATTTGTGGTGCAGCTAACCCTATGCCTGGCGCATCATACATTGTTTCCAACATATCATCCATCAAGCGGCGGATATCATCATCAACAGACGTGACAGGTACAGCCACTTGGCGTAATACTGGATCAGGCACGAGTACAATATCGCGAATAGCCATGGTCATCTCCTCATACATACTTAAAAACGCATAATTCTGCGCCTTACCTGTCAATGGGTTAGATAAAACATCGTGCAAGGTCAAGCCTCTTCAACCCATGGTATCTTCTACCTTAGCAAAACCAAAAAGACTTGATAAGATAAGTCCAGATAACTTAGCAGGCGCACCATGACCACCACCGATATCTTGTTGATAATTCTGATCCTTGCCATTGGCGTTCTTGGCGTCATGATGCTGCGGGGCAAGCCAACGTCAACATCACAAGATGATATTGATGCCGTAAAAACAGCAGCGCAAGCCGAGGCACAGGCACAAGCCATGGGCGGGTTGAAAGGTCAACTTGAACAAATCACCCAAATGGCTGGAAATCTTCAGCATCAAGTAACGGAACAATTGCAGCGCCAAGAACGTAATTTAAATGAAACCTTACGTCAGCAGGCTGAAACGACAGGGCAAAAATTGGGCGACTTACAATCTCGGCTGGCGGTAATTGATAAAGCTAATGCATCATTGACTGAACTTTCAGCCCAGACCACTAGGCTTGAAAACGTGTTGTCAAACAAACAAGCGCGCGGTGCATATGGTGAAATGCAACTTGAGAATCTAGTCGGCCAAGTTTTGCCGCCAAACGCATATCAATTTCAAGCAAAGCTATCGAATGGGTCACGGCCTGATTGCCTGTTGAAGCTGCCTAATCCACCGGGATCAATTGTTATTGATGCAAAATTTCCATTAGAAGCATGGTATGAATTAGGTGATGCCGCAGATGATGCTGCCGCTACTGTCGCCCGAAAAAAACTAGCGTTAGCCTTGACTAAACATGTGGGTGACATTGCTGATAAATACATCATCACAGGTGAGACAGCAGATAGTGCGATCTTGTTTCTTCCTTCAGAAGCTGTGTATGCTGAGTTTCACACCAACCTTACCAAAGCTGTTGAAGAAAGTTTCAAGCGGCGCGTTTATATCACTTCACCAACAACATTGATGGCCACCTTGAACACGGTACGAGCTATTTTGCGTGATGTAAAAATGCGTGAACAAGCCGCAGTCATTCAAGCAGAAGTTGGAAAATTATTACAAGATATTGGACGCCTAGATGATCGTGTTAGGAAGCTGGATTCACATTTTGATCAAGCACAACGCGATATTCAGGCCATAACCACATCCACCCAGAAAATCACTAGCCGCGGGGCAAAGATTGAACAGATTGATGTTGAAGATGATGACCCGCAAGCGGTTACCGCACCTGCCAAACCAGCACAGCAACCATCATTACCAGATATGAATGATATTTAATCGAGTGTTCGCCTTGCGCGCATGGCTTGTGCCAACGTCCCATCGTCAAGGTAGTCAAGCTCACCACCGACAGGAACACCGTGGGCAAGGCGTGTGATCATGACTTGTGTAGGGGCTAATTTTTCAGCGATATAATGTGATGTGGTTTGCCCATCAACAGTTGCGGATGTGGCTAAAATAACTTCTTTCACTGAAACGTCTGATACTTTTTCCATTAAATAGTCTATGCGCAATGCATCTGGGCCTACACCATCAATGGCGCTCATGACACCGCCAAGCACATGATAACGGCCTGCAAAGACTCCTGCACGTTCCATAGCCCAAAGATCAGCAACGTCTTCAACCACACAAATGCGACTTATATCACGTTCACCAGAACGGCAAATTCGGCACGTGCTGTCCGTATCAAAGTTGCCACATTCGGTGCAGGTGCGCACGTTATGCGCAACCTTCATCATTTCTTCGACTAATGGCAGCATCAAGCTGTCACGATTTTTCATAAGGTGGAGAACGGCACGTCGGGCTGAACGTGAGCCAAATCCTGGCAAGCGCGATAAGCGCCGTATCAATTGGTCAAGCGGTCCTTCAAATGACATCAATATATATCCTTAAAGCGGCAAATCTAAACCTGGAGGTAATGGTAAGCCGCCAGTGACGTCTTTCATTTTTTCTGCCTTTGCTTCATCTGCAGCAAGTTTTGCTTGATTGACAGCAACCTGAATCAAATCTTCAAGCATGGCAAGATCGTCTTCACCTGACATCGCCATAACTTGTGCACTGAGGGTGATGTTCGTTACCTCACCTTTGCCATTTACTTCTACATTCACTGCACCTCCGCCGGCTTCTGCATTGAAGCGAAGCTCCGCGAGTTCGGCCCGCATTTCAGCAAGATTATTTTGCACTTCTTTGGCTTTTTGCATCATAGAGGCAAGGTTGCGCATGGTATGAGCTCCTTATGCTGTTGAAGCATCCACGTGATCAGTATCTTCAGGATTAGTGTCTTCTGGATTGGTGTCTTCGGGGTTGGTGATGTCTTCGATCTCCGCCACTTTAGCACCTGGGAAAGTCGTTAATACTTCTGCGACCAGTGGGTTTGCGCTTATCACATCAATCTGTGCTTGCAGTTTTGCGGCATCTTGCGCATCAAGCGTTGGGCCAGCTTCACCTTCAGCCTCAGCAATAATCCACTTAATGCCTGTCCAGTCATAAAGAAGACGTGCCATTTTTTCAGTAACGCTAGGCTCAAGCGTTCCATTTGGTTGGAAATCAAACTGACCATCATCAAAGCGAACAGGACGCATTTTAAGCTTAATGGTGGACGCTAAGAGCAGCTCACCTTGATCTTCGAACAACCGCACCATTTGCCGTAAAGACTGTGGCGACAATTTTTTTTCTTCAGTTACCACCGGTGATGACATGGGTGATGACTTGGGTGTGGATATGGGTGTGGATATGGGCGGCAGCGGCGGGGGTGATGTTGGTTCAGCCAACACGCTAGCGTCATCGTATTGTATGCCCGAAGGTTCAGGTTCTGGATCAACTTCAACTGATGATTTAGGTCCTGATGCAGGTTCAGCAGATGGGGCAGCAGGTGCTCCAATTGGGGCTGGGGGCATTTGGGCAGATGATGCTGATGCTGCATATACTGGGGCAGCGATGGCAGCTGATGGTGTCTTTTCAAGTTTACGCACCAAGTCAGCTGGGGTTGGCAAAACTGCAGCATGGGCAAGACGTATAAGCAGCATGTCTGCAGCAGCAAGGGGGTTCGGCGCCACGCCAAGTTCGCCATGGCCTTTGAGCATGATTTGCCAAGCGCGGCCCAAACGTGCCATGCCGACATCTTTTGCTAAACTGGCCAGTTGTTCTTGTTCAGATTCAGGCGCGTCACCTGCATGGCCACCTGCCGCAACACGCGATGCAAGATGCACTAAGTCCAGCAGATCATTAACAACCATGATAGGTTCAGCACCGCGGCCCACCGCTTGCGCCAAGCCATCTAAAGCACCTGCCGTATTGCCTGTAAGGGCATTTGTTAAGATATCTAGTGCCTGTCCACGGCCAGCTTGCCCCAACATGTCAGCCACATGATCATCTTTGATTTGATCTGCGGTGAGTGCGGCGGCTTGATCCAACAAGGACAACGCATCCCGCACTGAACCTTCGGCAGCACGAGCGATACGGTCTAGTGCCGCATCATCAACTGTGATGTTTTCCTTACCGCAAATTGATTTGAGATGTTCAGCCATCATCGCGTTGGGCACGCGCCTTAGGTCAAAGCGTTGACAACGTGACAAGACCGTGACAGGGACTTTTCTGATTTCTGTGGTCGCAAAAATAAATTTTACAGCTTCTGGCGGCTCTTCCAACGTTTTCAACAATGCATTGAACGCACTTTTGGAAAGCATATGCACTTCATCAATAATATATATTTTAAAACGTGCCGTCAGCGGCTTATAACCAACACCGTCAATAATCTCACGTACATCATCAACCCCTGTATTACTGGCGGCATCCATTTCAATAACATCAACATGGCGACCATCCGCAATCCCGGTACAAGACGAACAGACACCGCATGGTGATAATGTTGGACCGCCATTACCATCTGTGCCCATGCAATTTAGACCACGCGCAATAATTCGTGCCGTGGTTGTTTTACCGATGCCGCGAAGACCAGTTAGAACAAATGCATGCGCCAAACGGCCCATAGCAAGTGCATTGGACAGTGTTTGCACAAGGCTTTCTTGTCCAATTAATTCATCAAAGTTTGCGGGGCGATATTTGCGCGCAAGAACACGATATCCTGCATTAGTATCAGCATGTTCTGTCATGATGTGCTTACTCCAAAAACATCTGACCAAAAATAACTCGGGCAGGGTTATCGTAATTAATTATTACATCATGTTAAGGTGATATACACGAAATGTTAAGGCGGAAGACTGACTGACCCAAACTGACCCACACCTTGGCTGCTGCCTTTCGGCCCTGACCGGTTAGATATGGCGCTCGTCCAATCAGCCTCCCTGTGACAATGTATGGGATAATCCGGCAAAAAGCGCAAGATATGATTGCGATTCTGCACCTAATTTTATGAGGAAATTTTACCCGCGACGGTTCGTGTCAGCAGGATAGGTCCCCATGATTTGGATGCTGCCTTCTTCGGTGAAAAACTTCAGTTCATCTAGGGCATAATGAAAAGCCTGACTGTCCTGATGGCATTCAGCATCAATGTAGAATTGCGCGGCTGAGAATGTGCCACCTTTGATGTAACTTTCCAATTTGGTCAAGTTAATGCCATTTGTGGCAAACCCTCCCAATGCTTTATAAAGTGCGGCAGGTGTAGATTTTAGTGAAAAGATAAGTGTTGTGATCACGCTATCTTGTTCAGATGGCGGAATTTCTGGCGCACGCGCCATGATCAGCATACGTGTGGTGTTATGGTTTTGATCTTCAAAATTTGCCTTTAAGACATCAAGGCCGTAAATTTCACCTGCTAAACTGGACGCAATTGCACCAACCGATTTATCACCTGCCGCCGCAATATCCGCCGCTGCACCTGCAGTATCCGGGTGCATGATTGGTGTCAGGTTTAAAGCATTAAGACCATCACGGCATTGTGCAAGACCTTGCGCGTGGCTGTGGACTTCAGTCAAATCTTCTATGCGTGCACCTTTAACCCCAAGCAAGTGATGGTTCACGCGCTGAAAATGTTCACCCACAATATAAAGCCCGGAAGATGGTAAGAGGTGATGAATATCAGCGACACGACCTGCAACTGAATTTTCAACAGGCACCATGGCATATTTCGCTTGGCCATCAGTTACGCGTGCCAACATATTTTCAAAAGATGGGTTAGCCATTGCCGCCATTTCTGGAAAGTAATGTTGACATGCAAGGTGCGAATACGCCCCCGGCACACCTTGATACGCAACGGTATTGTCGAGATTTGAATCAGATGTCGAAGTCATAAATGCAGTCTTTCCAGTTATAAGCTGTTCGAATTAACCCATTCGGGCACGTGCGTCAGCTAAGTCTTCGGGAGTATCAATTCCGCCGGGGGCCGTGTCAACCACAAGGGCAACGATCTTCATCCCATCTTCGAGGGCGCGTAACTGTTCCAATTTTTCTGTCTGTTCAAGTGGTGATGGCGGCAAGCCTACAAAACGGGCCAATGCTGAACGGCGCCATGCATATATGCCCACATGATGCCAGATTGGGACCGCACTATTTGGCGCGCCACCATGTGGAATAGGATGTCGGCTGAAATACAGCACTGGCGCAGAAATGCCTGGCTGGGGTGTGCTTTCACCAAAGGCGACTGCCGCCTTAACAACTTGAGGTTTTGCCACTTCATCAATACTTGCAGGAGCAACCGGCGTTGCAATATCAGCATTATGGCTGACCAGTGCATCTACCAGCGGACGGAGCATAGCAGCATCAATATCAGGCAAATCGCCTTGCAAATTTACGACGATATCAATCGTGCCATCTGGGTCAATTTTTTCAAGCGCCTCATAAACGCGGTCAGAACCTGAAGGGTGATCAGGGTCGGTGAGGACAGCCATTCCGCCCATGCCTGACATTGCCACCTCAGCGGTCACAGCATCAGCAATACGCTGATCATCACAGGCCACGACAACTTTGCCGCCATTCTTACCAAAACCAGCTTCGAGTGCCCGGCGCAATACATGCACAATCATGGGGGCATCGTTAATCATTGCCAGTGGTTTTTCCGGCAGTCGTGAGGCTTGCATGCGGGCAGGAATAATCACCGCGACATGATTTAAGATATCGCCGTCATCATCAATGAGGACATTTGGTCGCATGGGCGCTCGTTTCTGGTCAAAACCGGTGAAAAAATAAATGTTTCCTAGTATATTCCAAGTGGTTATGACTTGTGAAGTCCAAGCCTTTTGGGTATGTATTCGCGAGTACGTTTTATGTGATATTTGTCATGGTTTGCAAGAATTTGTAAACACGACATGATCGAAGAATATATCTGAACACATGAGACCAAGGTCATGAGCTGATCTAGTCTTTGGGGGAAGGCAAAAAATGAGTGATTTGAATATGAACAAAGTGGCCGCTGGCGTTCTTTGTGGCAGCCTGTTGATTATGGGCGGCATTAAAGGCGCTGAGGTATTGTTGCCACATAACACGCTTTCCGAAAATGCCTACCCGATTGAGGTTGCAGATACTGGCGCGAGCACAACAGCTGTTGCCGAAGCACCTAAAGGCCCTGAGCCAATTTTGGCAATGTTAGCGAGCGCAGACATTGCCGCTGGCCAGAAAATTGGCAAAAAATGTACTGCATGCCATAGCTTTGATGATGGTGGCCCTGCAAAAGTTGGCCCCAATCTCTATAACATTGTGAATGCTGCAGCCGCCCGTGATGGCGCGTATAGCTATTCAAGTGCGATGGCTGGCATGGGCGGTGAATGGACATACACCAACCTTAACGGTTTCCTGCATAAACCAAAGCAGTGGTTGAGCGGTACAAAGATGAACTTTGCCGGCCTTAAGAAAGCTAAAGATCGTGCTAATCTTATTGCATGGTTGCGGTCACTTTCTTCTGCACCTGCCGCACTGCCTTCAGCTGAAGATATTGCTGCTGAAGAAGCCAATTCATAAAACCTGATGACTGGGCCACGTGCAGATGAGATCAGTGACATTGCTGATCTTGCGCTTGCGCTTACCCGAATCAGCCGTCCCATCATCTATCAATGGTTTCGGCAACGTCCAGATATAACACGTAAATCTGATGAATCCCCTGTTACGGTTGCTGATAAAGCTGTCGAGCAGGCATTGCGCGCAGAAATCATATCTCATTTTCCTGCACATAATATCATCGGAGAAGAAGACGGTGCCGCAGTATCTGGCCATGATTTCACTTGGGTGATTGACCCTATTGATGGAACACGTGCTTTTAGCACCGGCAATCCAATGTTTGGCACATTGGTTGCTGTCCTTTATCAAAACACACCTGTGATTGGTGTAATTGATATTCCAACCCAGCACCAGACTTGGCTGGGGGTTAAAGGTATGCCCACCACACTTAATGGTGAAGTTGCAAAAGTATCTGGGCAAGATGAGTTAAGCCAAGCACGCTTATCAACCACAAGCGGCCATGCGCTGGGTGATGATTACCCACGTTTTGAACGTCTATCTGCACATACGATGGTGACAGGTTTCGGTGGTGATTGTGCAAATTATGCACATTTGTCCAGCGGGTGGACTGACATAGTGGCAGAAAGCAACTTACAGGCCTATGATATTATGGCAACGGTGCCTGTCATTGCCGGTGCCGGCGGGGTCATCAGCCAATGGGATGGCCGCCCCATTACGCTTGATGAATATGATGGTACTGCCCTTGCATCTGCGTCTACAAAACTTCATGATAATGCTATTCGTCATTTGATGGATTAAATTTATCAGAAGTTTATGAGGATACTGATGACGCAAGATCACGCTCCGCTCTTTGTGGCATATCATTCTGTGGATCATCCCATGTCATATTGGCAGGATGCCATGACAGCCTTTATTCCAAATATTCAGGTTGTGGATGCATCAACACCAGAAGGGCAAACCGCGGAGGTGTTGATGACATGGAATCCACCAGAAGGTATGGTGGCATGTATGCCAAATCTAAAAGGCGTTATTTCGCTGGCGCAAGGTGTGGACCATGTTTTAAATGGTAAAACCTTCCCATCAGATTTGAAATTCGCGCGTATTATTGACCCTTATATGTCTGAAGCCATGGCAGAATGGGTGATGTTAACCGTGCTTGAATATCATCGTGATGCAGCTGAATATCGTGCGGCACAAGGACGCCATGAATGGATCAGGTTACACCCAAAGATGGCAGAGAAAACTACGGTAGCTGTCCTTGGACTTGGTGCCATAGGCCGGCATGTTGCCGAAAAACTGGCCATGATGAAATTCAACACTATCGGCTGGGCGCGCACCCCAAAATCCATCCCAGGGGTGACGGCGCTTCACGGACAAGATGGGCTTGATACCTGTATAACTACCGCTGATATGATTGTATCTATCCTGCCGTTGACAGCCGAAACCGAAAATATGTTCAACGAGAATAGCTTTGCCCGCATGAAAAAGGGGGCCGTATTTATTAATGCTGGACGTGGCCGCCAAGTGGTGGAAGATGACCTTATTTCGGCGATTGATAACGGCCCATTAAAAGCGGCATCTTTAGATGTGATGGTGAAAGAGCCACTGCCTAGTGAACATCCGTTTTGGGATCATCCCAAGATTACGGTATGGCCACATGTTTCAGCACAAACCAATGCGGAAAGTGCTGGCCAACAAGTGGCTAAAGCTATTAAGGATATCTTGGCAGGACAAGAACCTGACAACAGCGTCAATGTAACACGCGGATATTAATATAAGTTAAAACTTATTGATCTTATCCTCGATCAGCTGCAGTGCTGCACGAAGGCCCATGGCCTCTCCCCCGCGTGGGTGACCTGGGCGATTGCCAAGATTCCATGCCATCACATCAATATGTGCCCATGGCACTGGCTTTTGCAAAAACCGCTGCAAGAACAGGGCCGCTGTGATTGCGCCGCCATAACGTGAGGCCCCTGTTGACGATAATGCCACATGACCATCTTCAAGATAACGGTCATATGGTTGGTGCAGTGGCATCAACCATAGGGGATCACCTGTCACGTTACCGGCCTTGATAAAATCTTGGCCAAGGTCTGCATCGTTAACAAATAGCGCTGGAAGTTCAGTGCCGACCGCAACACGGGCAGCACCAGTCAATGTTGCATAATCAATCATTAAATCTGTATCTTCTGCTGTCGCAAGATGGAAGGCATCTGCCAATACAAGACGGCCCTCTGCATCTGTATTGCCGACTTCAACCGGAATGCCTGCAGATGTCTTAATTACATCAAGTGGGCGCATTGATTTGTCCGAAATCGCATTTTCCGCAGCTGGAATAAGCACACGCAACCGAAGCTTCAACCCTAACCCCATTACGGCTTTGGCCAAGCCCAACACATGCGCGGCGCCGCCCATGTCCTTTTTCATCATTTTCATCGCAGATGATGGTTTTAAATCAAGACCACCACTATCAAAGGTAATGCCTTTCCCCACCAAGGTAATCAATGGTCCTGCTTTACCACCACGATTATCCCATGTCATGTCGATAAGACGTGGCGGAGTCTCTGCCGCACGACCCACCGTATGAATAGCTGGATATTGCTGTGCCAACGCATCACCAAGGGTAACATAAATTTCTGCATCGAAGTCAGCTGCTAATGACCGCGCCGCATCTTCAAGACCTTGAGGTGTCAGGTAGTTAGCAGGCATATTGATAAGATCACGCGCCAACACAACGCCATCTGCTATGGCCAACATTCTTTCGCGCAAACCTTCGTCTGCAATAACTAATTGAGGTTTGCCCTCAGGGTTTTTAGACGGGCGAAATTTATCGAACTTATATTGATCCAGCACAAAACCTAAGCCTGTTGCAAGGTCGATATCACCTGCGCATTCATATACGCCTTGAGGCAACCGCGCCGCCATTGCACCATCATGATATGCATCACCTGATGCGCCAATTATTGCGCCTGAAATGCCGCCATCCTCTGCCGGCAATACAAGATTTGTATTTTTCTTTGCCGAAAACCCGTGGTCATCTGCCCAACGGCAGACTGCTGGTGATGCTGATGCTTTCCATGTCGAAAATTGGTCTTGATTAAGGATATGCAATGAACGAGCAGAAGATGTTGGGGCAATAAGAGGCATGTGAAGTCCTTTAATGAGGTCAAAAATATTTTAAGGTCATATGAAGTATCAAAATCAACATTGACACATTTTATTGGGCGGCACGTTCTACTTCACCTTTTTTTAGCCAAAGCGTAACGCCACGTAACGCTAATAGAATATTGAATGCAAACCATACGCCGTCAAGACCTGCGTAATGCTCCGCCAGATAAAGAATGGGAAGAAACAGTGAAATTGATATCAGTAGTGAGTTACGCATGGTGGCAGCTTTTGTTGCACCAATAAAAACGCCATCCATCTGAAATGCCCAAATCGATACCATTGGCATTATCGCAATCCAAATAAAGATGTCATCTGCAGCAGCAATCACGCCAGGTAGGTCAGTCATGAAATGCAAAAATGCATCACCCAAGATAACAATAATCAGGGTCATGACCACAGAAGTGGCCGCGGCAAGTATGGTGCTTTCAGCAATCGCACGGCGCAGATAAAGATGGTCTTTTTTACCAATTGCTTCACCCACTAAGGCTTCAACCGCATGCGCAAAGCCATCAAGCCCATAGGCCATTAAGCCAAAAATGACAAATCCAAGCTGACTTGCTGCAAGCGCCTCATCACTCATCCCGCCGGCAGCATTAAGAACAAACACTTCACCCAACACGATGCATAAGGTGCGAATTGTAAGATCAACACCAAGTGAGGCATAACGAGCAAGTGGTCCAATCGCCAATACGGAAACGATGTCAAAACGTGGCCATGTCTTTAGTGGGCCTACCGATTTCACGACTAACGTTGCCGCCACGCCAAGGCCAATATATTGCGCCAGCACCGATGCAATAGCGACACCTTCAATCGCCATGCCCAACCCAAAGACAAAATAAAGATTGAGGGCAATATTAGCGAGATTGATCACAATCATCTGTATCATGCAGTACCGCACGCGCTGTAACCCAAAAAGTAGCCCAAGCGCAACCATATTGAGGCAAATTGCAGGCCCACCAACCGCAACAATTCGAATATATTCTGCCATGCCGATCAGGACTTCTTGACTGGCGGTCAACATTAATTGGGCGATATAAATAACAGGTGACGATAATAAAATAATACCAAGCCCAAGCCCTACCGCCACCGCAATACCTTGATAAAGGTAATGAAACACACGGTCATGATCTCGGCCCCCATAAGCCTGAGCCACAAGGCCTGTAATGGCCATACGTTGAAACCCAAATACAACAGTTATCAGGCTGAAGATAAATGTACCCATGGCGACTGCGCCAATATAATAGGCATGGTCAAGCCGGCCCATAACAGCAGTATCAGCAAGCCCAACAAATGGCGTTGTCAGGTTTGCCAACATCACTGGAATTGATATCTGCCAGACAGATTTACGCATTTCCCGTCGTGCCGGTGAAAATAAACTGCCGATTTCGCGTGAAGTTTCCATAGCTCATGTTTATCTTATTACTGTATGAAGTAAACCTTTGCGTGAGACTAATTGCCTTGACCTCAAGCGACACATTATCGTCATTATTTATAATCCGGATTTTACGAAAATGGATTGGTGCGGCTAAGCACGTTCCAACAGGCCTGTGGCCAGCGTTGGTGGCAGTCTTATGTGTTGGCATGATCACCTTTTCAGCTGGGATCACGACGATTGGACCCATGGACCGTGACGAAGCACGTTTTGCCCAAGCTTCAAAACAAATGGTTATTTCAGGTGATTATGTCACCCCACGTTTTCAAGAAGAATTGCGCGCCAAGAAACCGGCGGGCATTTACTGGTTGCAGTCTTTATCTGCATCCATATTTGGTATTGATGATATTGCAAGTTATCGCATCCCAAGTGTTGTTGGCGGATTAATCACCATCACGGCCGCTACCATATTGGCCATCTTCATTTTACCTGCGGGGCAAGCGGTATTTGCAGGGCTGTTCATGGCGACAGCTTTAGTCGTGGTGGTTGAAAGTCATTTGGCTAAATCGGATGCCATGCTGACCGCACTGATAGCGATCCAGCAAATTTTGCTTTGGCATATTAGAAAAATGGCAATGTCTAATCATTACGTATCCGGTAAGTTTGCTATCTTTTTCTGGTCCATGATGGGCGCAGCTATTTTGGTCAAAGGACCCATCGCACCTGTAATAGCCTTAGGCACTATCGGCATGTTGATTATCGTCCATAAAGAATGGCGCTATGATGATAGGGGTGACCAAAGACAGTGGCATTGGTTAATGTCACTTCGCCCTATGCTTGGGCTTATCGTATTAACTGCCATTGTAATGCCATGGGTGTTATTGGTCACCAGCGCAACTGATGGTGCCTTCTTATCTATTGCCGTCAAAGGTGACTTTATAAGCAAATTACAATCTGGCCAAGAATCACACGGCGCGCCGCCACTGACCTATCTTGGGTTGCTGATCATTACCTTTTGGCCAGCCTCATTAGTGTTGGCACGGGCAAGTTTTGCAATTTGGCAACAACGACGTGATACAAATATTATTTTCTTATTAGGTTGGATTTTGCCGTTCTGGATCATGCTTGAGCTGACACCAACAAAATTACCACATTATAATATGCCTGTTTTTGCTGCGCTGGCGATTCTGGCATGTTACGGGATCATCGCCGAACTTCCCAAAGCTGGCATTAAATTGCCCAAACCACCTTCGCCAGAAACACGGCTTGCGCTGGTGAAACGGCATCTATCATCACTTAGCTTGCCACGGACTGTTATCCTATTATGGGAATGGGTGTTCATGGCCATAGGTCCATTGCTGGGGATATTTTTAGTTTATATAGCCACGTTTGGACAGGGGAGCCGTTTGGCAGCTGGGGTTGCTTTGCTATTAGGTATCACTGTTTCTGGGGCAGCATATTTATGGCAGCGCAGGGGTAAACAGAAATACCTGCTGGCAACAGTGCTGGCTGGAGGTTTATTTCATGTGACTATGTTAGGGGCTATTCTGCCCTCACTTGAATATATTCGCTTAGCACCACGTATTCAGGCCGAACTCAATAAAATTGAACCAGCACCAGGCTTAGTCACTGCAGCGGGATATCATGAACCATCAATGGTGTTTATGCTGGGCAAAGACACTTTACTATTCACCCCACAAGAAGCAGCCTTATTCTTAGCTGAAGCAGAAGATGGTATGGCCTTGGTCGAACGCCGTAGCGAAGCTGACTTTCAACGAACATTATCTGCCCTCGGATTGGCGGTAGAAGCCGTAACAACACTTGAAGGTTATAACATCTCACGTGGGCAAGAGGTCATCATTACTTTCTATCGACGGAAGGGTTATGCGGTTAAGGGGAATTGACCCAAGGCCAGCGGTCCAGTACAAGAAGGTAACGTATCGAACAGAGCATTATCATGGCTTCATCCAAGGCAAAACGCCCAGCTTCATCCACTCCAGATATCAGTATTGTTGTCCCAGTGATGAACGAAGAAGGCAACATCAAACCTTTGATCAATGATATTCTTGACGCCTTTAAAGGCCGAAATATTGAGATCATGTATGTTGATGATGCAAGCACTGACAATACCGCCAATGAATTAGCAGAAATGAAAGCCGTCACACCACAGCTGAGGGTATTGACGCATATGCAACGCAGCGGTCAAAGCGCGGCTTTGCGATCTGGTATTTTTGCAGCAACAGCGCCGCTAATTGGTACGCTTGATGGTGACGGCCAAAACTTGCCTGAAGATTTGGTTAATCTAGAACAACAGGTATTGGCGCATCGTCCAGGGTTGGTGATGGCTGCTGGTGTCCGTGTGAACCGGCAAGATGGAGCTGCCAAGCGTTACGCATCTATTTTTGCCCGTAAAATACGCCGCTGGATTTTAAAAGATGACCATCCTGATACAGGCTGTGCGACTAAAGTTTTTGATCGTGAGCTATTTTTAAAACTGCCCTATTTTGATCATATCCATCGTTTCATGCCGCCACTGGCGAGGCGCGAAGGCGCAACAGTATTAGCAATTCCCGTTGGTCATGCCGCACGCACCACAGGTATCTCAAAATATAAAACGCTTGATCGCCTAATGGTAGGTGCTAGCGATATTCTAGGGGTCATGTGGCTGATCAGGCGTAGTCCAAAACAATTAGATGTGAAAGAATAACTCTATGTCTGCCTTTATTGCGAGCCTATCATCAATGATTGAAACAGGTGCCATTGCCGTGTCATGGGCGTTGATCACCATGTTTCCATTTCTGCCAGATAGCCTGCCAGAGAACCCTGAACAAATTATGATTGTGGTGGGTTTTGGCGGACAGTTTTTGTTCGCAATGCGTTTTATCATTCAATGGATTAAATCTGAAGGCGCCAAGAAAAGTGTTATTCCCATGGCCTTTTGGTATTTTTCGATTGGGGGCGGGTCTGTCTTATTGCTGTATGCCATTTGGCGGCAAGACCCCGTGATCATTTGCGGGCAAGGTCTTGGTTTGTTTATTTATGCCCGCAACTTGTTTTTCGTCTTTCGTGAACGAAAACTCAGCGAGAAAGAAGACTAGCCTATAGGCTGGTACCTGCCATTTTCATAATCTCTTCCCAATGTGCTGGCGTAATTGGCAGAACCGAAAGGCGTGACTGCTTAATAAGCGCAATATCTGCAAGTTTTGGATTCGCTTTGATGTCAGCAAGTGTGACCGGCATTTCAACACCTTTTACCGCTTTAACATCAACCATACCAAATCGGCCAGACGCATCTGTATGATCTGGATGGTATTCCGCACATACTTCAACGATCCCTACAATTTGTTTTTCTTTAACAGAGTGATAAAAAAACCCAAGATCACCGATTTTCATGGCCTTCATGTTGTTAGACGCTTGGTAGTTACGGACACCGTCCCAACCTTCACCCACGTCACCTTTATTGACCTGGTCATCCCATGACCATGTGTTGGGTTCTGATTTAAAAAGCCAATATTGCATTACTCTTATCTCCTAAGTCATTGTGTCATGGTCTTATGATGACCATTCACTGTCAACGGGGCGTTCCATCAAGGCACTGATTTCAGCCGCAATGTCACTTCCACCAGAAACAACACGGTCCACCGCCGCTGTAATAGGCATTTGTACCTCTTCTTTTTCTGCGCGGCGTGCGATCACTGCACATGAATATTGTCCTTCGGCGAGTTTGCCACTGGGCATATTACCTTTGCCCAGCGCAAGACCAAATGCAAAATTACGAGAGTGCGGCCCAGAACAAGTAAGGGTCATATCACCAAGTCCAGCAAGCCCGAATAAAGTTTCTGAACGGCCACCCATCGCAACAGCAAGACGGGTTGCTTCGGCCAAGCCGCGTGTCATTAATGCCGCCCGAGCATTATCACCGAGCTCAAGGCCAGCAGTGATACCACTAGCAATAGCAATGACGTTTTTGACAGCCCCGCCCACGGCAACACCAATAGGGTCATCACTGACATAGACGCGCAACGTTGAGCCATGGAATAAGCCAGCAATCGTTGAAGCTGCATCTTGGTGCTCAGACGCAGCAACCAATGCCGCAGGTTTTCCCATGGCGACTTCATCGGCAAAGCTAGGGCCTGAAAACATAACAATAGGGTTATCGATTAATGTTGCTGCAAAATCAGGAAGTAATTGATCTGTTGACGGTTCAAATCCCTTTGCAGCAAATGCCACAGGAATATGCGCCGGTAAAAATGGCTTGATCTGGCCAAGGATGGCTGCCGTAGCCGCAACAGGCACCACCATAATAACGGCATCTACATGTTCTAATATCACTGATGGATCTGTGCTGGCCAACCGAGGCGGGGCAATAGTTAAGTCATCAAGTGCTGGTGCGCGGCCAGCCATTAATGCATCTGCCAGATCATCACGGCGGGTGAGCACACGTGTATCGTGACCGTTGGCAGCAATTTGAGCTGCTATAGCACTACCCCATGCGCCTCCACCAATGATTGCCACCGCATGTTTGGTTTTTGTATTGATCATGATGCACCTCTTTCTTTCGGACGCTTGCCTTTTAGATGTGCCGCATCAGGGTCCAATGGCCATCTTGGGCGCGGGGCAAAGTCTAATTCATCTGGTGAGATGCCAGCTTTCCACCGTTCAACACCTGCCCATGCAATCATCACTGCATTATCCGTACATAAAGCAACTGGCGGCACTGAAAACATAAACCCTTCTTGGGCAGCTTTAGCCGCAAGCGTTGCACGTATCAGTTGATTAGCGCCCACACCACCTGCCACCACGAAATGAGGTGTATGGTCAAGTTCTGGGCAGTCATCTTTAAATCGGCGCATGGCATTACGAACGCGAGACGTTAAACTTTCAGCGATGCTTCGTTGAAGTGAAGCGGCCAAATCACGCTTAGCAATGTCATACGCAGCAGCATTATATGCCTTGGCATTAGATGCATCACCCATTGGCGCAATCTGTTGGTTGTACACTGTCCGCACTGCTGTTTTAAGACCTGAAAATGAAAAGTCACATCCTGGTTTCTGGCTGAGTGGGCGCGGCAAGGTAAAGCGACTATCGTCACCACCTTCGGCTAATATTTCTAGCGCAGGCCCACCGGGAAGATCCAACCCAAGAATTTTAGCGGATTTATCAAATGCTTCACCAGCAGCATCATCAAAGGTTGTTCCATAACGAACATATTCACCAGGTGCATGAACCATTAATAATTGCGTATGCCCACCAGAAACAAGCAGCAGCAAATAAGGAAATTTAATGCCACCTTCCTGCAGTGACGTCAGACGAGCTGTTAGAGCATGGCCCTCAAGATGATTAATAGCGTAATATGGAATGCCCCGTGCAGCAGCAATTGCCTTAGCCATTACGGTGCCCACCAACACACCACCAATCAAACCAGGCCCACCTGTTGCAGCAACACAATCCAAATCTTTCATTGAAACATCAGCATCAGCTAATGTTTTTTTCACCACATCATCAATCAAACTTAAATGAGCACGCGCAGCAACTTCGGGGACAACCCCGCCATGTATACGATGATCTTCAATCTGACTGGCTATTGTGTTGGCTAAAATTTGGCCGTCCGAAGTCACTACCGCCGCGGCAGTTTCATCACAGCTGGTTTCAATACCCAGAAATATTTCATGGTTGCTATAGTCAATTTGCATAGATCATTTTTACCTGATTGCGGCGTAAAGGTCAGCAGTAGAAATATAATTGCTGATTTTTCTTTGCCAGTAACGCAACGTCACGTTAAAAAAAGAAATGACAGATTTACCACTGATTACCGCAGATACACCAATACGTCTTGCAAGTCGCGCCTCACAACTTGCCTTGGCGCAGACCGAGGAGGTACAACGAAAGTTGATGCCTTACCATGCAGAGATCAAAACATTTTCAACGCGCGGTGATGAAGTGCTGGACCGAAGCTTGGCCGAAGTTGGCGGCAAAGGGTTGTTTATAAAGACCTTGGAAAAGGCAATGCTGGCAGGCGAAGCCGACGCTGCGGTGCATTCAGCTAAAGATATGGAAAATCATTTTGCTGAGGGCACATCTTTAGTCGCATTTCTTGAGCGTGAAGACAGGCGTGATGCGTTGATTGGTGCTTATGATACGCTAGAAAATCTACCGCAAGGTGGGGTGCTTGGCACCGCATCAGTCCGCCGCGCTGCCATTGTGCGATCTATCAGGCCTGACTTAGAAATTAAACTGTTGCGGGGCAATGTGAACAGCCGCCTTCAGCAACTTGCTGATGGCCATTACGACGCTATCATTCTTGCGATGGCTGGACTAAACCGATTAGGGATCAGTGAAGATGTTCATCCCATTTCAGAAAATGTGATGTTGCCAGCGGCCGGGCAAGGGGTGGTAGCTATACAAGCTGTTCATTCAAAAGATGGCCCATTACGTCATCAGATGATCACGGCACTATCAAGTTTAAATCACCAGATTAGCGCCATCGAAATAACCGCGGAGCGCGCCGTATTGGCCAGCTTGGATGGGACATGTCATACCCCAGTTGCGGCGTCTGCACATAGTGATGGTGATATGATTAAATTAACTGCCCATCTGATGAGCCTTGATGGCAGCACCATTGTAAAGGCAGAAGGCACAGGCACGATCAGTGATGCAGAGGCTTTAGGCCATGATTGTGGTCAACAATTGCTTGCTCAAGTTGGTGGATATGACTTTATCTTGGCGCAACAGCAATCAACGACTAAGGCATAAGGAGCAGCCATTGGCGGTGATTATTTCCACAAGGCCGCTTGATGATGCCCTAATTGATGCGGATGTATTAGCAGAACATAATATCAAATGCCTGCCTGCACCAATGATGACCATCAATTCCCTGAATATTGATGTTGATCAATATCGTGACGATATTTCGGCAGACGCTGTTGCATTAACATCACGCCATGCCGTTGAGCTGATTGCAGGGACCGCATGGGCAAATGCACCAATTTATTGCGTTGGTGAAAGCACAGCGCGACTAGCGCGTGATGCAGGTATGACAAATATTATGATAGGCCCAGGTGATGGAGATGGCCTGACTAAAATGATTGGTGATGGAGAGCATCGTCATATTTTTTGGCCGTCAGCGGTAGATGTTGGGTTTGATCTAGCGCAGTCTTTGAACAGATATGATGTTCATGTCACACGCATACCTATTTATAAGGCTGCCACTACTGATACGATGCCTGAAGATGTTATAAAGCATTTGCAAGATAATAAGGTTGCCGTTGTGATGGTACATTCTGGACGTGCCGGCGCACATTTTGCCAACATGCTACATCAGTATGGGATGGGCCACCTTCAATCATCAATTGATGTTGTTGCGATAAGCGCCAGGGTTGCTGGACATTGTGGCGACGGCTGGCGTAACATTAAAGTTGCGGCAACACCACGCCGATCTGCAATGTTTGATGCCGCGATTGCAATAATGAAAACAACAATGAATAAAGGGATGAACACAGCGCAATCCAAAGATATTTCTAAAGGCAGTTGATCCATGGCGACACGAAAAACCACATCAAAAAAATCAACTGCAAAGACGTCAACGGCTAGAAAAAAGTCATCATCTGATGACGTGATTATTGATGCTGTCGCCGAAGAAATTGACCCATCTAACATTAAATCTGCGGACACGCCTAACCCAGCAGTAAGCGCGAATACATCACGTGAAAAGAGCACCTTGCGTGATAAAGCTGCGCCAAACCAACCTATGGTATTAATAATTAGTCTTGTTGCATTATTGCTGGGTGGAACTGGTCTCATCCTAGGCGGCATGGCCTATGTCGCATCATTAAAAAAACCCGCAGATACAGACCAACATGAAATGATTAACAAGGTTGTTGATGACCGTATCACGGCTGATTTAGCAACGGCCTTAACGTCTATCAACCAAGAACTTGACCAATTAACAATTAAAGTAGAACAGGTCACGTCCACGCAGGTTGATGATATTGACCCAGCTCGAATAGCAGCGATCGAAGCTACACTAGCAACACTGAAGAATACGCTGATTGAATTAAGCCCAAACACGCATACTCATGAGATGAACGTGCCAGCTATTCATCAGCATGATGACCATGTTACGCAAGTTTTATTGGCCGAAACTATTGCCGAATTACGCGCAGAGATCGCCGCCAGTTCACCTAAACGTGTTGTGCCTACGCCCAACAACGCAGAGGAGCTTCCACGAGGTAATGACACTGGATGGTGGGATAATTTATTAAGTGCATTTTCAATAACCCGCATCACATCTGAGGAGGTTGAATAATGTTACGCCGCCTTGTTGGTCTTGTGATTGTTGTTATCATCACTGGTGCTGTGGCCAGTTTTCTTCGCGGTCAAGAAGGCACCACCATCATTGAATGGATGGGCTGGCGTATTGAGGCGCAAACAAGTTTACTGATCGCAGTAGCGGTAGCTTTAATAATATTAGTGGTGGCCTTTGATCGATTAGTAGGAGCCATTGTGGGATTGCCTGAGCGTATTTCCGGACGCATCGCGGCACGGCGACAAGACCAAGGTCATCATGCATTAGCATTAGGCCTTGTTGCTGCATCTGCAGGTGATGGGCGTGAAGCCATGCGGCAAGCTAAAAAAGCCCAGCGCCTAATGGGCGGCAACACACTTACAGAATTATTACATGCACAAGCGGCAGGACTTAATGGTGATCATGCAGCCGCAACACAATTCTTTGAACATCTGTCAGCACATCGAGAAACAGCATTTTTCGGTCACGCAGGGCTAATGCGTCTTCATGCTGAAGATGGCCGTGATGATGATGCCATTGAAGCAGGTCGCATCGCCCTTGCCATGAATGGCCGAACGCCATATCTGGCGAAAGCATTATTTGCATTAGAGGCGCGTCATGAATACTGGGACGAAGCTATCGCAGCATTAAATGCTGCACGTAAAGATGATGCCATGGAAGAGCACAACATCCAGCGCATGTTGGCCATCATGTATTTCAAAAAGGGTGAAACATTAATAACAGAAGATGATCACAACGGACCTTATCTGAAGTCAATTGAAGCTGCATTAAACGCAGATGCAGGCTTCACACCTGCAGTAATCGCAGCAGCTGATGCCTATTTATCAGCTGGAAAAATACGCAAGGCGACGCAAACGCTTGAACGAGGCATGGCATCTATGCCGCATCCAGAAATTGTTATGGCATTATTTGAGGTTTGGTCTGAAGATGGCGCTGCCGACGCCCTAGCAAAAATAATTAAGATGATTGATAAACATGGCAATGATCATGGGTGTCTTATCGCCGCTGCACGCATCGCTATGCGTATCGAGCTATGGGGGGAAGCATTACGGCTTATTAATATTATCCCAGAAAACGAGCGCAGTATTGCCGCATGGCAACTTTTGGCCGATCTCGCGGAACATCCACCTGAGAAGACGACAAAAGACGAATGGCCAGATCGCAGCACCTCATTAATCCGTGCTGCCAATGCAGACCGTGCACATGGCTGGACCTGTAATGCGTGCCATACCCCGCATCAACACTGGCAGGCGCGGTGCGGATCTTGTGACAGCTTTGCCACCGTGGATTGGCAGTAAAAGCATCATCATCCCTTCACCAAAAGTTTATTGGAAATCAGATATCGTTTGATGGTATTTTTTAGAACTTAAATCAAGCTGATGTAGCTCAGCTGGTAGAGCAACTGATTCGTAATCAGTAGGTCGGAGGTTCAAGTCCTCTCATCAGCACCATTTAAGTTAGGGTATATTACTTTTAATACGTTTATTGTGATGCAGGCTTGTTCATTGCCTTAAATGCAGCTTCGACTTTAGCGGCTGCATTTTCAACATCATCTTCGTTGCGCATGTCATTAATCACAATATCACCGCGATCAATGATCATTTCTTTTTTCTCTGTTGTGAGCTGAGGACGGCTTGAGGTGGTTTCAGCCCCCACCAAATAAATATATCCACCTAATGAAGCGGCAACAATAATAAGAAGTGCAAAAATAATTTTCATCATGGCTTATTTCATTGTAACAGCAGGCGTTGGAATATAATGGTTAGTAGTCGAGTTGTAGCATGCCCCTGTGTCAAAGGCTGAATTGTAGAACCTTACGGAATTGGCAGGCGTTGTGCTGGTGGACTGCGTAAATGAAATCACCGGAATATATTTGTTATCCTTTTCATAGAAATTCACATGCATTGCCATAAAGAAACCAGTGCTTGAATAGCAGGTAGAGTTTGGTAGTGAATAATTTCCAGAATGCGACATTTTAAACCGACCACATTTACTGCCTGTATGGAATGAATATTTAATCCATGAGCTGTCATTAACGGTTATGGTGGTGCCTGAACCTGTCTTGTTCGGATAGTCAGTCATTTTAATAACCGCTTTTGGGGTGATTGTTTCAGCCGCCCAATCAAAAGTTATGGTTGCATCCAATGTGCCCGCAAAATCCATTCCCGTTCCATTAACATCAGCCTTCGCCATTTTGCTAGAGGCTGTGTATGTTGATGTGCCCGTCTGGAAATATGCATCGAAATCTTCGCACGTGCTGCCAGACGGCGTGGCCTGAGTATAGTCGCTGTGATTAGGGCATGAAGACCGCAACACCCAATAGCCTTTATTAATGTCAGTTGAGAAAGTGCTTGAAGACGTGTGGTCATACATGGCCACAAAGCTAATGCCGTTCCACGTGGCGATATCACCCATGTTAAATGATATTGATGATGACCATGCCGTGCTTGAGCCATAACTGCCTAAACTTAAAAACCGAGACGTATAAAAACCGCGGAAGGTATAAGATGAATATAATATCCAATTGCCGTTACTGACATCAGAAGAAAAGCTGGATGATGATGCGTGTGATGAAATGGCAATAAATTGCAACCCATTAAAAGTGACCTGATCACCAAGTGAATAGCTACTTGATGATGACCAAGTTCCCTGATCTGTAAAAGATGACATCGAGCCAAGATTATATAGCGGATTAAAGTCAGCTGAACTTTGCGGTGAAATCAAATTTGGGTCAGGCATAGCAGCAGAGCCAATAACAAAGACCTCATCATTCGCTTTTGCAGGTATTGAGAGCACAGCCAGTATTAGAGCCAAGATAAACGGTAACTTTATCATTAACATACCCTCCCTGTTGGCGGAGTTGTACAAAAGGTATCGCCAGTACCACTGACCGTTATACATTTATCTTGGCCACGGCAAACACATGCCTTCAATTTAAAGTTATCTTCATTGATAGCGCTACATTCATCTGAACAATAAATCATGATCTGTCCCCGCAACCAAGATGTTGTACCGTCACTTTCGCAGGTGCTTTGATTGTCATTACTGCCGCAATTATTTCCGTCAACAGCGAAGATCGTATTAAAGCTACTTTCTTTTTCATTGTTTAATGTATTGATGATTTGATCACGCCAATCTTTACATAAAGATGCGCTTTTCATGCCTGCAGATTTTTCAGAAAGGCCAGACATCTGACTATCGACACTCATCTTATCAACATCCAGCATTTTGGCGAGTGATCGGAAATCTGAAAGACTTACTTCATCACGAGTTGTATCGATATAAGTTTGATAGCCAACAATAGCCACACTGGCGAGTACGCCAATAATAGCAATCGTAACCAACAGCTCAACAAGTGAAAAACCTAATCTCGACATATTCAATAATTATTCCTGTACTGGCTGCATGGCTTCTTCTGGGGTACGTAGCGTAACTTCTGAGCTACCTGTCTCTGTATATTCAATAGCCATGCGGCCATACACACCGATATTTGAGCTGACATCATTATTATCGCTAAGATGTGTGTCATAAATAAAATCCAGATCGATCGTTGCATCGACGGTATCATTTGGGTCACTCGATGATGTCAATGTGTAG
>CBFIAO010000002.1:0-63539 GCA_965660595.1 Puniceispirillales bacterium (SeqCode) | reverse complement strand
CTATTGCCGATACAGCTAAAGTATTATCAGGTTATGTTGATGCTATTATGATCAGAACTTCAGGGCATAACATCATCACAGAGCTTGCTGAAAATGCTACGGTACCTGTTATTAATGGCCTGACTGACCGATCACATCCGTGTCAAATCATGGCCGATATGATGACCATCGCCGAAGTTAAGGCGCCTGACCATGACTTCAGCAATCTTAAAGTTTCATGGTTTGGTGATGGCAATAATGTCGCTGCTAGCTTTATTGAAGCTGCCCATATTATGGGTTTTCGTCTTGATATAGCAGTGCCCAGCGCACTTGCCCCGGACGCTGACCTGATGGGGATGATTGATGGTGAGATGATACGCTTGATTGAAGACCCAGCTGAAGCTGCAACAGCTAGCGATGTATTGGTTACAGATACATGGGTTTCGATGGGTGACGGCGGCGGCATATCAAATAGCGGTGATCTCACGGCATTACTACAACGATATCAGGTTAATGATCAGATGATGAAGCTTGCACATGATGATGCAATTTCTATGCATTGCTTACCTGTTTACCGTGATAAAGAAGCCTCTGCTAATGTGGTGGACGGGCCTCAATCTGTGATATGGCAGGAAGCTGAAAATCGGCTTCATGCGCAAAAAGCAATTATGGCCTTTTGTCTTGGCCTATAACGCCAGTTTGGCGTGTTAATATTTTTAGGGTGTTATAATGACTGCAGCGAATAGCGGTGTTCTTCCTTTTATGATGAATGCAGGTGCACGAAAAGCAGCGTTGCGCGGACGCATGGTGCGCCTTGATGATGTTGTCAGCACAATCCTTGATCGACATGGCTACCCATCATCTGTTGAAGAACTTGCTGCTGAAGCCATGGCGCTTTCAGCATGCCTGTCCAGCACGATGGATTATGACGGTGTCTTCACTTTGCAGGCCAAGGGTGATGCTGGCATCAAAACACTTTTTGCAGATGTGTCATCTAAAGGTGCGCTCCGTGCTTATGCACAACTTGCAGAAGATATTGAACATGATGACGCGCTGGGCAGTCCTGCGCCATTAATTAAACTGATGGGATCAGGTTATCTAGCGTTCACTGTCGATCAACGTGAACAAGGCCGTTATCAAGGTATTGTCCCTATTGAAGACCCTGATTTGAACGCTGTTGCGATGCGCTATTTCTTTAATTCAGAACAAATTGATACCGCATTGCTTATTGCGGCTAAGCCACGTGTTAATGGAGGCTGGCATGCGGCAGGTCTGATGTTGCAGCGTATTCCTGAAACGGGCGGTAATGATGATGTGTTGCCAATGTCTGATGAAGAAAGTGATGTTTGGCATACCGCCTGTACATTAATGTCTACCTGCACGCGTGATGAATTACTGAATCCCGACCTTGCACCTGATGAGCTATTGTTTCGTCTTTTTCAAGAATTGCATGTTTCAGTATTACCGTTCCGTCCTATCTTTGACGAATGCCGCTGTTCGCCAGAGCGTGTGGATAATATGATTGATCAGCTCAGCCGTGAAGAACAAGAAGAATTAGCAGATGACGGTGTCATTACGGTAACGTGCGAATTCTGTAAGAAAAACCACATTAAGACCATATAGTGTTGTCATGATGATGTCTTAAGATCATTATTGAAATACGAGGATAGAGAGCCCCTATGAACAGATATTCACGGCGTGATGCAGGTAAATTAATTCTTTCAGCAGGTGTGATGGTATCAGGCCTTGCTGGATGTGGGCCTGCTGCATCACCGCGGCCATCTGTCACCAACACAGGGGGGCAGATTGATCTTGGTATCGCATCCCTTGATATTATTTCTGATTATGTAAGCCCATCTACCCCGCCTTATATTGATCATATCATCATGCCGTCACCAGCTATGCAGCTTTCCCAATGGGCAACAAAGACACTGGTCCCTAGTGATGATGAAGGCAATGCACTACTAACAATCATGACCGCTTCTATGAAAGAAGTTGAGCTTGATGGTGAAGATGGATTGAAAGCGCTGTTTACTAACCAGCAGCGACTCTTAGTGACGGTGGAATTAGAAGGTGCGTTATTATTTAGCCATCCTGATGGCCGTAAATCAGCAACACTTGCGCTGGCATCATCGGCTGAAAAATCCATCGCAGATAATACAAGCCCAGAAGAAGCTGACCAGATTAGGTATGAAGCGATCCGTGAAGCTGTTGGCAGGTTTGATCAAGAATTGCGGTCACAGCTTGTGGGTTTCGACGGCAAATGGCCAGTGTATTCACGTTAACATTACCGTCGCCAAAATCCTGGTGCGAGCATCACCAATACGGTGAACAGCTCTAATCGGCCGATAATCATACCTGCGCACATGATCCATTTTGCGATATTAGTAAGGCCTTCAAAATTTCCAGCAGGACCAATTTCATCCCCTAGACCAGGGCCAACGTTACTGATTGCAGTGGCGGCTCCAGAAAGCGCGGCTTCGATATCAAGCCCCGTAAGTCCAAGACATGCTGCGATTACAACAAAGCAAAGAATATAAAGATAAAAGAAACCCATCACCGCATCAGTGACGCTTTCTGGAATAGGTTTTTTATTAAAATAGGGAATAACCACCGCATGTGGGCGCAGTAATTTGGCCAATTGAATACGGGCATTCGCGGCGAGCACCTGAAGGCGGAACATTTTAATTCCACATGTTGTTGAGCCTGCACAGCCGCCAATAAACATCGATAAGAATAACAGCGCCGTGACACCCCCGCCCCATGCGCTGAAATTTGCGCTGCCATAACCAGTGCCGGTCATGATGGACACGGTGTTAAAAACCGAAAGACGTAGACCTTCCATCAATGACTTGTCTTGGGTGGTGATGAGCTGCCATGTAATGATGGCAGCAAAACCCAGCACAAGGGTTAAGAACCACCTAACTTGAGGGTCTTTTGTTAAGCGTGTCCAGCCGCCGCGTGTCAGTGCAAGATAATGCGCAAAAGGCAGGCTGCCTACAATCATCCCCATGACCACGACCCATTCCACAGCAACACTGTCAAAGGCACCGATAGATAAGGTGCGGGTGGAAAAACCGCCTGTTGCCAAGGTTGTCATCGCATGGGTAATAGCATCAAAAAAGGGCATGCCAGCAAGTGCCAACATAAATGTCCATGCAAGGGTCAATCCGCCATAAACAAAGAAAATTCCACCTGCAAGTTCTGCTGCACGGGGTACGACTTTATCAGGTGTTTCGTAAGATTCTGTTTTAAACAGTTGCATCCCGCCAACAGATAACATTGGCAAGACTGCTAATGCCATCACAATAATACCAATGCCGCCCAGCCATTGTAAAAGGGCGCGCCATATCAAAATCCCAGGAGACATTGCCTCAATTACAGGGATGACGGTGGAGCCAGTAGTGGTGACACCAGACACGGATTCGAAAATCGCATCTGTTAATCCCATGCCCGTATTAGCCAATAGAAAAGGCAGGGCACCAAAAACGCCAATTAAAATCCATGCCGCATTAGTCAGCAAGAAAGCTTGGCGAAGCCCAAGGTTTTCATCTGCTCTAAGGCGCGTTGAAAGCAACAAACCAAATCCGAAAAACAATGTGATGGCGCTGGCAGCAAGAAACGCGGACCAATCACTATAACCATAGACAAAGTCTACGATTGCTGGAATGACCATTGTGCCGGCTAGAAGCGACAGCAACATGCCTAGGATATGTAAGACAGGGCTAAGCGGCATTGCCGATCCCAAATTGGTAAAACTAATCTTTTATAAGGGAAATTATCCCTAAATGTCCAGATTAAGCCCAATACGCCGTTAGCGGATTTGCATTAAGAAGCGGTTTTGCAGGTCAGTGCTATCTTCAAAACATCCAGTGAAGCGTGTTGTTACCATGCTAACACCTGGTTTATGTACACCGCGTGTTGTCATGCATTGATGCGCAGCATCAACCAAAATCGCCATGCCTTTAGGCTTAAGGGTATCTTGGATTGTGTTAGCGATTTGCGCGGTCATTGTTTCTTGGGTCTGCAAGCGTTTGGCAAAGATATCAATCACCCGCGCAAGTTTTGAAATCCCCACCACGCGGCGATCTGGGAAATATGCGATATGGGCTTTACCAATGATAGGCACCATATGATGTTCACAATAAGACTCAACACGGATATCGCGCAAAAGCACCATGTCATCATAGCCGTCAACTTCTTCAAAAACGCGTGACAACATTTGAGCAGCATCTTCTTTATAGCCGCCAAAAAACTCATCATATGAGCGGACGACACGTGATGGTGTGTCCAGCAACCCTTCGCGTGTAGGGTCATCACCCAACCATTTGATGAGTGTGCGTACAGCAGCTTCCGCATCTTCACGGGTAGGTGCTTCCTCACTATTTTGGGTAAGGGCTATTTTGTTCTCATCATATGGGGTCATCTGCGTTACTCCTGACCTGAATACTAGGTCTTATACTAAACTTAATCACGATATGGACTTCTGAAAACGAAAATCAATATCTAAGACCCGACACATGGCTGGGTATCATGCGGGTGCGAATGCTTCAAGTGCAATTGCAGGTCTGTCAGCATAATCATGATCACGTGGGTCATGGCTTACCATCAGTACGGGAAGGGCACGTTCTTTAATCTCATTCTTCACCAAGGTTGCAACATCATCGCGTGTGCTGCCATCGAGTCCAGAAAAAGGTTCATCCAAAAGCAAAGCTTCTGGCCGTGCTAAGAGTGAACGCATGAGGGATAGCCGTGCTTTTTGTCCGCCTGATAATGTCATGGCATCTTGCGAGCCAAGCGCGTCCATACCGATGGCTGAAAGCGTCTGATTTATAAGTTCGAGCCGTGCTGCCCCTTTAACATTGCTACTTAATCCAAACGCTAAATTTCCTGCAACGGTAAGATGTGGAAACATCAATGGGTCTTGAGAAATCATCCCTATACGCCGTTGTTCAACGGGCAGATCATGTATCTTATTTCCATTAAGATAAATCATACCTGATGCGTTCAGATTTTTTGTATGCGTACCGCTAATCCAGTTAAGTAAGGTGGATTTACCATAACCGCTAGGAGCAGTGATAAGCACAATTTCACCCGCAGTAATGTCGATAGAAAAATCTTTTATAAGGAAGGTTGCGCCGAAACCCAAACTGGCGTTTTTGATGGTCAGCATGAGGCATCCTTGATCATTTTTTGCATTGGAAATTCACTCTAATCCAGCCCGATATTTGGGGCAAGTAGGTCATGTTAGTGTTTAAAACAATGATCACGGTGCCATGTTAAAAATTCTGGATGTGGATGATCTCCAATGCGATCGGGTTTAATCAATACTCCAGAAGTATTAATCATAGATTTAATCGCGTCATGATCATTGGCTTGTCTAGAAATTAAAATTTCAAGATCATCGGATAAGCTTATTAATCCTCGATCAAACATCCAATGGGCCGTGCCAGAAAGCGCAATTCCATTGCTTACAATATCAGGACCATTTTGCTCAACAGGCATGATATGCGCAGCTTCGGCTTCTGCCCTGCCGCCACCATTGATCAGCCTAAGTCCGGTGATGGCGCAAGTTTCTTGGTAAGCATTGAGCACTATTTTTCGGAAGTTTTTGTCGCGGACCGTTCGTGTCGTCAGATGTTCAACCCTTGCCCGTGAAGGATAACCCTCGATAGGTGGAGAGATTTCGGCCAATTCTTTAGGCAACTCATATTGCTCACGAGGTAAGATGTCGCTCACAAGCCCGCGGGAAATAATGCGTTCAAAATCTTCTGCCGAAATTGGCCGCACTGCAGATTGCGCCCGCCCAGATATTTTCCCAACGCTGTTTAATAGTCCTTGTTCAAGGTATCCGTTATTGTCTTTGAACATTACATGTTGTCCAAAATCAAGATAAGACCCAGGCGCAATAATCGCGCGATACATATCCGGTTGATTAGGATCAGGGATGATATCTTCTATCATTGCCATCGCAAAATATCCCCGTGTATTCCGTATTTTTGACGGTTCTAGATACACAATCCAATCATTGATGAATTCTTTAGCGCGGGAAAGATACTGTTTGGGAAATTGATACTGCTTTGAAGGTATATCATCGTAGATGGAATCATGCTTATGCATAAAAACGCCATAAGCCACAGCAAATTCCATGTAAAATTTAAAGCTATATTATTATAATCAGACAGTATTCTGAGGCGCAATCAAAACCCTAAACTTGCCTATCAACGGACACCATCGTATAACTGCACCACCATGGTCACTGCCAATACGCGGGTATGATGTAATGGTAGCCTGTCAGCTTCCCAAGCTGAACGCACGGGTTCGATTCCCGTTACCCGCTCCATTTCCCAGCACCTAGGTCCGCGGGCCATATGCCAAGTGACTGTTTCTAAAAGATTAACGTACGTGATCTGAACCTACATGCTTCCCAGGAAACAGCAAGTGATATTCCTCAGAGGCGCTGACATGTTCATGGAAGAGTGAAAACGCGCGTTCACTTTCACCTTTTATAAGGGCTTGCCTGATGATGATATGCTGATGGTGCGAAACAACCAATCGTTCAATAGACCAATTGATATCATCTTTATGCAACGCGCCGATTTCTGCGTTAGGGAGAACGCTCAACCGTGCAAGACAGTCTTCTAGGAACACATTACCTGACGCCTGAATGATCGTCCGATGAAACAACGTATTAGCAATGGCAAAAGCGTTCAACGCTTCTTTATCGACAATTCCCCGATTAATAATGGCATCACTCATAGAGATCGACTTATTTAATTGTGCTTCACTTTCTCTATCCACACCTAAGAGCGCGAGTTCTTTTGCTGCTTGTGCTTGAAGGATCGCACTCACATTAAGCGCACGGTCTTGATCCTGCTTGGTAAATTCCCTGATTTGATATCCATGCCCTTGACGCTTGAAGAGGATACCTTCGGCGGTTAGTACTTTTAACGCTGAGCGAACTGGGGTGCGTGATAAGTTTAGCTTTTTACTGATGCTTGTCTCAGTCAGTTTTTCATTACGGTCAATCTCACCATTGGCTATCATTGACCTTATGGTATCCATGACATAATCGTCGCTGCTGCTTTCGGATTTGTCGTAATTTGGTAAGTCGTGGGTTATTGAATCGGACATTTCATTGCTCTTGGTAAGCTTGCTATCAGAAAAAAATTTAAAATTTGTATGCATAGTTTATATTTATGTATTCAAATATGAGTGTATTACAGAGATAATTCAATAATTATTCATAAATGTATACAATAATTTAATTGATGAATTCATTTAATGAAAAGGCTTAATTTTTTCCTTGCCCTCATAAATCTTAAGACGTCCTAATAAGATTAAAGATAAAATAATCGTTAATCTGAATAGGGAGGATATAATGAAACTCACTAAAGTTATGAAATTATTGGTGGCTGGTACTTTCGCTACGACTATTTCAATCGCTGCTCAGGCAGCGGATGTCATTAAAATTGGTGCTGTTGCGCCGAAAACTGGTCCACTTGGTGGTGGGGCGGCCGTAACCCAGTGGCCTAATGTTGAGCTCTGGTCTAAGCAGATTAATGCTGCTGGCGGTATGAATGTTGGCGGCACAAAAATGATGGTTGAAATCGTTGAATATGACGATAAGACCAATCCGGGCGAGCATATTAAAGCAGCTCAGCGCCTTGCCGAAGTTGATAAGGTTGACTTTATTATCGCCCCTTATGGCACAGGCTTTAACCTTGCTGCGGCACCTATTTATGCTAAGTATGGCTACCCGCAAATTGCAGTTTCCGCTATTTCCGACAAGACGGATGAATTGACGGCACGCTATCCTAATCTCTTTTTCACGCTTGGGAATACCACATCCTTTACCGTATCGGTTGTGGATGTTCTTAAAGAAATGCGTAATGAAGGTAAAATCGGCAATCGCGTTGCGATGGTCAATGTTGCTGATGCTTTTGGGATTGAGCTTGCAGATGCAGCACGTCCACGCATTGAAGCCGCAGGTTTTGAAATTGTATATGACAAGTCTTACCCCTTAGGGACACCAGACCTTTCACCAATTATGAAAGGAGCTAAAGATAGTAATCCTGATGCATTTATCGCATGGTCATATCCACCTGATACATTTGCCCTGACTGAGCAAGCTATTATTCAAGATCTGGACGTGAAGATGTTCTACACAGCAGTGGCAACATGTTTCCCTGCTTATGGAAACAAATTCGGCTCTAAGATCAATGGTGTGTTTGGTGCTGGTGGTGTTAACCAAGACTCTGGTGATATTCAAGCCTACTTCGCAACCCACAAAGAAATTACAGGCAAAGATGCGGACGGTTGGGCTTCTGCCAATACCTATGCGTCATTGCAAATTCTCCAGCAGGCGATCGAAGGTGTCGGCTCAAAAGACCGTGCTGCTGTTGTTGATTATATCAAAGCCAATACATTCAACACAGTGATGGGCCCAATCAATTTTGAAAATCAAGTTTCAAATAAGTTCTGGACTGTTGGTCAGTGGCAAGATGGTCGTTTCCGTGGCGTCAAATCATCAAATATTGATGGTGCCGCATCGGTTGTTACGAAAGATGGCTGGAATTAAACTTTCCTGAAATCAAAAATATCGACGCTAGACAGTACATAGCTGCTGTCTAGCTTATTTCCCAAACAATTGAAGACGATGTCTGAAATTGTGAACTGTAATTTTGGGTTTAAATAAGAATTATGGATATCATCATAACAGGCCTGTTACTTGGAAGCACATATGCCCTTATTGCTCTTGGCCTAAATCTGCAATACGGCGTTGCACGTATCATGAACCTTGCTAATGGTGAAATGCTGGTTCTTGGCGCGCTAGCAGCATTCTGGATATTTGTTGCAGATGCGATTAGTCCAATTCTGACCATGCTTATCGTGGCACCATTATCTTTCTTTGGGAATTGGCTTATTTACACAGCATTGTTAAGGCCTCTGATTAAGCGTGCCAAAAATCAAGGTCAGCTTGAGGTTGATTCAATCCTCGCCACCTTTGGCATGAGCTTTGCCATCCTAGGTGTGATGGTTTCCATTCATGGTGAATATTTCACTTATTCTTATCTTGCAGAGCCATTTGTAATATTTGGCGAGACCTTTGCACTTAATAGAATTGTTGCATTCTGTTTTGCGCTTTTGCTAGGCGCTGTTTTGTGGGGATGGCTATATTTTACACGTGCAGGCATGGCGGTCCGGGCGATCTCTGTCAGCACAGAGGCCAGTGGGCTTGTCGGGATTAATGTGCCGCGCCTTTCTGCTCTTGCATTTGCGTTGGGCGGTGCTGTCACAACCATGGGCGGAACACTTATCTCAACATTTATCACCTTAGATGCATCTGTTGGCGTTGTCTTCACGATGAAAGCACTGATCATCATTATTATGGGCGGTGTTGGTGATATTCGCGGTGCGATTGTTGCCGCATTAATTCTTGGCCTTGTTGAAACAACGGTTGCAAGACTGATTGATCCCGGCCTTACGCTTGCTGCAGCTTACAGCATCTTTGTGCTGGTGTTGCTTTTCAGACCTCAAGGTTTGTTTGGGAGAAAAGCAACATGAATGCGCATGATATAAAATATCTGATTTGGGGTGCAATTTTATTAGGGCTTGCGGCTTGTATCCCGGCTATTGCCAATGGCTATTGGATGTCTATTGCGCTCACCATCGCCATGTACACTGTTCTTGCGACTAGTTGGGCATTGTTTTCAGGGCCGACGCATTACATCTCCCTTGCCACCGCGGCCTTTTTTGGCGTTGGTGGTTTCGTGGTCGGCACAGGCATGTCTGACTATAATGTAGATTATGCAACGATGGTGGTGGTCGCGTCTATATCGGGTGCTGTACTAGCCTTTTTTGTAGGCCTTGCGACATTGCGCTTATCAGGTGTTTATTTCGTTATTTTCACCCTTGGTCTTGCCGAGATGATCCGGACTTTAGTCTCGTGGATACAAAATAACTTCACAGGTTCGCGCGGCTTATATGTCCTCACGGATCTTAGTGAGCCTGATATTTATCTGATGCTTGTTGCGCTTGCTGCTTTTGTTTACCTTTTTGGTTGGTGGATCAATCGTTCACGTCTTGGCTTTGCGATGCGGATTATTGGTAATGATGAAACCGTAGCCAACCATGTCGGTATTAATACCGCGTTTTCAAAAGTCATTTTATTCACCTTCTCAGGTTTTGTCGCATCCTTAGTCGGGGCCCTCATTGCACCGCGCTACACATATATTGAGCCGAATGGCGTATTCTCCCCTGAGCTTTCATTCATTGTAGTGATCATGGCATTGCTTGGAGGCACAGGGCGTCTTTGGGGCCCTATTGTTGGCGTTATTCCTTTTGCGTTATTGCAGGAATATATCAACGCTAATTTTTCAAATTATTCGACCATGGTGCTTGGGATTGCCTTCCTAATTATTGTTTATTTCTTACCCCACGGGGTTCTTGGTCGGCTAGAACAGCTTTGGGCAAAAAGGAGACAGTCATCATGGTAGGCCCTCAGACTGTTCTCTCTGTTCAGCATGCAACTAAAAGATTTGGCGGTCTTGTAGCTGTTAATAACGTTTCATTCGAAGTTGAACGTAATGAAGTCATGGGGATTATTGGCCCTAATGGATCAGGCAAGACAACAATGATGAACCTGATTTCAGGGGCATTGCAGGTCAATGAAGGTCTGATAAGTTTTAATGGCCGTTTTATATCTCGTCTGCCAGCCCATCAGATTCATCGGGCAGGTGTTTCAAGAACATTTCAGCTTGTTAAAGCGCTGCCGTCACTCAGCCTTATAGAAAATTGTATGGCTGGTATGGTATTCGGCAAGCGTGGTTTATGGGGAGCTAAAGCACGATATGAGGCTGAAAAACTACTGGAAAAGGTTGGTCTTATCGATCATATCAATGCGCCTGTTTCCTCGTTAACATATATTGATCAAAAACGACTAGAGCTTGCCCGCGCTCTAGCTTCTGAGCCTGAAATTTTATTACTTGATGAATGGCTTGCCGGCCTTAATCCCACAGAGTTGCAGGAAGGCATCAATCTAATCCATAGCCTCCGCCAAGATGGGATAACCATTATTTTAGTTGAGCATGTGATGGATGCGATCCGTTCTTTATGCAGTCGCTGTGTTGTGATGGCGGCTGGGGTAAAAATTGCACAAGGCAGCCCAAATGATGTGTTGTCAAATCCAGAAGTGATCAAAGTCTACTTAGGGGAGGATATTTAATGCTTTCCGTCAAAAAATTATCAATAGCCTATGGGCAGCACCAAGCGGTGAGCGATGTCACCATTGAGGTGAATCCGGGTGAAGTGGTGGTTATCCTTGGTGCAAACGGTGCCGGCAAATCATCTCTACTGCGGGCAATCTCCGGTCTTTCCGAAGGTCAACTGAGTGGCACTATAAGCTTTGCCGGCGAAAGCCTGCTTGAAAATTCATTGGACGAGATTGTTATCAAGGGCATTGCGCTTGTCCCTGAGGGTAGAGCTATCTTTGGCGACCTTTCCGTTGAAGAAAATTTACGTCTTGGTGCATTTAGTGAGCGTGCGCGCGAGCGTGAACAACACAACCTCGACAGAGTTTTAACGCTGTTTCCAAAATTGCGTGAACGTAGACGTCAAATTGCACGGACGATGTCAGGGGGCGAGCAACAAATGGTTGCCATTGGTCGCGCTTTGATGTCAGACCCTTCTATCCTCATGCTTGATGAACCTTCACTTGGCTTGTCACCATTATTAAGTCAGGAATTATTTGCAGCATTAGGGCAGATCTCGGCAACAGGGATCGGTGTCTTGGTTGTAGAACAGAACGCCAAGCTCTCGCTCAACATTGCAGATCGTGGATACCTGATCGGTAATGGGCGCATTATTGGTGAGGATAACGCCAAAAGCCTTGCCTCTGACCCGGCAGTTCAAAAAGCATATCTTGGCGGCGGAAGCTCGGAAACAGCTTCTGATGAAAACGCGCCCTCACATGCATCAACGCCTGCAAAGAAGCCTAGGCGTGTTGTAGAAGTCACAGCAAACGAGGTTAAAGAAATCGCCTCAGCTCCAACTGCACCATCGATTAAATCAAAACTTATACCGCCTCAAGAAACGATAGAAACACCGCATGCAAAGGCCAATGTTAATGAGCTGATTGGTGAAGATATTGAAGGTTTGTTAAAACGAGCGTCTGAGACGGCAACAGCCAATATCAAATCACCTGTTGCACTTTCGTCTAAACCGCAACCAACGGTAGCGCAATTTACGCCGGCCGCATCAGAGCCCATACCGTCATCGGCAGACCCTCAGATACAGGCATTGCTGGATGACTTTGAAAAATCAGCCCAAAATGCACGTATTTCCTCTCAGCCTGCAAAGACAGGTGCATCTGATAAAGGGCCGCAATTAAGAACACATCGTGGGGGGTTGCCTGAAATTCCTGTCTTCAAAAAGAAGCGTGTTGAAGTCTTTAACCGTGACAGTGACGGTAATCTTGTCAAAGCAAGGGAGGTCTAAATGCCAAAACAGTTTGACCATATGTATATTGGTGGGGAATGGGTAAAAACTGCCTCAATGTTTGATGATCACAATCCTGCTGATGGCTCGGTCTGGGCAACGGTGGCTGATGGCAATGCGACTTCAGTACAGCAGGCTATCGAGGCCGCTCATGCTGGATTTTCGAAATGGTCACAGTTAAGCTATTCCGAACGCTCACACTATTTGCTCAAAGTTGCTGATGAAATTGAAAGACGTCGCGATGACCTGGTTGAAGCTCTTCAGGCTGAAGGCGGAGGCTGGTTTGGCAAAGGCATGTTTGAATCAGGTTATGTCGCTGAAGTGTTTCGTGCTGCCGCGGCTATGAATTATAATTCAATCGGTGAAGTTCTTCCTTCTGATCATCATAAAATGTCGATGGCAATCCGTCGTCCTATGGGTGTTGTTAGTGTTATTTCACCATGGAATTTCCCTTCATTACTAACTAGCCGTGGCTTTGCGTTCCCAATCGCCGCAGGGAATTGTGTTGTGCTGAAACCATCAGAAGAAACGCCGTATTCAGGCGGACTTTTCTTTGCCGAAGTCTTTGACGCTGTTGGTGTACCAGAGGGTGTTTTGAATGTGGTGACTTGTTCACGTGACCATGTGCCTGAGGTCGGTGATCAGATGATCGAACACCCTTTAATCAAGGGGATCAGCTTTACCGGCTCTACACCTGTGGGTCGGGTAATCGCGGCAAAGGCTGGGGCGCATCTTAAAAAATGTTGTGTTGAACTTGGCGGCAAAGATGCGCTGATTATCTGTGATGATGCTGACATGGAACGTGCTACTCAGGCTGCAAATTTTGGCAGCTTCATGCACCAAGGTCAGATTTGCATGTCTGTTGAAAAAATCTTAGTTCAAGAAAAGGTTTTTGATGCTTTTCTATCGGCCTTTGTTGATCGTGCAAGAAAACTTAAAACAGGTGACCCTAGTACCGATAAAAATCACGTTATTGGCCCACTGATCAACGATAAGCAAGCCGCTAAAGTCAAAGAACAAATTGATGATGCTATTGCTAAAGGCGCAACCATTGAACTTGGCGGTAAAGTGACAGGCAGATTTGTCGAACCAACGATCATCACAGGCGTTACCCGTGATATGAAACTTTATCAGGAAGAGACATTTGGACCAGTTGTCCCTGTTATCCCGTATCGTGAAGATGCTGACGCGATCGCCATTGCAAATGATACGGAATATGGCCTTTCATCAGGCGTGATCACGCGTGATGAAGCCCGCGGCCTGCGTCTCGCATCTGCATTAGAAACAGGGATGTGTCATATCAATTGTAGCTCTGTGAATGATGAGACCATTATTCCGTTTGGCGGTTCAAAATCATCAGGCGTAGGACGCCACGGTGGTCGTTGGTCAATGGAGACATTTACAGAAACACGCTGGATAACACTTGAGCGGGGTGGTCGTCATTACCCCCCTGTATTCTAAGGTTTGAAAAGGAAGGGAGACCCAAAAATGGAAGATATTAATTGGGCAGATTATGACTGGACGTATGGCAAATTGCTTCGCAATAAAGTCATAGTGGTGACAGGATGTTCTTCTGGTATTGGCCGTGCCACCGCAGGTTTGGTCAAACAGCTTGGTGGTGATGTGATCGGTGTTGATATGAATAAGACGGAAGATTACGTCGATGAACTCTATCTTGCAGATATGTCAGATAGAAGAACAATTCAGGCGCTTGTCGAAGCGTTACCAAGCCGTATTGACGGGATTGCTAATATCGCAGGTGTCCCGCCTACTGCACCGGCTGATATTGTTGTTAAGGTTAATCTTCTGGGTCTTAAATACTTTACCCAAAAGATGATCCCAAAACTCAATGATGGAGCATCTATTGTCAATTTAGCCTCACTTGCAGGCTTTGGTTGGCCAGACGCACTTCCGGCTATCAATGCCTCAGAACATTTAGAATTTGAAGATGTCGACCGTTTCCTGGCAGAGCATAAAATCTCTAATGAAGGGGGGCGCAGCTATTTCTTCTCAAAAGAAGCGCTTGTCGTTTGGACAATGAAAAATCGCTGGACTTGGCGTGACCGGGGCATTCGCATTAATGCCGTCAGCCCAGGGCCCGTCGAAACGCCAATCTTGGCGGATTTTGTCAAAACGCTTGGCAAGCGCGCAGAAGAAGATATGGGAGTCAATGACAGGGCAGGTCGTCCTGATGATATTGCTCCCGTTGTCTGTTTCATGTTGTCAGATATGACGCATTGGTTCAGGGGTACAAACATGATGCTTGATGGTGGTATGTCAGGGCATATCTACCAGCAAATGCATCAATTTTAAGAAAGAGGAGAGAGTAAGATGTCGGTTACATCAATAATTCTTCTGGTCATTTTTGTCGTCGCAATCATCATTGCATTAGCGGCATGGTTATATGAACGCACCTCACGTGAAATCTCACTCGTAAGAACGGGCTTAGGTGGCCGCAAAGTTGTTATGGATGGTGGCGTTATTGTGTTGCCGTATTTTCATCGGGCCAGCAAAGTCAATATGCAAACGATGCGTCTTGAAGTCAGCCGTCATGGCGAAGGCGCACTTATTACGAAAGACCGATTGCGTGTTGACGTTAGTGTTGAATTTTATATCTCCGTCGAACCAACCGAAGACTCTGTTGCCAGAGCGTCTCAAACATTAGGTAATCGTACTTTTGATGCTGATAAATTAAAGGATCTGATCGAAGGTAAGTTGATTGATACGCTTCGGTCGGTTGCGGCACAATTAACGATGGACGAGTTGCATGAAAACAGAGGCTCATTTGTCAAAGATGTTAAAGGGGCTTTGACGCAAGAAATTCATCGTAATGGTCTTGAGCTTGAATCCGTTTCTTTAACAGCGCTTGACCAAACACCATTTCATGCGCTGGATGATAATAACGCCTTTAATGCAGTTGGTATGCGCAAGCTCGCCGAAGTCATCGCGAACTCTAAAAAAGATCGTGCAAATATTGATGCTGATGCCGATGTTTCTGTGCGTCGTTCTGCTATGGAAGCTGCAAAGCGGACGTTGGAGATCGAACTTGAAGAACAATCGGCTGAGATTGCAAAAATTAAAGAGTTAGAGTTTTTGCGAGCAGATCAAACAGCTGATGTTGCCATGCGTAAATCAGAGACCGAGGTCGCTATTAACAAAGCCAAGATCAATATGGAACAGTCAATCCGGACATCTGATATCACGCGTGAAGAAGAAATCAGGTTAGCAGAGATCGCACAAGACCTGAAACTGAAAACAGAACAGCAGAAACAAAGTATTCAGTTGCACAAACAAACAATAGAAGAAGTTAAAGCCGAAATAGACGCATCTACGGCAAAGGCTGAGGCGATCAAGGCACAGGAACATATTGAAACAGCACGAGCAGTAGCCGCAGCTGAGCGCGGTAAAAGCCTTGATATGATTGTTGCCCAGAAAGAAACCGAAGTGCAGGGTCTGCGTAAGCGAAGTTCAGCAGATACCGAAGCCACCATTTTGACACAAATGGCTGAAGCGCGCCTCAAGGCTTCTCAATCAGAAACAGAAGCGGAGAAGGTCAAACTAACAGCCATGGCAGAAGAGCTTGCTGTTAAAGCACAAGCTAGAAAATCAATGGTTGAAGCTGAAAATGCGATGTCTTCTGAAATGATTTCACTCAATCGCGATAAAGCAAGGCTTGATGCGCTTCCGGGAATTGTGGAACAGATGGTTAAACCTGCTGAGAAGATTGACTCGATTAGAGTGCATCACATCACAGGCGGAGCCCTTGATAGAGGCGCGTCAGGTGAGAACACTGGTGGAGGGACATCTGCAGCCAGCAAGCCTCCTGTCAATCAGGCCATAGATTCTATCATGGATATGGCGGTTCAGCTTCCTGCTTTACGTAAAATTGGTGAAGAGCTTGGCGTCAGCCTTGATAACGGAATGTCTGAGATCATTGATGATGGTGCCAACAAAAATAAAAAGGATAAGAGCTGATATCGCAATGGCGAACTTAACGAAAGGCTCGCCATATTTTTTTGAGGGGGCAGCTCATGCCAATTAGCTTGTATAAAGAAGCTTTATGCTCAACAGGTCTCTATATTGACGGTCTATCCAGACCAGCTGAAGGTGGCCGCCGTTATGAGTTGTTTAATCCGGCACGGCCGGATGAATTGGTAGGTCATGCCGCGCTTGCTTCAACAAATGATGTCGATCATGCCGTGCAATCAGCTCATGATGCCTTTCCAGCATGGTCCCGGAAAAGTTATGCGGAACGCGCTGTCTTACTCCATCGTATAGCCGATGAGCTCAATGCCGATGAAGATGATATCAACCGCCGGTCACGTATTTTTTGTCGCGAGCATGGCAAGATCTTACTTGAAACAAAGCTAGAACTAACACGTCTGAGTGACCGTTTCCGATCTGTTGCCGATTATGCTGACAGACTTTCTCAAGACAAAAAAGAATATGGGCCTCCATTTGATACGATTATCACGCGTCAGCCTCGCGGTGTTGCCGCGCTGATTGTGCCTTGGAATTGGCCGCTATCCATTTTAGGCGCAAAACTCCCTCAGGCGTTGATGGCAGGAAATACGGTGGTTGTGAAATCCTCACAATCTTCAGCCTTAACCCCGACACTCACATTAGAAAAAATAGCGGCTCTGTTGCCGCCGGGCGTCCTCAATGTTGTTACAGGCCGCGCTAGCGAAATCGGTGATCATCTTGTTGGTCATTCATTGGTAAGATATGTCAATTTTACTGGCTCTGTCCCAATTGGTAAGCACATTATGCGTGTTGCGGCTGAAAACGTCACCCCGGTGACGCTTGAGCTTGGCGGCAATGATGCTGGGATTATTTGTGACGATGCAACATTAGATGAAGCAGCATTGCGCAAGATTTATCTTGGTGCATTCATGTCCACAGGCCAGATCTGCATGGCCTTAAAGCGTCTTTATGTACATCGGTCACGATATGAAGAATTACGTGAAGGCCTGACATCAATCTGCAATCAAATTGTTGTTGGTGATGGATTGCTTGCTGAAACGAATATGGGGCCTCTTAACAATAAAGCGCAACTTCAAATCGTCCGCGATATGATATCAGAGGCCAGATCAGCTGGTGCAGAGGTCTCAGAGCTTGGTCTAGTCCCTGACAAAGACCTATATCGGCAAGGATATTTTCAGAAGCCGACGCTGGTCTTTAATCCTGCGCCTAATCTTGACGTTGTCTGTGAAGAACAGTTTGGCCCTGTGCTGCCTATTATCCCGTTTGATACGGAATCTGAGGCGATCAGAATGGCAAATCATTCTCATTTTGGCCTCTGTTCGTCAGTCTGGACAGAGGATCGCGATCGGGCAGAACGCATCGCGCGTGAGCTAGACGCAGGTTACACTTACGTTAATGGCCATGGCCCCACCGCCCAAGATAATCGTGCTCCTTTTGGTGGGTTTAAGCAAAGTGGTATTGGCCGCAATCTTGGATATGAAGGCGTTATCCAATTCCAAGCTTATCATTCTATTTCAGGGGAAGCGGGCTGGTTCCTGCCGCTATAATGAAAAAGCTGTCCCTTTTAGAAAAAGGCAGCCTTTTCTCAAATCATTCTTTACACAATGACGGCTTGGTCGAATGAGCGATCACCAAGGCCGTCTTCGAAAATACCGCGCTCGTCGATCCACTTTTGTGACTCTTCGAAAATATCCCTTGAATATTCTTCAAAGACTAGTCTTTCTCCGGGGCCGAACAGGCGCGTGTCAATCTGATCTTTGAACCGTTCTGGGAATTCCTCACGATAATAATGTGTGTACAACTCTGGCCGCAGATCAATATCAGACTGCGCACGCTTAAGGGCCGCGAAATATTTTTCGACGTCTTCCATTTTGGAATCTTCTGCAACCATGGCGGCCATCATAAAGGTTGTATCGACAATCTTTCTGAACCCAAGTTGCTGCATGAAGTAATAAGAGCCGCTGAAAAGGCTGACTGCTGGAATGTTACCGTCAATCATATGTTCCATTCGGCGGAACAGTAAGCCATCAGAAAAGGAAAGGTTTATGTCTTCAGGCTTGAGGAACGGCTCAAGCGCTTGGATTGTTGAATAGTGACTGCCGGATTGATACCCGACCGAAATAGGCACGCCGGCAAGGTCTTCAGGCTTCTGAATTTCAGAATCAGCTGGAACAAAGATACCGCATGGTGACACAGAATAAAGTTTTCCATATAGCTTGCCATGGCCGGAAGCCGCCGCAACATTAACAGTCCAGTGACAAGCACAGCTCACGTCACTAGTGCGGCCTTTCTCAAAGGTCTGATAGGCACCGACTTTGTCGCCAAGATCATGGACGTGATTAGTAGCAGACTTGAGCTGGTCTTCAAGCGTGTAAACGAGCCCTTCATCGTCAAAGTAGCCCTTTTCAACAGCAACCCATTCATGAAGCCTCATATGAGGTGCAATAACAAATTCTTCTGACATGATGCGCTCCCTATTTACCGAATCTTTACGACATAGCATTCTGTTTTGATCGCCAACGATTTCAAAACATATCAAAACATTAGCAAAGTGATTTATTAAATCAATTAATTCAAATTTATATTTGATATTAATATTATTAATATACTCTAGTATATTCACTGATCGGTTTTTATGTTGATATGAAAAATAAAAACTTCATGGACCTAGATGGTCATACGTTGCGGACGTTCCTTACCGTGCTTGAGCTTTCTTCTGTTTCCAAAGCTGCGGAGAAGCTTGACCTTACACAGCCAGCCGTTAGCCATATTTTACGACGTCTTCGCCAAATTCTTGGGGATCCTCTTTTCGTCAGAACAGGCCATCGGTTAGCACCTACAGAAAATGCACTGAACTTAAAGGCAAATGCGTTAGAGGCGCTTGATAGTTTGCAGCGAATGACATCAGAGCGTTCTTTCGATCCACATCAGGAAGAAATGAAATTTGTTATTGCCGCAAATGATATGCAACGTGATCTCATTTTTCCTGAATTGCTGAGAGAAACTATGGAAGAAGGCATTGTGCTTGAACTTCAATTCATTCCGTCAGGTCAGCCAACGGTAACATGGATCAGAGATTCAAGGTGTCATCTTGCCTTAACGCCCTTGCCTCCTGAGGCGGCCGACATCTATCAGAAATCTATTCTGCGAGGCAAGATGATGTGTTTTTATGATGCAGCGATGGGTGCAGCCCCGCAAAGCCTTGAAGATTATTACAATGCGCAGCATCTCAGCGTCCGGTTCATGGAGGGGCGGACGTCTTGGGCAATTTGGTCAAGCAAAGACGTGGATAAGTCGAAAATCAGCAATCCTGTTGTCACCGTTTCAAACTTCAACGCTATCCCACCTTTCATCAAAGGGACAAAATTGATCGCCACACAAATGGATTTGATGCAGCTTAAAACACTTAAGACACTCGATGTCGCTCCACTACCCTTTCAAAGTAATCCTGTTGCCATCTTTATGGTCTGGCATGAGCGGAGCAATAATGACCCCGCCCATCAATGGTTAAGGCAAAAGGTTGAAAATGTTGCTCAGAGGATAAGTAGTGAAATGAAAAGTATCTACTAACTTCATCTGTAAATATGATATGTTTTTGGTATTAAATTAAAGAACAAGGCGAATTTTTATCATGCTGGCGGCATAGTTTGAGGGGTTGAATATGGATAGGTTAGCGCCGATTGATGAAGCTATTACACTGAAAGAGTTGGATGAAGCGCCATATCCGATCTATAAGCGCCTCCGTCAAGAGGCGCCTGTGCTACGGCTTAAATCAACTGGGCGCACCTTGCTGACCAAAGCATCTGACACAAAATATGTTAAAGATAATCCTGACCTCTTTAGCTCTGATGACCCTAACACTCCGATGAAACGTGCTTTCTGGGCTCATACATTGATGAGAAAAGATGGCGAAGCTCATATGCGTGAGCGGATGGCGATGGCCCCTGCTTTCAGTCCTCGCGTTATAAAAAACGAATGGATACCCCAATATCAAAAAATTGCAGAAGATTATGTAAGCCGCCTACCGCGTGGCGAAACTGTTGATATTTTTTCAGTTTTATCTGGTGCTTATGCAGCACGTGGTCTTGCCATTTTACTAGGCATCGATGTTGCCACAGACGAGGAAATGCAACGCTGGTCACAAGCCTTAATTGATGGCGCTGGAAATTTTGGCTGGCGGGATGAACCTTTTGCACGTTCTGACGCTGCGAATGAGGAGATGCACGCTTTATTTGACAGCCTGCAAGACCGCCACAAGGCTGAACCAAACTCCTCAGCATTATCAGTGATGCTCAATGCTGATGATCCTATTCCTGAAACACAAATTTATGCCAATATTAAAATTGCGATTGGCGGCGGCATTAATGAGCCTCGTGATGCTTTGAACACTATTATCTATGGGCTTCTTACAAATCCTGATCAGCTCGCTCAGGTGAAGGAAAATCAAGATTGGGGTCGAGCCTTTGAAGAAGGAATAAGGTGGGTTGCTCCTATCCAAGCCTCCTCAAGGCTTGTCACAGAAGATACGGAGATCAGAGGCTATCTGATTTCAAAAGGCGATACGGTGATGACCATTCAAGCCAGCGCTAATCGAGATGAAGATATCTATGAGGACGGCGAAACATTTAACGCTTATCGTGATAAGCATCCACATCAAGCTTTTGGCAATGGTCCTCATTTTTGTCAGGGTACCCATGTAGCACGTCAGGCTATTGCCGATGTCATGTTGCCTATTTTATTTGACCGGTTTCCCAACATGTCGCTACCAGATCCAGCTTCTGTTATTTGGCGAGGTTTTGGTTTCAGGGGAGCTATTCAGATACCTGTAAAGCTTCAGTAAGAAAAGATTGCCGCAAACTTAGGTGCTTAATTTTAAACGGTTTCATTTTCCAAATTTTTAATGGTGTTAAAGTCGTTTTGAAGGGGCTGACCTGATAGCTGGTCGCATGCACACCGGGGCGTGGTGCATGCGAACACATTCGGTGTTCCAGATGTAATCTTACCGATGGGCTGCGTCAAACAATCCGGTTATGGGCACGGCGCTCACGAATGATGATCAGCAAGCCTGCGCCAATGATGAACACTACCCCAGGGAAGAGTGTGGAAAATGGTGCTTCTCCGAAAAATACAAAGCCAAGAATAAATGAAATGGGTATCCCAAAATATTCAAATGGTGCCAAACTGGAAGGGTCAACCAAGCGATATGAAACCACGATGCTCAGAACCCCGATACCACCCATTATTCCCAGCAGTGCAAACAAGCCAAGATCAGTGGTGGATTCAAGAGGGACATATTCCCCAACACACATTAATACCACCACCCCCATCAGACAGGTCACCAATTGCTGGCTAATTTGTATGGCACTTGAAGAAATATCATCGCTGAATAGCTTTACCAACACGCTTGATAACCCATAGCCAAAAGCAGCAACTACAGGCAATATCATCCATAATGAAAAACTGTCATTAAAAGGCTTCAGGATGGTGATGACCCCTGTAAAGCCAACCAAAATTGCGGCGATGCGTATCAACCCGACATGATGGCCTAGGATAAAAACAGACAGCAAAGTGATGAAAAAGGGACTGGTGAAGGTTAGTGCCGCCGCTGTTGCAAATTCAATTTTTGTAAGCGCAGTGTAAAAACCCATTTGGGCTATAAGAATCGCAGCGCTGCGGATGATAATGATCACCCAATGCCGCCAATTGTTTAATTTTTTTAGGTCAGATAACCCAGGGCCAACTAGCAATAAAATTAAGGCTGGCAGCATTCCCACGGCATTTCTGATAATGGAAATCTGTAATATTGGGTAAGATCCGCCAAGCATTCTTACCAGCACGCTCATCATATCAAATGCGGCAATGCCGAAGAATATGACTATTATTGCCCTTAGAAGATGCGGCGGCATAAGGGTTTTCTTTCATGGTAAAATTGAACGAATTATCCGCGCAAAGTTAAAAAAAGCTTAAATCAAGTGCACCAAAATATAATGAAGTACTAACTTAGCTTTAACTATGAAGTTGATAAGCCCCCAAACGCAAGATTATTAAACAGGGCACCCTGCGCCTAAGCATGGCATTGCCTCGCGCGGTGCACATTATTAAAGGTTTCGATCCCTTTATACATTGCATCAACTCAAGTTAGAAAAAGCCCGATCAAGCCCTTCAGCCACTTTATCTACATCACCAAGGCTAAGGCACATTGGCGGAACCATCCTCAAAACAGATTGAGTTGGCCCTGATTTTGACAAGATTAATCCAGACGCCCTGCAATTTTCAAAAACAGTTGAGGTCACTTGCGGGTCGGGCTCTTTGGTTTTACGGTCTTTAACCATCTCAATCGCCAACATCAATCCACGGCCACGAACATCACCAATCGCATGGTGTTTGTCTTTAAGCTCAAGCAAACGTTTATATAAGGCACCGCCAACATCTTTTGAGTTTTGCTGAACGTTATCAGTTTTAATGACATCCAAAACAGCGCGAGCGGCAGCACAGCTAGTCGGGTTTGCCCCATAAGTATGGAACATAAATTTCTCGGACATGGGCGCTGCGATCTTGCGGTGGGTAACAACAGCCCCTAGCGGGAAGCCATTGCCAATACCTTTGGCCATGACGATAATATCAGGAATAACGCCATCAGCTTCAAAGCCCCACATATGATCACCTGTTCGGCCAAACCCTGCCTGAACTTCATCAGCAATGAACAAGCCACCAGCGGCTCGAACACGTTCAGCAGCTCCGCTCATATAGCCTTTTGGCATCGCGATAATCCCGCCATAACCTTGAACAGATTCAGCAATCATTCCTGCAATACGGCCTTCTGTAGCTGAAGCAATAGTGCGATCTACCTCATCAAGATAGGGGGCAGCGCCTGCATTCTCACCAAAAATACCGCGGTATTGATTAGGCTCAGGCACAAAGGCGACATTGCCAGGCATACCAGGGTGACGCCAACTTGCGATCCCTGTCACTGATTGTGCGGCGGCTGTTGGCCCATGATAACCTGTCCGCAAGGCCAGCAGATCAGCATGGCCTGTATAAGTGCGGGCAATCGTCATCGCCAGATCAACAGCTTCTGACCCTGAATTGGTAAAATGCACAACCCAGTCATGACCTGTTGGCATAGTGGCGGCAAGCTCTTCAGCCAGATGCGCAGGCACAGGGTGATAGAACATGGTGGTGCAATGGGTCAATTCAGCAGCTTGGGCTTGGGCGGCAGCAACAACTTTAGGATGGGAATGGCCAACTGAAATACACACATTCATCCCCAGAAGATCAAGATATTCGCGGTCTTCAGCATCATAAAGATATTGCATCGAACCGCGCTTAAACACCATTGGGTCTTTAAATGGAATGAACTTACGCTGTGAGGCGGCATAATATTTGTCACGCCGTGCTGCTGTTGCATCAATGGCCCAATCAGTTTGTAATCCTGTCATTGTCTTCTCCATAACCATTTTTCTTAAGGCTTTATCATTTATGCCTTGAGGCGTTCATTGTCGGGATCAAAAGGAATTTTCGGCAATATCTTCACGAGATAACGTTTGTTCAACATCTGTAATTCGAGTCTGCCTTGATCATGGGCTTTTAGCGCCTGATCAACATCACGAAGATAGGCCAATGCCAAGACATGGCCGGTGCGATGACCATAAGCACCAGACGTCACCACCCCAACAGCATCATCACCGCTGTATAGGGTATGAGCATAGAATGGGTCTTGGTCATCGCTCTCAACCGACAGCAAGACCATGGTCCAGCGGTCAGGGCTGTTAAGCCGTTCTTGTAATTGAGGCATACCATTGACCTTGCGCCCATCTGATTTGACGAACATCCCCAAGCCTGTTTCCATCAAGTCACGTTCTGTGGTGAGGTCACTGCCCCAACCCCGATAGCCTTTTTCAAGTCGCATCGAATTGGCGGCATAAGCGCCATAATACCCCATGCCAAAGGTGCGCCCAGCTTCATCAATGGCATCAAACAATTTTGGTAAATCAGTAAAAGACGCATGCAACTCATAGCCCAGTTCACCAACATAAGAAACTCGCAATAGCCGCACCTTGACCCCTGCAACTTCTGTTTGAACGCAATGAAGCCACGGCAATTGAGACGACAGATCAAGCGTCGTTAAGCTTTGCAGAATTTCGCGGGATCGCGGCCCCATCAATCCGATAGCGCCAATCGCCTCAGTTGTGTTGGTAATGGAAACATCAGCATCGCCACGGCATTGCATCAGCACATTAAGGTCAATCTCTTCGGCGGCGGCGGCACTGGTCAACATAGCGTGATCATCCCCAAACCTAGCGACCGTGAATTCTGAACCTGCTGTGCCAACAGACGTCAAGCTGTGGGTCAAGCCAATCCGCCCGGTCTTTGGCGCTGTGTTCGCGCCTAAATTGTTCAGAAATTCTTCTGTGCCTTTGCCGGTAATATCAAAACAGCTAAAGACAGAAAGATCAGCAAGGGCGGCAGTCGTGGTGGTGGCATCAACTTCCCGGGCAACAGCATCAAACCAGACATTACGCTGAAAACTATCTATCAACGCGCCATCATCTTTTGCCCTGAACCAATTTGGACGCTCCCAACCATGGGCCGCCCCCATCACCGCCCCCCGCGCAATCATGCGGTCATGCAACGGCGAAAGACGCAAATCACGACCGGCAGGACGTTCTTCATAAGGATAGTGAACGCCAAACTGTAACCCGAAACATTCGATGGCTTTGGTTTCTCTATAGTCACGGTCTGCCCAAGCACCAAAACGCCTGCTGTCAATCGCCAGTGCATCCATCGGCGGGGTCCCATAGGTCATCCAGTGGGCGAGGAATTTGCCACTGCCGCCACCTTCCATGACCCCCATGCTTGACCCTGTCAGCAGCCATCCATTTTCAATACCATGTGCCGGGCCTATTAATGGGTTGGCATCAGGGGTGAAGGTGATTGGCCCATTAATGACAGTTTTCACCCCACCATCTCCGAGGGCAGGAATACGCGCCATGGCTGCTTCAATAATGTGCTCAACCGCATCAAGATCAGGTGGCATTAGATCTGCACCAAATTCAGGTGGCACGCCATCAACTGACCAGGTTTTTGCGTCTTTTTCATAAGGGCCAAGGATCAACCCATCGCGCTCTTGACGGACATACCAACTTTCTTCTGGATCACGAATAATGGGCAGTTCAGCGTGACCTGCGGTAATTCGCTCGGCCACTTGCGGTACCGTATCTGTCACAAGATATTGGTGCAAGACCGGAACAGACGGGATATTTAACCCCATCATCGCGCCAATTTCCCATCCCCATGTTCCTGCAGCATTGACAATATGCTTTGCCGTGATGGTTGTTTTTTCTGTTTCAACAATCCAATGCTGATCAGCGCGCCTGATGGCCGTAACAGGGTTATACCGCATGATCGTAGCGCCGCGTGAAGACGACATACTTGCCATGGCATTGGTTGCAAGGGAAGGGTCAACATGGCCATCATCAGGTTCATAAATACCACCAAGCAGGCCATTAGTATCTGTCAGTGGATGTAGCTCAGCAATATCATCAGGTGTTAATAATTTTAATGGGTAGCCGGTGAAATCAGACAAGCCTGCGACATGGGCAAATTCATCCATCCGATCAGGATTGCGGGTAATGCGCATTGCCCCTGAAGAGTGAAACCCACAGCTCTGCCCCGTTTGTTGAGGCAGGATATCACGGTATAGCCGCACCGATGTTGCACGCAATTCCTGCACCGTAGGGTTATGGGCAAAATGGGTGCAAAGTCCTGCCGCATGCCAAGTTGATCCATGGGTGAGGTCATTCTTTTCAGTCAAGACAACATCTTGCCATCCCATTTCTGTTAAGTGATAGGCCAACGAAACTCCCATCACCCCGCCACCAATGATCAATACTGACGCGTCAGTCATGACCGCATCCTTTCTTGTTTTGGGTCAAAAGCTGCGCCTTTTAAGGCTGATGCCGCATAGCGTTTTCCTGCAATCTCAACATCAAATTTCCGCTCAAGGTTTGGCGTTTGTGATGTTTCAACATAAGCAAAGGTCAGATGCTTACCAGTTCGGGGGCCATAGCCGCCTGATGTCGTGAAGCCGATCACCCGCCCCCTTTCAAGGACAGGTTCATCATGAAGCATGAGGGGCATCCCCTCAACATCAAGCATGATAAGCTCATGGCTATACCCTTCTTCCCTTTGGGCTATCAAAGCATCTTTGCCGCAAAAATCTTTCGTCCAATCAATGGTGAAACCAAGCCCAGCTTCAAGCGGGGTAATGGTTGGGCCTATATCATGCCCCCAATGCCGAAAGCCTTTTTCAAGACGGCATCCTTCAAGGGCATAAAGCCCCATGGGCACAGCACCTTGATGGCGTAACGCCTTATAAACCTGCGGTGCATCATTGGTGGGGATTTCTATTTCCCAGCCCAATTCTCCAACAAAGCTAAGCCGTGTTGCAAGGCAGTTAACACCATCAATCGCAATTGCGCTAATGCGGCCAAAACCACTGTCTTGCCAAGCGGGGTCAAGCGTTTTGAGGATGCTGCGACTAGCGGCGCCCATCACGCCGATAACGGCCCAATCATCTGTCACATCAGTGATGCGAATATCGCCCTTAAGGTTTCGGCGCAGCCATCCCCGATCACGCCATCGTGTAGCCGCGCCAGACGTCACGCGATAATTGCCCTTCTTGCGTTTGGTGATGGTGACATCACCTTCAATGCCGCCATGATCATTAAGCAATGGGGAATAAGTCGCTGTGCCTGCCGGACGGTCAAGATTGGCACATGCCAATCTGCTTAATGCCGTTAAAGCATCGGCACCTGTGATATCTAATTTGGTGAATGGCGAAAGCTCAAGCAAGACCGTGCCATTGGCCATCACTTCAGCTTCACGTTTGGCGATTGGCCACCATGGTTGTGCCCCTGTTGAATATGGCAGATCACGCTCATCTTCGTTTTGGGCAAACCACAACGGCCTTTCCCAAGATGCGGTAACGCCAAAATGCGCACCATCATCAGCCCATGATTGATGCAAAGCTGAACGCCGCAAATCCCGTCCATATTTCGGCTGTTTATACGGCCAGTGCATATCCATCAGCGCTGACACCGCCTCGCCCATTCGGCTTTCCATATGGTCACCAGTAGCGGCAAGCGGGTCAACCCGCGCCAGCTCAACTTCCCATGCGTCTTCTTTTGGCGCGCCATCGACAATCCAATCAGCCAAGGTCTGGCCAACCCCTGCTGATGACATAATGCCAAGAGAGTTCATCCCTGCCGCCACATAAAGCCCATCTTGGTCAGGCGCAGGGCCAATCAGCGGTTTTGTATCAACCGTGAAGCTTTCAGGGCCGTTCATGTAAAACTGAATGCCTGTTTCAGCAAGGCTTGGGATCAACGCCAATGCTGCTTCCATATAGGGGGTGAACCAATCCCAATTTTCGGCCATTTCCAAAAACGGCACATCACCTTGAGGGCCAAACGCATCCCAACAAGTGGCGTCAGGTTCAAACACCCCAATCAACAATTTACCTGCATCACCTTTGACATAGAAATTTCGGTCAAGGTCCCTGATGACAGGGAAATGCTTAAACTCATCCTTCGGTTCAGTAACGATATACATATGCTCAACAGCTTGAAGCGGCAGCTTTAATCCTGCTGTTTCAGCAAGTGGTTTAGACCATGCGCCAGTCGCCAATACCACAGTACCTGCCTTGATCACGTCGCCATCAGCAAGCGTAACGCCTGTAATCCTATCTTGAGTCTTAACAAGTTGGTCGACCCTGACGCCTTCAACAATTTCAACCCCCATATTTTTGGCAGCTTTGGCATAGGCCATGCAAAGATCAACAGGGTTCACACTGCCGTCTTCTGGCACAGACATAGTCATGGTGATGCCATCTGTATTAAGGCATGGAAGTGCCTTGGCGAGGGCGTTGTTATTGATCATTTCAGGGTGAAGCCCAATGTGCCGGCCCACTGACGCGATGCGGTGCAGTTCATCATGGCGTTCATTTTCACGCGCCAGCCAGAACCCGCCAGTCTTGCGATAGCCTGTGCTTTGCCCTGTTTCATCTTCAAGCTTTGGGAAAAGTTCGGTTGCGTAAGTCGCCAATCGCGTCATGTTAGGGGTGGCCCGCAACGGTCCGACAATGCCTGCAGCATGCCAGCTTGTTCCTGAAGTGAGCTGATTTCGTTCAAGCAGAAGGATACGGCCTGCTTTTTTATGGGCAAGGTGATAAGCAACGCTTAGCCCAATAGCGCCGCCACCGACAATAATAACATCATACTGATCAGAAGAAATCGGCATCAGGGGCCTCTTCTTTGCGGCGCTGAATATAGGCCTTGAGTTCTTCGTCTACCTGGGGGTCTAACCCCGGGTCTTGATAACCATCAAGGCGATCTTTCCACAGCGCATTAGCACGGGCGGTCATATCTGTTGATCCATCAGCCTTCCATTGCTCAAAAGAATTGTTATCAGCAAGGTCGGGACGGAACAATGCCGTGAAGAAATTGGCTTGAGTATGTTCTGCGCCAAGGAAATGTTGCCCTGGGCCAGTTGCAGCAATCGCATCCATTGCTTGGGCATTTTCAGATAAATCAATCCCTTCAAAAAATCGACAAAGCTTGCCGCATAGATCAGCATCCATCATGGTCTTCTCAAAACTGGTGACAAGTCCACCTTCAAGCCAGCCCGTTGCATGATTGATCATATTAGCGCCTGCGAATAAGCTCATCATCAACCCCCAAGTGCCTTCCTGCTGTGATTGCGCATCAGCAACTTTTGAGGCTGATAATGTTCCCACCGTATGAAGTGGCACGCCTAAACGCCGCGCCAATTGCCCGGCGGCCAGTACCATCTGCCCTGCTTCTGGTGTGCCGAAAGTTGGGGCACCTGATTGCATCGACATGGTTGAAGCAAATGACCCCATCAAACATGGTGCGCCGGGGTTCACCAATTGAACCAAGGATAAAGTGGCGAGGGCTTCGGCTAAAACTTGGGCTAGCGTTCCTGCGATTGTTGACGGGCTCATGGCGCCAGTTAATGTCCATGGCGTACAGGCCACGGGCTGCCCTGCGCGGGCGTATGTTTTTAGCGCCCCCGACATATGGGCATCCATCACCAATGGGGCATTGGTATTCGCCACGCAATAAAGAACAGCTTCTCGAGAAACAACATCTTCACCAAATACGATCCGTGCCATATCAATGGCGTGACTTGCCCGCTCGGCACCAATGAACGCCCCCATAAATGGTCGGTCAGACCACCTAATATGTGCGTAAAGCATATCAAGATGCCTTTTATTGGCAGGCAGGTCGACAGGTTCACAAACCACACCACCTGAATGATGCAAATATGGAATGCTGTGATGCAATTTCACAAGACGGGTGAAATCATCAAGGGTTCCATAGCGGCGACCTTGGTCTTCATCATGAACAAAAGGCGGTCCCCAAGATGGGCAAAGCACCGATGCATTACCGCCAATCTTGACCGTGTTTTCAGGGTTGCGCCCGCGTTGGGTAAATTCAGATGGTGCTGTTGCTTTAATCTTATTGCGGCAAAATCCTGGGGCAAAACGTACCCGCTCTCCCTTAACATCACAGCCTGCATCTTTGAAAATGTTGAGGATTTCAGGGTCATCACGGAACTCCATCCCTGTTTCTGCAAGGATGCGCTCAGCATTGGCTTCAATCAGTTCAAGCCCTTCTTCTGAAAGGACAGGCAATGGGCCAATTTTACGATTAATAAATGGAGCACGTGGTATGTTTGGCCGTGTTCTGTTTACGTTTTTTCGAGTCCGCACTCGCATAGCAAATCTCCGTAAAAAACCATGTAATTGTTTTTACATATAGTCAAACAACTTTTGTCAGCCTCGATGGTTTAGTTGTGATGTTGACGAGGCTCCGATAATTTTTGCCCAGTCTATTTCTCAATTTACATAATCCATAAATTAGTGAGTAAACTACAGTGATCATAGATGTTGGATTAAGCTATAAGCGAAGCGTCTAAGTGCTGATAGGAAGCCCGCCATCCATTTTTAAATGGTTCATAACAATCTGGCTTTCCACATGCGCAATATTATCATGGCTTAATAAAATGTCATGGATCAGGCTATTGAGTTCATTAAGATCCGTGCAATAGACCTGCAACAGGTAATCTGCACGCCCCGTCATTGTCCAAATATTGATGATATTCTGCTGCCGTGACAGAAAGTGATGCAGCTCATCAGCTTGCGTTTTGGAGTGCTCTTTTAACGAGACTTGCATGAAAGCCTGTATCATCAATGATAAAGCTGCAGGATTTAGGCAAGCTGCGTATCGACTGATATACCCATCTTCTTCTAGCCGCACCTTACGTCGCCCAGCTTGTGAAGTGGAAATCCCCACACTATCCCCCAGTTCAGCATTGGTGATGTTACCATGCTGCTGAAGGCGGGCTAATATTTTACGATCTATTTCATCAATCATTACTAATTATATGCACAATATATGCAATAATTAAAGATATAATACTAAATTTGCACACAAAACCTGCATAAATTGCGTGATAATTTTAGCTCATCTAAAAGATAGGAGTAAATTATGGGACCATTTCCGCATGATGCAACCGAAGCAAAAATCACCGTTGAAAACCCAGCAGGCACGAATGGCTTCGCTTTTGTTGAATTTGCCCATCCTAACCCGCAATGCCTTCGCGATATGTTTTCAAAGATGGGTTTTGCACACACGGCCACTCATTGCGCTAAGATGGTCGAGCTTTGGCAACAAGGTGACATCACCTATGTATTGAACGCCGCTCCAGATGATGCAGCGTCACGTTTTATGGCAGAACATGGTCCGTCTGCTCCTGCCATGGGTTGGCGCGTGGCTGATGCAACGCATGCGTATCACCATGCGGTGAAGAATGGCGCGACCCCTTATGATGATATTGATAAAACAATTGAGGTTCCCGCGATTGTCGGTATTGGCGGCAGCTTGCTTTACTTTATGGATCATGATTTTGGCGATGAATTTATCTGGCACAAACGTGATGTGATAACAGGCGCTGGTTTTTATTATATTGATCATTTAACCCATAATGTTTTTAAGGGAAATATGGATAAGTGGTTTGATTTTTACAGCACCTTATTCAATTTCAAAGAAATTCGTTTCTTTGATATTCAAGGCAAATTTACAGGTCTTTTCTCTCGTGCCTTAACCTCACCTTGTGGGCGTATCCGCATCCCTATTAATGAAGACCGCGGCAGTGAAGGTCAGATCGTTGCGTATTTGAAGAAATATCGCGGTGAAGGCATCCAGCACATTGCGACAGGCGCACATGATATCTATAGCGCAACAAACGTGATCGCGGATAATGGCATCACGTTCATGCCACCCCCTCCTGAAACCTATTATCATCTTAGCCATGATCGTATCCCAGGTCATGGTGAGTCGATAGAAGACCTGATGAAGCATGGTATTTTAATTGATGGTGAAGGCGTGGTGGATGGAGGTAAAACGAAAGTGCTGTTGCAAATCTTCTCCAAAACGATGATTGGCCCTATCTTCTTTGAATTTATTCAACGCAAAGGTGATGACGGCTTTGGTGAAGGTAACTTCAAAGCATTATTTGAATCGATCGAAGCTCAGCAGCTTGAGGATGGTGAATTATCTGCGGTCAAGTGATGAAGCAGCAGTCACGTTGGCGGGCAAATGAAACACCATCAAATCTTCGGCAATTCCGCACGTTCCGCTGAAATGTGCACGTGCTTCCTCCAGCATCGTGTCATGATAGCCGGCGGTATCCATATGTGCCCTGATATGTGTCAGGTATAATGTCTTTACCTTGGCGCGTGTGGCCATGGCGGCGATCTCACCAGCGGTTGGTGAAAATTCAGTGACCGTTGGGTATTCTGTCTCATGGCTCATTCGATAACACCAATGCAGCAGCAAATCTGCATCAGCGCAAAGCGCCTCAACTTCATGATGTAGCGCGCTATCACCTGAATACACAAAAGCACCATTGTCACTATCAATGCGGAACGCCATGCAGTCCAAAAAGGGTTGGGCATGCGGTGCAGTGCAGGTAGACAGCTGCCAGCCAGTTCCTTCAAAAATAAAACCAGGCGCAATTTCTGTCACTATTGGTGCAGGCCATGGTCGCGGTAATGTGCCGCCGCGGGCTGTCCACACTTCTTGCGATCCGGGAAATTCTGTGCGCGCTGTCAGGTCTGTTGCAAAGACACCGTCACATCCAAATAATTTTTCGGTGATATCCATGACGGGTGCTGGCCCCCATACTTGAAGCGGCGGGGCTTTTTCATCCCATGCTGCATGAATAAGCCGTGCGTAATCCATCATGTGATCGGAATGCAAATGGGTAAAGAAAAGATGGGTGATGTCGCCGGGCTTGTACCCTGCTTCAATCAAACGACTGACAACACCGCCGCCGCAATCCAGCAAAATCTTATCATCACCAATTTCAACTAAATATCCTGATGATGCGCGTCGCTGGTGAGATTCTGGTGTGCCTGTTCCTAAACACGTGATCTTCATGCTGATACCTCGGGTGGCGGCGTTGCGCCTTTAGGCCCCATATTACGGACGGCGTCTAGGCCGCCATAAGAATCAACCAAGGCACGTTGGTCTTTATGTGCTTGCGCATTCACAGCTTCCACGTCACAGATCAGCGCAAGCTCACGATAGAGATCAGCTTTAATGTGCTCATAGGCTGGGTTGTTGGCAAGGTTAATTGTCTCTTCTGGATCAGTATCGAGGTCAAACAATTCAGGCTCAAATCCCACATAATGGATCAATTTATACGCCCCTTTGCGCAACATGAATGCCCCGGTTACGGCACCTGCGGCATGGTACTCCGAAAAGATCACACGTTGGTCATCATAAGGCTGGGCGGCTATCACCTCAAGGGGCATGCCATTAACTTCATCTGATACCGGTAAGTCAAAATTGGCGGGAATACTTGCGGCCAGATCAAGTAAGCTCACAGGTGTTGCACATTCACCATGGGGAATATTGGGGCCTGCCGCAATCATCGGGATGGCGGCCGATTCCTCATACATATTGGACTTGCCCCACATGCCGCGTGCGCCCACATTGTCACCATGGTCAGAGGTATAGATGATAGCTGTATCATCTGTCAGGCCAGCCGCATCAATGGCAGTGATAATCTGCCCCACATTATGGTCGACCCAAGACACCAATCCATAATAGGCCCGAAACGCTCGGTCACGTTCTTCTGCATCCACAAACTGGTTTTCATTATCGCCCATATTATTTTGCGCCGCGACCCAAGGGTGGCGTTCATATCCATCATTAGGGTGCAGCTTTGCTGGCGGCAGCGGCATATCACGATAAAGGTCATAAAATTCTTGGGGGCAGACTAGGGGAAAATGCGGGGCGACCAGCCCGATATATAAGCACCAGCCTTTGTCGGCATTGGCATTATTGTTAATCCACTCAATACTTTTTGCAGTCACAGCGCGGTCATAGGTCGTGTAGCTACTTTCTCCAGGCCCTATTTCAGGTCCAAGCATGCGGCCAGGAAATGACAGGCGTTCATCTTCATGGCGGATAGATGCCCAGATCATTCCAACCCCATCTTTGATCATCATGGGGATGATCATCTCATCAAATCCTGCATCATCCTCGGCGCTTCGGTAATGTAATTTGCCGATCGAGGTCACAGGGATGCCAGCATCTTGTAATTGATGCCCCCAACCACGCGGCGTTCCACTATACGCGATAGCATTATCCCAATGCCCAGTGCGGTGCGCATATTGACCGCTCGCAAATGCTGCCCGTGCAGGCACACAAATCGGTGATGGCGTATATGCATTCGTATACCGCATGCCGCGTGCGGCCAACTTATCCAGATGTGGGGTTTGGATAAAAGGATGCCCTGCACAACCCATCATGCCAACTTGATGTTCATCTGACATAATTACGACCATATTTTTAGCCATCAAAATTATCTCCAAAATTGAGTTTATGGGATCTGCCTTCCAATCGCCCTAGCCATTCAAAAAGCTGTTCGATCTCTTCATCTGTGAAATCTTGTTGCAGGTATTTTTGCCGGGCATTCATAATGGGATGCAGTGTTTCTGTGATCGCGATACCAGCTTCGGTCAAGGCTAAATGCTGGATCCTGCTATCAGGTTGATCATGACTTACGGTGATGAATTGTTTTTGAACCAGTTGTTTGATGGTTCGGCTAATCTGACCTTTATCTAGCCCAACGGTCATCAGCACATCTTTTTGAGTGGAGATATTCTGATCAGACAGCACCGCGAGGATGCGCCATTGACTAAGCGATATCCCGCCTTGCTTATCAACAAGATCACTTGCTTGTGCGTTCAATTTTGCCTGAAGACGCGCAAAGCGGTATGTCAGGACATTCTGAAGGTCAAAAGGATAATGGTTTAAATCGTTAGTCATAAACTACAGCATTAACGCTCAATGATGTTTTCTTTAAGATTGTGATGAAAAAATAATGCCGTCAACCAATATTGTTGACAGATCAACTTAATTAGTTTTTTAATTTTAAAATTAAAAGTTTTTGGAGGATATCATGAAAAAACTAATGGTAGCTGTTGCGGCGATGGCAATGACGCTAAGCACAAGCATGTCCACTGCTATGGCTGAGTGGAAGCCATCTGGGCCAATTAAATTAATGATCGGATTTGCGGCAGGTGGTGGTGCAGATACCATCGCACGTCAGGTTGCGGATGAATTACAAAAGCGCCATGGCTGGGAAATTATTCCGCAGCAGGTTACTGGTGGCGGTGGTACAAAATTAGCCCAAGCGCTCAAAGATGAAGCCAATGACGGCACTGCGATTGGCATGGCAGTTACTGAATCCTTTGGTTACAACATGGTAGCTAACCCTAACGCTGGTTTTAGCCAGGGTGACTTTACGCCACTCACAACCGTTGCCGGTTTCCAGATGGGAGTTGTAGCAAAATCATCAAAAGGTTGGTCGACCATTGATGACGTTTTTGCAGCTGCAAAATCAGGTCAAACCATTCGCTTTGGCACCATGTCACCTAAACTTGCTGACATTGCTTACCTGATTGGTAAGAACAATGGAGTTGAATTTAACATCATTAATGTTAAAGGCGGTAAAGCGGTAATGAATGGCGTGAATGCTGATGATATGGATGTTGGGTTTATGGCTGGTATTCAACGTAAAGGCGTTGCTTCAGGTGACCTTGTTAATCTGGCATCAGCATTGTCTGTGCCGCTTGTGCAGACACCGGACGCACCGTTGATCGGTGATCGCAATGTGCCATTCCCTGCTGACGGTTACTTTATGTTTACCGCCCCAGCAGGCCTTCCTGAAGATGCACGCAAGGCATTAACCGAAGCTATTATTGAAGTCGTTTCTGATGACAGCACAAAAGCTGGCGGCATTATCAAAAAAGCCTTTGGCGGCCCGGCTATCATCAAGGATTTTGAGCTCGGTGCCTTGCTTGCCAAAGAAGCGGCAAGTGCAGAAGGCTTGCTGCAGGCAACTCAGTAAATCTTAACACTTATATAAAGGCCTACCATCATGATGGTAGGCCCTTTCTTTAGGTTCTTTAACGATGCTGCATTTACGTTCTGACCGTTGGGTTGGTTTGTTTTTTCTCACACTAGCACTTGTTGTCGCTGTGATTTGGGTCCCGTTTGACAGCGAAACATGGCTGATCGATAAAGTGCGGCGTCGTTATATTATTGGTGATGGGTTGGCCCCAACCGTTGCCGCTGTGCTCATGGCGTTGTCAGCCATTAGCCTTTTTATCAAACCGCGCTCAGCTGCGCATAATCTAGACCGTGACGCTGTTATGGCGCTTGCTGTATTTATTAGCGCGATTGTATTTAGTCTGCTGCTTATGCGGCTGACGGGCCCGGCCGTCATGGGTATCATTGATATGATGACTGCGCAAGATTGGTCCTACCGCCCGCTTCGTGCAACCTTCCCCTTTCGTTATTTGGGCTTTTTGTTTGGCGGCACGGTGATGATCGCAGGGCTGGGCTGGTTCATGGATGGGCAGATATCACGCCGCGTGATCATCAGATCCCTATTAATCACGTTTGCGGTGGCGGCCTGTTTTGATCTGCCGTTCGAAGACATTATTTTACCGCCTAACGGGGATATGTAATGGGCCTTTTTGATCACATTATCTTAGGTATTGGGGCGGCTTTCTCAGGGCAGATGGTGGCGGGGCTGCCGCTTAATATTCTGATGGTTATTGGCGGATTATTTTTCGGCATACTCATCGGTGCTACCCCAGGCCTAGCGGGCCCAATGGCTATGGCGATCGCCTTACCTATCCTGATTTCTGTTTTCGGGTATGAAGCCGCATCCCTACTACCCATCCTTGGGTTTTTATTAGGGATCATGAAAGGTGCCACCTTAGGCGGTGCTGTGCCGGCAATTTTATTCAATACGCCAGGCACTCCTGATGCATTGATGACAACACTTGATGGTCATCCGATGACTAAACGAGGGGATGCAAAAAAAGCTCTTAAGACGGCACATTTTGCTTCTGTAACAGGGGATAGCTTCTCTGATCTTGTGTTGATTGTTTGTGCACCTTTTCTTGCTATTTTTGTTGAGCGTTATTTAGACCTTCCTGAAAAGTCAGCCCTGATTTTATTGTCGCTTACCTTTATTGCTGCGGTGATGGGCAAAAATTTGGCGAAGGGCTTGATAGCAGTTGCGCTGGGCATGCTCGTGGCTTCTATCGGCACAGGTGAGGGGTTTTATCCGCGGCTTAGCCTTGGCATTAACACCTTAAATGGCGGCTTCCCTATCGCGACAGTTGTGCTCGGCACCCTCATCATTGGGGAAGTTTTCGCGGCCATGATGACCACACGCAAAGAACGTCAAGCTAAAGGTGAAGTGCCACAATTCACGATCAATAAAGATCAGAAACTAACCATGAAAGAACGGTGGAAGCTGATGCCTTACATAGCGCCATCAGCCCTTATTGGCACATTAATTGGGGCATTGCCTGGGATTGGTTCAACCCTGGCCGCCACGTTGGGGTACGCTAAAGGCAGGCGCTATCACGCTAAGACAAAATCATCTGATGAACCTAATTTCGGTGACGGCGCCATTCAGGGTGTTGCTTCAACCGAAGCCGCCAATTCTGCGGTCTCTGGCGCCAATCTTATTCCTGTATTATCGCTAGGTATTCCAGGTAATGCTGCCGCCATTTTCTTGATCCTTGCTATGGAAACCGTGGATGGATTAAACCCTGGCCCGGGCGTCTTCCGGGTCCCGAGCTCAGGGACAAATCCCGAAATGATCATGGTCTTTGGGCTTTTCACCTTGATGGTTGTTGCAAACTTGACCAACTGGATTGTTGGTGGCCGGGTCATGCAGCTTATGTCCTTCATGATAAAAATTCCAAAACAGATTCTCATGCCTACGGTATTGCTGATCACCATGACGTCAATTTACGCACAAGAAACAAATATGCTCGCGCTTGTCTTTTTATTAGGCTTTGGGGTTATGGGGTTTTTGATGCGGCAAACAGGCGTGCCGGTTTTACCCTTTGTGATTGCTTATATCCTCGGTGGATCTTTCGAAGAAACCTCGCGTCAGGCCTTCGCCTCGACAGGCGGTGACCCTTGGTTCTTAATTTCAAGTCCAATCAGCATCATTTTCATGCTGCTCTCGCTGGGCATCATCATTTATTTCACCTATAGGAACGCAGAACATGACAAGACCTAACATTGTTTTCATTACCGCTGACCAGCATCGTGCTGACTGCCTTGGTATTGAGGGGCGCAAGATCAAAACTCCGCATCTTGACCGCCTTGCACAGCAAGGTACGCGGTTTTCATCTGCCATTACCCCTTGCGTGATTTGTCAGCCTGCGCGCGCGTCCATCCTAACTGGGCAGTTGCCACGTACGCATGGAGTACATGATAACGGCATTGATCTGCCGCCTGAGCTTGGCAGTAAGGGGTTTGCTGGTGCGCTTTCTGAGTCAGGCTATCAAACGTCATTTATCGGCAAAGCACATTTTTCGACCTATCATACTTTTGAAGCCACTGGCACACCCGAATGCCTTAAGTCATCGGCAAATTATCCTGAAACATGGCACGGCCCTTACATGGGCTTTCAACATGTAGAAATGATGCTGGTTGGCCATAATTGGTTCTTGCCTGAAGAGCCGCCACATGGTCAGCATTATGAACGTTGGTTTTATGCTGATGGCCAAGGCCAAGAGAAGAATAGATTATATGCTGAAAATGCGCGCGACACTAAAGGTGCGGCACAAACGTGGCACTCAAAGCTTCCTGTGGCGTGGCATAACTCTACTTGGACGGGTGACCGTGCTATAGACTGGATAAAAGACGCCAGTCAAAAGGATGAACCGTTCTGCACATGGATTAGTTTTCCTGACCCTCATCACCCTTTTGATGCGCCTGAACCGTGGTCTTATTTACATGACCCTCAGGATGTGGATCTTCCAGCCCACCGAACGCGTGATTTTGAACGCCGGCCTTGGTGGCATGAGGAAGTATTGACCGCAGAACCAACAGGCACCAAAGAAAATGCTGAAACCCGCAAAGCATACAGCCGGATTGAGCCACAATCAGATGAAAAACTGCGTGAGATTATTGCCAATACCTATGGCCAGATCGCCTTGGTGGACCATCAAGTTGGCCGCATTATGAATTGCCTTGATGAATTGAATCTCGCTGAAAACACCATTGTCGTTTATGCTTCAGATCATGGTGATTGGTTGGGCGACCATGGGTTAATTCTCAAAGGACCGATGCATTATGAAGGCCTGCTTCGTGTGCCGCTTATTATGCGCGGCCCTGGCATCGCGGCTAATTCGATTAATGACAATCCAGTTTCAACGCTTGATCTTCCCGCAACGTTTATCGATTACGCGGAGACAGCTCCAAAATTGACCCAGCATGGCCAGTCTTTAAAGCCGGTGCTGGAAGACGGGGCTGAGCGTGACTTTGCTTTAAATGAATGGGAGTTATTGCCCACCCGTGCGGGCGTTGCACTATCGCTGCAAACGGTCCGAACGAAAACTGCCAAAATGACAGTTGATCGTATTTCTGGTGCAGGTGAGCTTTATGATCTTGCGCAAGATCCGCATGAGTTGGTGAACGAATTTGACAACCCGTCTATGCGACCGCTTCGGGATGAATTGCAAGCTATGATGGACTCGCGCCCTGATGATCGTATCGAGCGGCAACACCAAGTTGGTATGGCCTAACGCGAGATTTGAATAGCCTTGGGCGAAAAACCGCGTAATACTTCTACTTGTTCAATTGAATAAGTTAAATTGAGGTTTTATGTGATGAACATGGCGGTTTCGCCACAGCTGCAACGTGCCAAAGGGCGGCTTTGCTTTCATTTATCGAAGTCAAAGATTGAACGTTTATATCAGTCAGGCTCAGCCAAGCTGATGCTGCCCAAAACCTATGGTGCGATGACAGAAGCCGTGATACTGAACACTGCGGGCGGTATTACTGGTGGCGATACCCTTGATATTGAAGTTCGCGCTGAAGATTGCCCACTTGTTGCCACTACACAAACAGCAGAACGTCTTTATCGCAGCAGCACAACCCCTGCACAAATCAATATTAACCTTACCGCAGATAGATCAGCAGAACTGCATTGGCTTCCTCAGGAAACCATCATCTTTGATGGGGCCGAAGTCGAACGTAATATCCAGCTTGAGATGACAGCGGATAGCCGATGTGTGTTAGCTGAAACCGTGGTGCTTGGGCGACAAGCAATGGGTGAGCAGGTCAAAACCTGTCATTTTACTGATAACTGGCGGCTCTTTCGTGATGGTGTTTTATTTCATGCAGAAGCGTTGCGCCTGTCTGGCCATGTAGATGAGGTAATGGCAGCCACCGCATGTGGGAATGGGGCAAGAATATTGTCCACCATTTTATATGCGGGATGTGATGCTGAACAGATGGGTGAAAGGTTAGCGCCTATTGTTGATGCATGTGTGTCGATTAGTGCTGCGTCATATTGGGAAGACAGGCTGGTGATACGGCTTTTAAGTCCACATGCGCCTTCCGCCCGAACAGATATCAATAATATTTTATGTGCCTTGCGTCAGCACCCTATGCCACGTGTCTGGCAATTGTAATTAGGAGAGGATGTTATAGATGAAACTCAGCCCAAGAGAAAAAGACAAATTGCTTGTGTCGATGGCCGCGCTAGTGGCACGTAACCGAAAAGAACGCGGAGTCAAACTGAACTATCCCGAAGCGGTTGCACTCATCACAGAATTTATTGTTGAGGGAGCGCGTGATGGCCGAATGGTTGCTGATTTGATGGAGGCTGGGGCTCATGTCGTAGGACGTGATGACTGCATGGATGGCATTGCCGAGATGGTGCAGGACGTTCAAGTCGAAGCTACCTTTCCTGACGGGACCAAGCTGGTCACCGTCCATCACCCAATACGTTGATTTATGGAGACGCTTGTCATGATTCCAGGTGAAATTATAACAAAGGATGAAGATATCCTTCTGAACGCAGACGCAAAGGCGGTCTGCCTGACTGTTGCCAATACAGGTGATCGACCGGTGCAAGTTGGCAGCCATTACCATTTTTACGAAACGAATTCATCGCTTCAATTTGATAGAGAAGCGGCCCGCGGTATGCGCCTTGATATTGCCGCAGGTACCGCGGTTCGGTTTGAACCAGGTCAAGAGCGTGAGATACAGCTGATCCCCTATGGCGGCAAACGTATTGTGCATGGGTTTAATCAGAAAATTATGGGAGCGTTATAATGTCGATTTCATTATCCCGGAAAATTTATGCTGACATGTATGGACCCACCACCGGAGATAAGGTCCGCCTAGCTGATACAGAATTGTTCATCGAGGTTGAAGATGATTTGACCAACTATGGTGAGGAGGTAAAGTTCGGTGGCGGCAAGGTAATCCGTGACGGCATGGGCCAGTCTCAAGTTCCCCGAGATGGCGGTGCTGTTGACACGGTTATTACTAATGCCCTTATCGTTGATGTCACTGGTATTTATAAAGCTGATTTGGGCCTGAAAGATGGGTTTATCCACGCCATTGGTAAAGCTGGTAATCCGGATACGCAAACAGGTGTGAACATTATCATCGGTCCCTCTACCGAAGTGATTGCCGGTGAAGGGCATATTTTGACCGCGGGCGGTTTTGACAGCCATGTTCACTTTATCTGCCCACAACAGATTGATGATGCATTACATTCAGGGCTGACCACCATGCTGGGTGGTGGCACTGGTCCTGCTCATGGCACGCTTGCCACAACCTGTACACCGGGGCCTTGGCATATTGCGCGAATGTTGCAATCAGCAGATAGTTTTCCAATGAACCTTGCCTTTGCGGGCAAGGGCAATTCAGCTCTGCCCGAAGCGCTAGAAGAACAAATAAAAGGCGGTGCTTGCGCGATGAAACTGCATGAAGACTGGGGCACCACACCAGCCGCCATTGATACCTGTCTATCAGTCGCAGATGATATGGATGTTCAAGTCATGATCCATACTGACACGTTGAACGAAAGCGGCTTTGTTGAAAATACGGTTGCGGCGATGAAGGGCCGAACCATCCATGCCTTTCATACCGAAGGTGCGGGGGGTGGCCACGCCCCTGATATCATCAAGATATGTGGTGAGGCTCATGTAATCCCATCTTCAACAAACCCGACCCGGCCTTATACGGTGAACACGTTAGAAGAACATCTTGATATGCTGATGGTATGTCATCATCTCGACCGATCTATTCCAGAAGATGTGGCCTTTGCTGAAAGCCGGATCAGAAAAGAGACAATTGCTGCTGAAGATATTCTGCATGACATGGGTGCATTTTCAATTATAGCATCTGATAGTCAAGCCATGGGCCGGGTGGGTGAGGTCATCACAAGGACGTGGCAGACTGCTCATAAAATGAAGGTACAACGTGGTCGTCTTTCGGATGAGGTGGGGGATAATGATAATCTGCGCGTAAAGCGCTATATCGCAAAATATACCCTTAACCCTGCGATCTGCCATGGGATTTCAAATCATATTGGCAGCATAGAGACAGGAAAACGTGCTGATTTGGTGCTATGGAATCCGGCCTTTTTTGGGGTGAAACCTGAAATGGTGCTACTAGGTGGCAGTATCGTGCTGGCGCAGATGGGCGATCCCAACGCGTCTATCCCAACCCCGCAACCTGTTTATACTCGGCCAATGTTTGCGTCTTTTGGGCGGTCGCTCGAACAATCAGCCGTCTGTTTTGTCAGCCAAGCAGCTCAGGATAATCATATCGCAACCGAGCTAGGTCTTGCTAAAAAGACACTGCCTGTTCAAAACACGCGGGCTATCTCAAAGGCTGATATGGTGATGAACAATTATCAGCCTGAAATTGAGGTCAATCCTGAAACTTATGAAGTGCGCGCAGATGGTGAATTATTGACCTGTGAGCCAGCGGATGAACTGCCCCTAGCACAGCGTTATTTCCTATTCTAACCGCCAACAATATTGAAGTGAGGATCAATGCATATCGCGCAAGAAATCATCAATGATAATGATGCACGCACGGCAGATGACGTTGTCACGCTTGATTATGAAGGTAGATTTCTGCGTCGTAAGCGCCTTGTCACAGATGGCGGAGAAGCATTTTTGGTCGAGTTGCCGGAAACCGTGTCATTATCAAGAACAGATGGGTTTGTCTTAGATGATGGGCGTATTATCGCCATTCATCCTAAGCCAGAACCCTTGCTGAAAGTGACCCATCCAAACTTGCCGCGTATTGCTTGGCATATCGGTAACCGGCACACCCCATGTTCGATCAAACAGGATCACTTGTTGATTCAGCAGGATCATGTACTCGAAGATATGCTGAGTTTGCTTGGCGCAACTATTGAAAAGCTGGACGCCCCCTTTACGCCGGAAGGTGGGGCGTATGGACATGGGCGCACCCATAGTCATTCACATGAACCTTCCAGCAACCTTGCCCATGATCATGACTGAGGCTTTATCAGATGAAACAGCTTAATCATGACATGATGGTTCTTCAGGCTTGGTTTTCACCGGCTTTTCCCACAGGCGCGTTCAGCTATTCGCATGGGCTGGAAACAGCAATCCAAGATAAAATGGTTACCGATGAGGCCAGCTTAAAAAACTGGATATCTTTTCTGCTCACCCATGGCTCTGGCCGAAATGATGCACGCTTTATCAAAGCCGCCTATGGCGGCAATACCGATGTTAACGCGTTATGTCTGGCACTATGTGCCAGTAAAGAAAGGCAACAGGAAACGCTTGAACTTGGGCAGTCTTTTTGCCGCGTTGTGAATGCCAGCTATGATATGTCATTGCCTACGGGTCTTGCCTATCCGGTTGCTGTTGGCAAGGCTGCCAAGATTACAGGCCTTGACCTCAATCTTACCCTTCAAAGCTATTTGCAGGCTTTTGCTGCCAATCTAATTTCGGTTGGGGTGCGTATCATTCCAATCGGCCAGCAAGCCGGTCAAGACTGTCTGGTCAGCCTCTATCCAGTTATTGCAGAAGTCAGTATGGACGCTGCAGCCGGTTCACTTGAAGATTTAGGCAGCGCTGCGGTGTTGTCTGATATAATGGCAATGAAACATGAGCATGCAACCCCCAGGATTTATCGGACATGACGCAAGAAAAATTGAGATACGGCCCATTACGGGTAGGAATTGGTGGGCCCGTTGGTGCAGGCAAAACAAGCTTGACCGAAGCATTATGCCGCGCGTTAGGCAACGATATCTCGATGGCAGTCATTACTAATGATATTTATACAAGAGAAGATGCTGATTATTTAGTGCGCATGCAGGCATTGTCGTCTGATCGCATTCGCGGCGTTGAAACAGGCGGCTGTCCTCATACGGCTATCCGCGAAGATGCATCTGTAAATCTGGCGGCGATGGATGACCTGAAACAGCAATTTCCTGACCTTGATCTAATCTTGCTTGAATCTGGCGGTGATAATTTGGCCGCGACCTTCAGCCCAGAACTTGTGGACCTGACCATCTACGTTATTGATGTATGTATGGGGGCGGATATTCCACGGAAAAAAGGTCCAGCCTTAATGAAATCAGATATGCTAGTGGTTAATAAGATTGAACTGGCCGAGCATGTTGATGTTGATCTGGATCAGATGCGGATGGACACCAAACAGAACAGGGGTGATCTTCCGTTTATTTTTGGTTCTATGCGTAAGGGCGTGGGCGTGGCTGAATTGGCTGATTTCTTAAAAACACAAGGTGGGTTACGGTAAAATTCAGCTCGTCTAAATCCAGTCAAAATAGATAACAACATCACTAAGTTGCTTATTGTTGGTTTGGATTTAGGCCAAGTATTAATGTTGGCGACGTTACCTATGATCAGTTTAAAGGTGTCATTAAAACCAAGCTCGCATTTCAATTTCATCACCCCAATTTAAACAAAAGGAACATCAAAAAGGACATGACATGCTGACCTTTGCTTTTGCTGTATTTTTGCTCATCATTACACCTGGTCCGGGCGTTCTATCTGCGGCAGGTGTCGGAACGGCCTATGGCTGGAAGCAGGGTCTTTATTATATTGCAGGTCTTTGTGCCGGCACGAACCTTGTCAGCATTGCGGTAATTTCAGGTCTGGCGGCGGTGATACTTGCCGACCCTATTATACGCACCGTCTTAATAGTTGTTTCAGCAAGCTACCTTGGGTATTTAGCAATGCGCATCGCGCTGGCTGGGGCGAAAATTGCCTTTATCACCACCGCAGCCCCGGGGGTGATGGCAGGGATGACGTTACAGTTTATCAACCCAAAAGCCTATGCCGTAAACACCACATTATTCAGCAGCTTTGCCTTTTACCCTGACAGTTTTGCCATTGAAACAGGGCTTAAGCTGATTATCATGAATATGGTGTGGCTGCCGCTTCATTTGATTTGGCTTTACGCAGGCGTGAAAGTAAATCGCCTTGAACTTTCACCACAACATCAACGCCTGATCAACCGCATCATGGCAGGATGTTTACTGGTGGTGGCGCTATTATCTGTCTTATCTTTATGGCGATGATTGTTAACAAGGCAACAAAGACGCCGATAAAACATGAACACCCTGATCAGGATAAACCAACATTTATTTTATAAAGGTAGGCCTACATAATTTTCGGCAAGCGAAATACGCCCTGCTTCTGATGATGTGATATAGGCAAGCTCAGCCTCTTTCATCTTTTGTTCGAACGCATCATCATTGAAACGGTGTGTAAGGTTCGTCAGGTACCAGCTAAAGCGTTCAGTTTTCCAGACACGGGCCAAGGCCTTTTCCGAATAATGTGATAATGCCGCATCATCTTGATCAGCAAAGAAAGCCGTCAACGCATCAATCATGTAATAGATGTCAGAGAAGGCAAGATTAAGCCCTTTCGCACCGGTGGGCGGTACAACATGTGCGGCATCCCCTGCCAAAAGCAAACGGCCAAAACGAAGTGGTTCCGCCACAAACGAACGCAAAGGCGCAATAGATTTCTCCAACGATGGACCGGTGACCATAGGTTCGGCCAATTCTTCTGGAAGACGGCGACGAAGTTCATCCCAAAATGCATCATCAGACCAGTTTTCAACTTTATCATTTGTGTCACATTGAATGTAATAACGTGACCGTGTCATTGACCGCATTGAACAAAGCGCAAAGCCGCGGGTATCATTAGCATAAACAACTTCATGAGCAACTGGCGGTGTATCGGCGAGCAGGCCAAGCCATCCAAAAGGATAGATTTTCTCATAAGTATTAAGCGCAGATGTTGGCACAGATGCACGGCTGACGCCGTGATAGCCGTCACACCCCACAATCACATCACATGAAATTTTATGATGTTGGCCATCATGAGTGAAGGTGACTGACGGTGCAGTGCTATCAAAGTCATGTGGGGTTACATCTTCGGCGTTGTAAAATATTGGGCTATTACCGGAAAGGCGAAGGTCATAAAGGTCTTTGGTAACTTCTGTTTGGCCATATGCGGTGACAACTTTTCCGCCCGTGGATGCGCCAAGTGGAATAGCCTCCATCTTTTTATCAAAGGCGATATTAACGCCGTGATGGATAATGCCTTCGTCATCTAGCCGTGATGCCGCGCCAACAACATGCATCATATCAACGGTGGTCTGTTCCAAGATACCAGCACGAATACGTGACAGCACATAATCGGCAGATTGTCGTTCCAAAATAATGTTGTCAATGCCATGTTTGTCGAGCAAACATCCCAACAACAAACCTGCAGGGCCAGCCCCGATAATAGCAACTTGTGTGCGCATTGGTCTCTCTTAAAACGTAAAGAAAATAATGAAATACATTACCTATAATGCACCTGATTTGAAACGTTTTTGATTTATAATTTTTGAATCTTACCGCGTTGTAAATTTATGTGGTGTTTTTGACGGTGCGTTGAGTAGTCATGAAAACATCATGTTAACGACAAAAACTTGACATAACCACCTTAACGCGGTGCAGTAAAATTAAATAATACAAATATTTGGAGGAAAATATGAAAAATATTAAAGCAATGCTTACTGCGGTAGCTGCAATCACGACGTTATCCACGGGTGCTGCACATGCGGAAAAATGGGATATGCCAATGGCATACGCGGCAACAAATTTCCATTCAGAAATGGGTGTTGTTTTTGCTGACCGCGTTAAAGATTACACCGGCGGTGCAATTGAAATCACCGTGCATCCAGGTGGGTCACTGTTTAAAGGTGGTGAGATTAAGCGCGCTGTGCAAACAGGTCAGGCTCCAATTGGTGAACGCTTTATGTCAGCCCACCAAAATGAAGCACCGCTTCTAGGCTGGGATAACCTGCCGTTTTTGGCCACAACATACGAAGATAATGAAAAATTATGGGCGGCGGCAAAAGACCGTGTGAATGCGCAGCTTGATAGCCTCAACCTTGTTGCTCTTTATACATGTCCTTGGCCGGGTCAGGGTTTCTATTTTAAAAAGCCAGTTTCATCATCCGCTGACACACAAGGCATTAAGTTCCGTTCCTATAACTCAGCCACAGCAACCTTTGCGAAAGAGCTTGGCATGACGCCTGTTCAGGTTGAAGCAGCAGAATTATCACAAGCATTGGCGACTGGTGTTGCTGAAGCGTTCATTTCTTCAGGTTCAACAGGCTATGACCGTAAAGTGTGGGAACATTTGACACATTACTACAAGGTTAATGCGTGGTTGCCGCGCAATTATGTGATCGTTAATAAAGGTATTTGGAATAACTTAGATGACGCTACACGTTCAGGTATTCAGCGCGCTGCTGACGAAACTGGTGCTGACTGTGCAGCAAAATCAGCCAGCCTTGCCAATTGGTATTTTGAACAACTCGAAGCCAATGGTATGGACGTCACAGATGCAGGTCCAGAGTTCTTGAAAGAGCTTAAGGCAATCGGCGCAAAGATGCAGGCTGATTGGCTGTCTTCTGCTGGTCCTGAAGGTCAGGCCATCATTGACGCGTACAACAAAATGTAAATGTAATACCCCCTGTTTTGGCAGGGGGTATTTTCACCTCGTCTCTTTATAAATTAATCGGTAATGATATGTCGTCTTGGCCAGATATTTTAGGCATTCCTTTATGGGGATGGGTATTTGTAATGCCTACCATCCTTGTTGTATTTGCACGACTCAAACGCGATCATGCTCGAAAAATTCTTACGCCACTTTGGGGTATCCTTGATCGCGTCTATACCGCATCAGGTGTTGTCGCTGCCGTTTTCATGGTTCTTATTTTAGTCATCATTATATTTCAAATGTCGGCGCGCTGGGCAGGGGTAACGTTTGAAGGTTCAACAGAATTTGCAGGCTATGCAATGGCTGCAACATCCTTCTTTGCCATGGCGCATGCCCTTAGTCATGGTGCACATATTCGTGTTTCTATCTTACTTAATCTTAATAACTTCACCCGTCTTTGGCTAAATGCCTTTGCGATGTTTATTGCGGCAATTACCGCTACTTATTTTGCCAGATACGCGATTAAGACAAATTTCTTATCACAGATACTAAATGACCGCACCCAAGGTCAGGATCAAATTCCGGATTGGTTTATTTCTATTCTGCAAATGTTTTCAACACTGCCATGGAACTGGGGTGAAATATGGTCATCGACCAGTGACCTTTGGGTATACACGCCGGTATGGGTTCCGCAGATACCGATGTCAATTGGCACAACATTACTGGCCATTGCTCTTTGGGATCATCTGACCAGATTATTGGTGATGGGTGAAAGCACGATCAAGGCGGAGACTGTCGAATGACCGAATTTTACGCAACCGCTATTTTTCTCTTCGTCCTTTTTGCTTTGCTCAGTAGCTCAGTCTGGATTGGGCTTGCACTTGTTGGTGTTGCCTATGTTGGGATGGAGCTTTTCACGTCACGGCCTGCGGGCGATGCGATGATCACCACCATTTGGACGGGCGCATCATCATGGACGTTAACTGCTTTACCGCTGTTTATTTGGATGGGTGAAATTTTATATCGTACCCGATTATCCGAAGATATGTTCCGCGGCCTTGCGCCATGGATGCGCTGGCTGCCTGGCGGACTTCTTCATACCAATATTGCAGGTTGTACAATTTTTGCGGCTGTTTCTGGGTCATCTGCCGCAACCTTAACTACCGTTGGCAAAATGTCGATCCCAGAATTACGGCAGCGCGGCTATCCTGAATATATGATCATTGGTACGCTTGCTGGCGCGGCGACACTTGGATTAATGATCCCGCCATCCCTTACGCTGATTGTTTATGGGGTTAGCATTAACGAATCCATCACCAAGCTGTTCTTAGCGGGGGTTATCCCTGGCCTAGTATTGGCAGGATTGTTCATGACGTACATTATTGGCTGGTATTATCTTAGAAAAGAAGAGCGGCCAAAGCCTGAACCAACGATGAGTTTGGGCAAAATGGTGCAAGAAAGCCGTTTCCTTATTCCGGTAATGATTTTGGTATTTATCGTTATTGGGTCGATGTATTTTGGCTGGGCCACCGCAACAGAAGCCGCGGCGGTTGGTGTGGTAGGTGCGCTAAGTCTTGCGATTGCGCAACGTTCGCTGAACTTGAAAACATTCACGACAAGCTTGATGGGGGCCACTAGAACCTCTGCAATGATTGCTCTTATTTTGATGGGGGCGTCATTCTTATCATTGTCCATGGGCTTTACAGGTCTGCCGCGCGCGCTTGCAGGGTGGATAGACAGTCTTGATCTCTCCCCCATCGTGCTCATTGCAGCATTAACTGTTTTCTATATTATTTTAGGGATGTTCCTTGATGGTATTTCATCAGTAGTGTTGACCATGGCTATTGTCGAACCCATGATCAGACAAGCTGGTATTGACGTCATTTGGTTTGGTGTGTTTGTGGTTGTGGTTGTTGAAATGGCACAAGTGACGCCGCCAATTGGCTTTAATCTATTCGTGCTGCAAGGTATGACCAAGCATGAGATTTCATATATTGCCCGCACGGCCATACCAATGGTTGGCTTGATGATTTTGATGGTTGTCATTCTTGTAATATGGCCTGAACTTGCCACATGGTTGCCTGATAATGTCCGCAAGACACCACATTGATAACACCCAGCCGGCGTTGACGGTGCTGCAGCTTGATACAAGTTTTCCGCGGATAGCAGGTGATGTGGCATCGCCCGCAACATATCTTAAACCTATTTCGGTTCTTCAGGTTGAAAGCGCTAGCGTTAAAAAGATTGTGACCCATACCCCTGACCCTGATGACGTCATAGGTTTTGAGCGCGCAGTTAAAGACATAACGTCTGGTATTGGCGTCACATCTTGCGGCTTTATGGGGTATTGGCAAGACCGACTTGATACACAATGCCCACGACCATTTTTATCATCCTCATTAATTGATTTGCCGCATTGGGCAAGTCAGTATGACCATCAAAAAATGGCGATCGTTACATTTGATGCTGCGGCACTTCATTCGCCATATTATTCACAGTTACTTGATGGTTTTGGCGGGCAGATCATTGGCCTTGATCCTGAAATGCATCTACGGAAAGTCATCGCAGAAGACTTAACTGAACTTGACCAAGAATGCGCAACCACAGAGCTGATTGCCCTGCTGAAGTCATGTCTAGATGGTGATGAAATTCAGGCATTGGTGTTAGAGTGCACTAATTTACCGCCTTATAAAGATGCTATCAAAAGCCATTTTGATGTTAAGGTTTTTGATATCCTAACATCGATTGCTAAACGCGACGCCAACCTTGTGAGGCCACAGTTTTTGTCATGACGTCATCCAATGATAAACATAAAACGGGTTATGCAGATGCCAATGCAATTGATTTATCGGTCATTCCTGTTATTGACCTAAGTGGCCTGAATGATCCGGCAATGCGTAAAGACCTTGCGCAACAACTTGTTGCTACGGCTGAACACTCTGGCTTTTTCTATATCAGTAATCATGGTGTGCCTGCATCTCTCTGTGATCAAGCTTTTGACGCATCACGTCGTTTTTTTGCACTTAATGAATTGCTTAAAGAAAAGATCACTGTTGATCAGTTTCAGCGTGGTTGGATGAAGCAAGGGCTTACAAATCTTGAAGGTGCCACCACTCATGACGCAAAGGAGGTCTTTTTTTGGGGCTACGATATTGCGCCTGATGATCCTGACCTTAAGGCAGGACATCTGATGGTTGCCTTGAATCAATGGCCAGATGAAGATGCCTCATTTCTTAAAAAAGAACTGATGCCTTATTATCATGCAGTGCTTGATTTAGGACGGGCTATCATGTCACTGCTCGCAGAAGGTTTGGGCAAGGATCCAAATTTCTTTAAAGCTGCTTATGACAAACCACTAGGACGTGGCCAGCTTGTTTATTATCCGCCATTAGCAGCCAAGGACGTTGAGGCTCATCGCTTTGGTGCGGCGGCACATACGGATTTTGGTGTGCTCACTATATTGATGCAGGACGACTTAGGGGGATTACAGATCAAAGCCAAAGAAGGTGAACATGATGGCAATTGGATCGAAGCGCCGCCAATTCCAGGTACATTTGTTTGCAACATAGGTGACCTGCTTCAAATGTGGACGAACGGTCGGCTAACATCAACACGTCACCGTGTTATTAACCGCAGTAAGAAAGCGCGCTTTTCTATTCCTGTATTTTGCGACCCGGCCAGCATGACACCTATAAACCCCCAAGATTTTGACGCCAGCGCTTCAATAGCAAATGTCACCACGGCAGGTGCATATATTAGCGGCAAAAATAAAAAGAATTTTAGTCATTACAAAAAATAATCATCAAAAAAATGATGCGTGTTCTATGTCATCATGATATGGAAAAATAACTTTTGCAGTACGTAAATACGAAGGGCACATCATGCGGATACTTTCTTTGGCAACAATGTTATTCATAGCCTTATCAGGCGCAGCTTTCGCAGGTGATATTGCGGCAGGTGAAAAAGTATTTAAAAAATGCAAAGCGTGTCATGTCGTCGGTGAAGAAAAGAACAAGACCGGTCCACATCTGGTCAATATTATTGGCCGCCCTGCCGCTGGTGTTGAAAGCTACACAAAATATTCAAAAGCGATGAAAGAAAGTGGTCTTGTTTGGGACGAGGCAACCCTTGATGGATATTTGACCAAGCCTAAAAAATTCTTAAAAGGCACTAAAATGGCTTTTGGCGGTTTGAAGAAAGAAAAAGATCGCGCCAACTTGATTGCATATTTAAAGTCTCTGCAATAACCGGCTAATGCTTAACTGCAATGCGTTAAGTTAACTTAAACTCTTCTAAACGATTATTAATATTTGATATTATAATCACCCGTGACAGCTAAGCGCATGGCATCCCGCAATGCCACTTGATATTTGTCCATATCTTTACGGATCACATTGCAATGACTTGGTGCAAAAATCTTGACATCATAACGGTCAAAAAATGCATCAATTCTTGCCGCAGTTTCATCTGGGTCTGCCCATCTTAACCAGGCAAATACAGTGCGGTTGCTGGTGGACACAACTTCCTTGAATTGTTCTGCTGAATACCCAACGTCTTCCATTTCATCCATAAACCGAAAACATTGATGTTCATTATGCACATTCAACGCCCAATCCACTGGGCACATAAAACCGGTGGTGTGTTCATAAATCCATTGTGTCAGGGCATGGTCAACAAATAGCGGTTCAATAATTTCAATGACATGATGGCCCAAATGAATTTTATCACCATAATTAAGCCGTGATGCATCTCCAAGTCCGTGGACAGCATAATGATCATGCCCGCCAACTGTTAATATTTCCATTTCTGGGTGCGCACGTTTTAGCGCAGCAGTATTAGCCGCATGCGGCAGTTCGGTATGACTGATCCATAAGTAATCTAGCCTGCGGCCATCCAAAATATCGTCGACAGCTTGCATCATGGTTTCGTGTTGTTTTGGGCCAAGGGTGTCGATTAAAAATGTCTTCTCATCCATAAATAGGTAAGAGCTGTAGATAATGTCATTTGCCGTTGGGTCCAAGAGAGGATTTGTTTTGGCAAATTCACCTGCGAAACCGCGGTTTAATTTTTCGGCATCCTCACCGGCGCAATGGCAAATCCAATAAATCTTTGGCGTGATCTGGCGCACACCAACACGCGTCTCTCCATCACCATAAACTTTTGTCATCGCAGGAGTTTCATGGGTGCAACATTCAGCATTCATCATTGGCAAACCCTCATCACAGCATGTTCAAATTTTCGCATTAGTTTTTTCAAGTCGCCGCGCATCGCATTGCCATGGGTTGGGGCAATAATTTTGATGGATCGTTTGCGGAAAATGTGATGGAAATCATCCATCATTTTGGCGCCATCTACATATGGTAAAAACCGGAACGCACTCACATGATAATCAAAGAGCCATTCTTCAGGCACACCATCTTCCAGCTCATCATCAAATAAAGCATCTGCTGTTGCCGGAAATAAGTACCCTAACGCATCAGCCGTAAATAATGTTTCTGTCGTTGCATCATACATCCAGTGGGTGCCTGGCTGATCCTTCAAGATACCATCAAGAAAACTGATATGCCGCCCACCATAAACACCTTCTGTGCCAGCATATGCATATTGGATTTGGTCGTCTTTAACCCACCATGGTAATTCCACATGGGGCAGGATTCCGCTTGAAACAACCAATTTTGCATCAGGCCAAGCGTCTAAAATAACATTCAGGTTTCCGGTATGTGGCAGCTCAGTATGTGTTAGAAAAACATAAGCTGGCGCCACATCACCAAGCAGCTCCTGAAGCGCGGTCATGATTTCTTCGGAATGCAAATGTGAACCTGCATCAAAAACTAACGGGCATCCATCATTTACCAGCACATAGACACGTACCGCTTCATGCAGACCATCTTCACCACATAGACTTTCGCCAATTTGATAGAGATCACCCCTAACGTGTCGTGCCATCACATTCCCCCATAACTCATAAAAATAGTGTTAAACAATAGGACTAAAGTCAAACATGATTTTAAGCTGATATCATTTGCCTCTAACTCTTTTGATCATTACGTTATCCGCTACATCAATAACCATGTCACTTATGTTAAGCGGCCACATGTTAAGTTAGGTATCTATGTCAGCACTCTCTGAACGCATGAAAGATCAATTGGCCTGGGCGTTTCTTTTTATAAGCCCGGCTTTGTTTTCGTCAAACATGTTGGTGGCCCGCGCCATGGTGGGGGTATTTCCACCAGTATCGCTTGCTTTTTTGCGTTGGTTTTTTGTCGGTGTGCTTGTCATCACCTGTCTGATCACGTTTCGACGGTTTAACTGGTCACACCTCAAGGCTGAATTTAAACAAGTGATGTTTCTGGCATCACTTGGCATGGGTATTTGTGGCGGCCCTGTTTATATAGCGGCGGAAGTTACCACCGCAACCAATATTGGTTTGATCTATAGCACCGCACCATTATTGATGGCACTTTTTGCCCTAATGGTATTCAAAGAAAAACTATCTCACCAACAAGTATTGGGACTTATCATGGGGCTTGTTGGGGTGCTTGTGATTATGTTTAAGGCAGAGCTTGCACATGTTGCTGCGCTTAAATTTAATTCAGGCGACCTCTTAATCGTGCTTACAACCATTAGCTTTTCTATCTATTCACTTGGGCTAAAACATTTAAAGACCAACCTCACTCAAGTGCAACGCTTTGGCGCAATGGCCTTAGGCGGGGCCTTATGGCATGCCCCTTTCATGTGGCGCGAGTTATCGTCACTCAACACTTGGCCTGACATCACGTGGCCTATCATCATCGCATTATTGGTGGTGATATTTTTTGCATCAATCGGCGCATATCTCAGTTATGGCTTCATCGTGTCGCGCCTAGGCACGGCTGTTGCCGGGGCAACGCTTTACCTTGCGCCAATTTATGCGGCTGTGCTCGCGCTAATTATCTTGGGTGAAGCGATCATGGATTATCATGTTTATGGTGCTGTGTTGATCTTGCCTGGGCTATGGCTTGTCTCTAATCGGCCGCGCGCCAAATAAGATATCATCACCATCATTACCCAGTTGGATATAGGATATCAACGTGGAACATTTGCTTCATTCTATTCGTGAACCTGTTGTGTGTTCAAAATGCCATGATGATGTTGCCCAAGGCCTGACGGATGCCGCGTCACTTCAAGATTATGCCCGCCTTGATGTTGGATTTACCGATAAAGGGCTTCAAGTGTGGTGCCGTCGCCATGATGTTAATGTTGTTCATATTGATTTTGACAACATGATGCCCGAAGCTGACTTCAGGTGTTTGGAAAAGAAGCATCACTAATATCAGGTCATTGTGTTGGAATTTTATGACCTGTTGCCCCTCCAGAAAAAATACGTCCTTGGTCATCTGCAATACCAAAAACAATGCCGGCTTCTTCAACATTAGGGCCAAAAAGTGATCCTAATATATCACTTCTAATAGGTGTTAACGCTTGCCCATCAAGCCGTAATATCGTTGGTAATATCTGCGATGATAGCTGGTTATTTTTTTGACGTGCTAACGATGCTGCTATCTCTAACCCGTCGCCAGTTAAGGTAACTGTGCCTCGATCATCAGCAGGGTTAACGGATAATTGCCCCTGCAATTCGCCGTGCCGCAAGGCTTGTGCGCCTCCACAATATGAACATGTCCACTGGCCCTTGATCGTGAATGACAATGGCTGTTGAAGCGCTAACGTGTTTCGGGTCCCCCAGATAATATAACGGCCAGGATCTGCAATTTGCTGTAATTGGTTTTGTACGTAACTTATCTTTGAAAACCTTGTGGTGATATCACCCAATGGTGTTGGTGGGGGTAATTTTTTTAGAGTGTCCTCGGTGGAAGCGGCATTGCCGCGGAGGGGAATATATCCGCTATCAGCGTCAACAAGCGCCAGCCAACGTGGCCCATCATCGGGTAAATTTTGGAATAATGCGCTGGTGGTAGCGCCGCCTAACAGATTGCCAAGGATAGGGGGTGTAGGGGTGAATACTGGTGGGGCGGAAGCAGATGTACCACCTCCGCCCCCGCAACTGGAAAGTAGTGGGTAAACTAACACAAGGATAAAATAACTGTATTGCCTTGCCAATGATCTACGTTCCTGTTGCATATAATAACAATAGATCAACGAATTTTGATTTTGCCTGCGCATTGGCATAGGTTATGACTTCAAAGGCATATATATTCAGCCGAATTGATGATGTTGTTGATATTGGGTTTCTTAAAAAAGTTGAATATTTGCGTTACCTAGAATTCCATTATCAGGAGACAGTAATGAAAAAATATATAGCTGGGTTGGCATTGATCATCCTTGCCGCTGCGTATGGCATTACTAATTACATTAACAAGAATGAAAAATCATTTGGTGATGTGGCCAGCGCTTCATCTGGACAAATTGTTCACTTTAATGCTTGGGGTGGGTCGCCAGCAATAAATGAATATATCAGTTGGGCTGGTGCCCGTCTCAAAGAGGACCACAATATAACCCTCGTACATGTTAAATTGACTGACACGGCAGATGCGGTTAACCGCATTTTGGCAGAAAAAACAGCAGGTCGCGCCAAAGGCGGCAGCGTTGATCTTATTTGGGTCAATGGTGAAAACTTTGCATCGCTAAAACGCAATGGGCTTTTGCGCCGTGATGCATGGGCCTTTGATTTACCGTCATGGCGGTTTACAGATGTGAATGCATTACCTGCATTGGTAACAGATTTTGGTAATCCTACAGATGGACTTGAAAGTCCATGGGGCCGTGCACAACTAGTTTTTGCATATGATCAAGACAACGTAGCTAACCCACCGCGGTCTGCGATGGCGCTAAAAGAATGGATCATCTCAAACCCGGGCCGCTTTACATTTCCGCAACCTCCCGCATTTACAGGCACAAGCTTTCTGAAACAAATCGCCATTGAATTAAGTTCAGACCAAAGCGTTTTTGCACAAGATGCAGCAACAGTGGATACTGATGCCGCGTTGGCTCCATTGTGGACTTGGCTCGACGAAGTAGCACCATTTTTGTGGCAGAAGGGACGCAGTTACCCAAAGAATTATACCCATCTTTCGCAACTCTTGGGTGATGGTGAGATTAATATTGCCATGGCGTTTAATCCGGCAAAGTTCTCAAATGATATTAAAACAGGCGCCCTGCCAAATACGATCCGCACGTATATTCATGATGGTGGCACTTTGGCTAATATTCACTATGTGGCTATTCCGTTTAACGCCAAATCCGCTGAAGCCGCGATGATCACGGCTGACTTCTTCTTGTCACCTGAAGCGCAAATCAGAAAAGCAAATTCAGATATCTGGGGTGACCCAACAGTGCTTTCCATGGCAAAACTCAGCCCAGAAGATCAGGATGCATTTAATGCGCTGCCGCGGGGTATCGCGACATTAACAGAAGCAGAGCTTTCGGCATCAATTCCAGAACCTCATCCATCATGGGTATCTGTACTCGAAAAAGGTTGGGAAAGCCGTTACCTAAACTAATTCTTTTACGTTAAGGGTATTGTAATGTTGCGTTATGGCTTAATGGCTCTGATCATCATACCTATCTTATTAGGGTTGGTTGGTGCTGTTTTGCCTGCGCTCGGCTATTTTCCTCCCTTGGGTGGGCATGGTATAAGTGCGGCACCAATCGCAGCATTTCTTGAGTTGCCAGGTATTGAACATTCAATAATTTTAAGTTTGTTTCCGGGCTTGCTTGCAACATTTATTTCAACGGTGTTGGCGCTTCTGCTGCCCGGCTTATTATATGGGCATCCAGCATTTCGTATGTTGGGGCGGTATCTTTCTCCTATTCTTTCATTGCCGCATATTACGGTTGCTGTAGGCATTCTATTCTTGTTGCAACCCAGCGGCTGGCTGCTTCGGCTTATTTCGCCGGTATTTACTGGTCTTGATCGTCCACCGGTTGACTATTTATTCCCTGACCAAGCTGGGCTTATCTTAGTGCTTGGGTTGGTTGCTAAAGAAATCCCTTTTCTTATATTGATGACACTTTCTGCGTTATCACAAATCAACACGCGTCCCATGCTGACGCTTGCGCGCACTATGGGATACGGCCCAATGGCGGCATGGGTACATGTAATCGTACCAGCATTATGGCGCCGCATTAAACTGCCGGTATTGATCGTGTTGGTATTTTCACTTTCGGTGGTTGATATGGCTATTGTGTTGGCGCCCACCACACCTCCACCTTTATCTGTTCGGGTTGTTACGCTTTATCAAGACCCTGATCTTTCGCAACGCTTTGTTGCATCTGTTGCGGCAATGACGCAAATGCTGATGGTGGTGATAGGGGCGATTATTTTCTTTGGCAGCAGTCACCTTCTTGGCCAGGCCATTAAGTTATTAGCCTATGGCGGGTATCGATGTGCCAAGATGCCGGCACTATTGGTACGCATTGTTAAATCAAGCATTTTGATCTTTAGTCTATCACCAATGTTCATGGCAATATTAGGGCTGGTGGCGGCCATGCTTTGGTCTATTGCAAGTAGGTGGCGGTTTCCATCTGCGTGGCCAGATGCCTTTACCTTTAGGTATTGGGGCGGTGTTTTTGATGGTTTTGGTGAAATTCTTCAAACAACATTATTGCTTGGTTTCATTTCATCTTTCATAGGGTTGGCGCTTGTGATGGGGTGGCTTGGACTTGTTTCAGCCGCGAGCAAAACAACATCCATTACCAGTGACCAGAAAAACCATTGGACAGAATATTTATTATTTCTTCCAATTATTTTGCCGCAAACAGGCTTCCTATTTGGCATTCAAATTATGTTATTATGGCTTCATCTTGATGGCCTAATCATTGCATTAATTTGGACACATATATTGTTTGTCGTGCCTTATATATGGTTGGCCTTAGCCCCATCTTGGCGTTCTTTTAATCTAGATTGGTTGCATCTTGCGGGCAGTCTGGGCGCATCACCTTTGAAAAGGTTTATATTTATTCGCTTACCTATTATGGTACAGCCAATTATGGTCAGCCTTGCGCTTGGCTTTTCGGTAAGTGCAGCACTTTATCTACCCACGGTGTTTGCAGGTAATGGTCAAATTATAACATTGACGGTTGAAGCGGTGACGCTTGCTGCAGGCGCAAACCGAAGCCATCTCGGTGTGGCAACGGGTCTTCAAATGACCTTGCCGTTATTGGTTTATATCGGGGCTGGCATCATCGCAAATATACGCACCCGGAACTACAGTTATTTTTCATAGCCATGGGTCAATTTGCCCCTCGATCTGCTCCGCCCCTTGCTCTTATGAGCTCTTAGCGTTATATAAGTTTCAGATTTACACAATTTTCTATGTCATCACGTCGGCGCAAATCCTCGCGCCGATGTTTTTTGACAATTTTCTTCAGGAGAAATCATGTCATTAATGCAGAATAAAACCGTTGCACTTCTTGTTTGTAGCGGTTTTGAAGAACAGCCTTTTATTAAACTTCAACAAGCGATGAACGCTGCAGGTGCAAAAGTCCGTGTAATTTCGCGTGACTCTGGCCTAACAAATGGTTGGGCCGGCAGCAATTGGGGCCTCAGCTATCCGGTTGACGCAGCACTGTCAGAAACACTGGCGATTGACTATGATGTTATGATTGTTCCCGATGGCACACGTCATACTGAAATGTTGCTTAACGATGCGCATGGTAAGCGGATCGTAAACGCCTTTATTCGTGAGCAGGTTCCATCACTAGTCATTGGTTCTGCTATTGACGCACTTAAGGCTAATGACATGCTTGGTGAAGATGTTGTTGTGGGCGAAGAGGCTAGCGTAAACAAAACGCTTGTCACTGCACCTACTGGGGCAGATACTGCTGAGATGATTGCGCTATTAGCGCAGGCTATTGAAAACGCTAAAACAGTCGAAGCTGCAGCTTAAATCTTAAAAACACAATGACCAACGCGCCTTTGCCATCACCTTGTATTAGTATCTGCCAGATTGATCCGATTAGCGGCAATTGTCTGGGGTGCTATCGAACACGTGAAGAAATCGCACGTTGGTCACGTATGACCAATGATGAACAGCAATCATTGATCACGGCGTTGCAGGACAGAAGGGCAGAAGCTACAGGGCGTGCCCGAAGAAAGCCGCGCCGCGTGGCGGGCTAATTCAGCACCTTTCGCTATCATCAAAAGGGGACAATATGTCTAAATTCGAAACACTTTTGGATGAGCGAGGCTTCTTACTTGCTGATGGCGCAACAGGAACCAACTATTTTGCCGTTGGCCTTGAAACAGGCTACCCACCAGAACTTTGGAATGTAGAAAAGCCAGAATTGGTCAAAGACCTGCATGCACAATTTTTGGCGGCAGGTTCTGACCTTATCCTTACGAACTCATTTGGTGGCACCAGCTTTCGTTTAAAATTACACCAGGCTGAAAAACGCGCAGCAGAATTAAATAAAGCTGCCGCACAACTTGCTGTTGCCGCCGCACATGAACATAAAGATGCAACAGGCCGTGATATCGTAGTGGCAGGGTCTATGGGCCCAACGGGTGAGCTGTTTGAACCGCTTGGCGCACTTACGTATCAGTCAGCTTATGATGGGTTTAAGGAACAGGCTGATGCTTTGGCAGAAGGCGGTGTTGATATTTTATGGATTGAAACAATATCAGCCCTTGAAGAAGTCGACGCTGCTTATGATGCTGCGATGTCTACAGGCCTTCCTGTTGCCGCAACCATGACATTCGACACTGCAGGTAAATCAATGATGGGGGTAAACCCTGATGATTATGCACGTCATGTTGCGAATAAGGGTGCTGTTGCTTTTGGGGCAAATTGTGGTGTAGGCCCGGCCGAGTTGATGCATTCCATGATGGCGATGCACGGGGCATTTGATGATAAGCATCCCGTCTTAGTGGCAAAAGGTAATTGCGGTATTCCTGAATACCTTGATGGCAGTATCCACTACCATGGCACGCCTGAACTAATGGCATCTTATGCGGTGCTCGCACGTGATGCTGGCATGAAAGTCATCGGGGGGTGTTGCGGCACATCACCTGAACATATTGCAGCCATGCGTAAAGCCCTTGATGGAACGCCGATGGGCGAAGATGTGACCACAGATGTACTTGATGCCGCATTAGGTGTTGCTTGGTCAGGCTTTGATACCAGCAAGGCAGAAAGTAATGCTGCTGACAATCAACGTGCTCGCCGTCGTCGCCGTACACGTGAATAAGCTGTAACATCACGGAAAATTATTGATAATCGGGGCTAGCCGTGCATACTCAGCCCCGAATTGACCCCTACAGGTCCAACAGAGATATAAGGTATTGAGTCTAATGCATATCTATCGCACCCATAATTGTGAACAGTTGCGCGAAACAGATGTTGGAAGCACTGTTCGTATTTCCGGATGGATTCACCGTAAGCGTGACCATGGCCAGCTTGTCTTCATCGACTTGCGTGACCATTTTGGCATCACTCAATGTGTGGCAGACTCATCTGATGATACCTTTGCCGCCGTAGAGGCAACTCGGAATGAAAGCGTTGTGACGATCACTGGTACCGTGGTTAAGCGTACTGATGAAACCATCAATACAAACTTACCCACCGGTCATATTGAAGTCCGGATTGATAGCTTTGATGTGCAATCTGCAGCTGCGCTCTTGCCGCTTCAGGTAAATTCAGACGAAGACGCAGGCGAAGAAACACGCCTACGCTACCGTTACCTCGACTTACGCCGGCAGCGTCCACACAATAACATCATGCTTCGTGCCGAAGTCATTCAGTCTATTCGTCGCCGGATGGTTGATCTAGGCTTTATGGAATTCCAAACACCAATCCTGACGGCCTCATCTCCTGAAGGCGCGCGTGACTTTCTTGTGCCGTCACGGATGCATCCGGGCAAGTTTTATGCATTGCCGCAGGCCCCGCAGCAGTTCAAGCAGCTGATTATGGTTTCTGGTTTTGATAAATATTTCCAGATTGCACCATGTTTCCGCGATGAAGATAGCCGCGCTGACCGCAGCCCCGGTGAATTTTATCAGCTCGACCTTGAGATGAGCTTTGTTGAACAAGATGATGTTTTCGCCGCTGTTGAACCTGTAATTGCTGGCGTCTTTGAAGAATTTACAGATGAAAAGGCAACCGCACCTTTCCGCCGGATCACCTTTGCTGATTCAATGCTGAAATATGGTAACGACAAGCCTGATCTCCGCATTCCGATTGAAATTAGTGATGTCACTGAAACATTCCGTGATTCAGGTTTTGGCATTTTTGCAAATGCTATTGAAAAAGGTTCTGTTGTTCGTGCCGTTCCAGGCCCGGGCTGTGGATCACGTTCAGTTGCTGATCGGATGAACTCATGGGCCCAAGGTGAGGGCGCGCCAGGCATGGGGTATATTATCTATGCAGAAGGTGAAGCTCGCGGTCCAATCGCTAAAGCACTTGGTCAAGATGCAGCATTACAGCTTAAGGCAGATTTGGGCGTTAATGATGGTGATGCTGTGTTCTTTGCATGCGCCACTGCCAATGAAGCGGCCAGCCTTGCAGGCCGTGCCCGCGTAAAAATTGCTGATGATCAAAACCTACGCTCTGGCGGGTTTGAGTTCTGCTGGATTGTTGACTTCCCAATGTTTGAACAAGATGAAGCGACTGGCGAAATTGTGTTCTCACACAACCCATTCTCAATGCCGCAAGGTGGTCTTGAAGCCCTTGAAAACATGAACCCGCTAGACATCAAGGCATGGCAGTATGACTTGGTATGTAATGGGGTTGAGCTATCATCAGGTGCGATTAGAAATCATCTGCCTGAAGTGATGTATAAAGCATTTGAAATTGCTGGCTATGGACCGGAAGTCGTGGATAATAAATTCCCAGGCATGATTAACGCCTTCCGTTATGGCGCACCGCCGCACGGCGGCATTGCACCAGGTATTGACCGCATCGTGATGCTGATTGCTAATGAGCCAAACATCAGGGAGATTATTCTATTCCCAATGAATGGTAAGGCTGAAGATTTAATGATGGCAGCACCATCAGAAGTTAATGACGAGCAGCTGCGTGAACTTCATATCCGTAAGCAGTTGCCTCCAAAGCCAGCATCATAAGCCATCAACAATGAATAAAGAAAAAGGACGCTTATTGCGTCCTTTTTTTATGGCACCATGAACTCATGTCATGTTTGACGTGATTTAAGCATTAACCCATGGGCAACAGCGGTCATTAAAATTAATAACGTGGCGGCGCCTGCTTGGTGCAATGTGCCAAGGCTTACTGGTACCGAATACAGTAAGGTCATAACCCCAAGTATAAATTGTGCACTAACCGCGCCTAGCATCAAATGCGCACGCAACGCTAGACCAGATTTAACTGCCCGCCGCCATAATGTGAAAACGCTAATCACCACTAAAAGTGCCAAGATACGATGATGGAACTGGGCCGAAGCAGGGTTTTCAAAAGCATCCATTGCGCCTTCATCGCCGTATTCGATTGGCACAAACCCTTCACCCATTAATGGGTATTCAGGATAAAGTTTACCTGCATCCATGCCTGCCACAAACGCACCTGCTACAATCGTGATCCCAAGAATACCAATAACACCTGCAATATGACCTGTTGGTGCACCTGCACGGCCATCTTTGATATCCAGCGCTGTCCAAACCAATAATGCCAAG
>CBFIAO010000001.1:0-102848 GCA_965660595.1 Puniceispirillales bacterium (SeqCode) | reverse complement strand
CCTTATGGCATGATGACAGATGTAATACCAGCGCGGATGATCTGCGTTTCATATGAAAGACGTGACGACCTATGACAGATATGACCATACTCACGCCTAATGATATTCGATATTTAGTGGTGCATTGTTCTGACACAGGCAATGACAGCACCATGACCGCAGAGGACATTCACCACATGCATTTAGGCTTTGGCTGGGACGGTATTGGGTATCATAAAGTCATTACCCGTGACGGCGTGACTGAAAATGGCCGACCTGAATATTGGGTTGGGGCACATGTGTTCCAGCATAACCATGAAAGCTTAGGTGTCTGTTTGATCGGCAGCACCACGTTCACTGATGCGCAATTAGATGCGCTGGAAGTTGTTCTTAAAGCGTGGAAAACAACGTATCCCCAAGCAGAGATTTGTGGGCATTGTGATTTTGATAATACTGAAAAAACATGTCCTAATTTTGATGCCCATGCATGGGCCATAGCGCGGAAGATCATCTGATGGAAGCGTTGAGCATCATCACCCCATCTGCAGGTATGTTTCATGCCGCTGATCGTGCAAGCGGACGTGAAACAGACGCGTTATTTGGGGAAACGGTATCTGTGGTATCACGCCAGGGCGGATGGGCAGAGGTGATCTTGGCAACCGATGGATATCGTGCATGGATTGCTGAAGATGCGTTGGGCGTATTGTCAGCGCCAAGCCACCACATCACCGCCCCGCGGGCATTAATCACCGTAGCCCCTGACATTAAATCACCCGCCGCGGGCTACCTGCCCATGGGCAGTTTGATCACCGCATATAAGGCGGATAACCGAATGATGATGGTGACTGGCATTAATGACCAAGAGATGGGTTACATGATGGCAGATCATGCCATGCCCATCGGGCAGTTTGTTGATGATTATGTTGCGGCGGCTGAACGGATGATTGGCATACCATACCGTTGGGGTGGCCGTGACAGTTTTGGTATTGATTGTTCTGCTTTGGTCCAGCTTTCACTTGCTGCAAGCGGGGTCACGGTGCCGCGCAATTCCGGCGACCAAGAACATGCAATTGGCCGTAATGTCGGCGGGCTGGATGAATTGCAACGCGGTGATCTTGTGTTTTGGAAAGGTCATGTTGGGATCATGCAAGATGCCGACACTTTATTACATGCTAATATGTGGCATGGTATGACCGCCACCGAAAACCTGCGCGCAGCTTTACCGCGGTTAGAAAAAGCAGCAGGCCCTATCACTCGGCTGGCACGTATTTAAGCCTGCTTGTTGGTGAAGATATCACGCAATTTCCACAGTAAGATTAATGACGGCACCACCATCAATGCCGTGATGATGAAGAACACCCCCCAATTGCCGTCAAGCCCATCCACCAAGAGGCCTGAAGATGATGCAAAAACTGTGCGGCCTGCCGTGCCGATAGAAGCAAGCAACGCATATTGCGTCGCAGTATATCGGCGGTCCACCAAGAGTGAAATAAAGGTCACAAACGCAACATTGGCAAACGCGGCGGCAAGGTCATCTATCACCACCGCCAGCGCAAACACCGCCAGTGATTTGCCAGTCCATGCAAGAACAGTGAACATAAGGTTAGTTCCAGCCATGGCAATGCCAGCATAGAAAAGTGCCTTTACCGTGCCAAAACGCATCGCCACCATGCCGCCAATAATGGTAAAGCCAACGGTGGTAAGCCAGCCAATGCCTTTGGAATAAAGCCCAATATCAGATTTGGAAAAGCCCAATTCACGATAGAAAACAATCGACATCTTGCCCATGAAGGCTTCGCCAATCTTAAAGAGAAAGACAAAACTAAGGATCGCAATACCTAGTTTTATGCCATTTGCCCTAAAGAAGGAGACAAGTGGGTTAACCACCGTTTCAATAAGCCATGATAGCACCGCATCAAGACCGGTTGCCGTGCCAGGTGATACAGCGCGGCTATCCATGGTTGCGGCAGCACGTTCAGGAATAAGCCATAAGCCAATATTCATCAGCAGCATCATGGCGATAATGGCAAGAAAGCTAAGTTGCCAATAATTTACATGACCTGCGGCTTCGAGCATATCTGCCACATATAGGGTGACCAAGCCGCCTAATTTAAAGCCAGTCCACCACCCAATTACCGTCATGGCCGCACCTGCCGCCATTTTGTCACGTTCATTTGCATCCACTTGTTCAATTCGTAATGCATCAAGGGTGATGTCTTGTGAGGCTGACGCAATGGCCATGATCAACCCAAGGCCGATTACCCATGTCAGGTATTGAGACGGTTCAAGCATTGTCCAGCCCAAGACCGCAAGCATGATGATGGCTTGGAACAAAAAGATCCATGCCTTGCGCGGACCAAGGCGTGTGCTTAGAACAGGGATTCTGATTTTATCCAAGAGCGGCGCCCATAGAAAATTAATGGCGTAGACGCTGAAGATTAACCCTGCAAAACCGACCGTTGTTCGGCTGAGCCCATCTTCTTTCAGCCAGAGCGTTAAGGCAGAACCGATCAGCACCCAAGGAAAGCCACTGATCATCCCAATGAGAAAAATTCGTATCATCCGGTGGTCATGATAGCCGCCAAGTAGGGAAGATTTGATCATCACATCATCTGCCTTTAAGTTTATATTTATCAGTATTCATTGCATTCTTGCGTGATGGCAAGTGAAACTAACCTAGCAGAAAGATCAGCAATCCCCATGAATATTAACGTCACCACCACGGACCAAGGCATGATGTTGCATGCAGGTGACATCACTTGTCCTGCCGCCATTGGTAAGCATGGACTGATCACTGCGGCAGACAAACGTGAAGGAGATGGTAAAACGCCAATAGGACGTTGGCCGTTGCGGTGTATTTATTACCGCCCAGACCGTATAACCCTGCCGCCATCTGCCCTGAATACCATCGCCATTACCCGTGATATGGGATGGTGTGATGACCCTTCACATCCCGCATATAACACCGCGATAAACCTGCCGTTTATGGGCTCCCATGAAATGATGTGGCGGGATGACCATGCCTATGATGTGATAATCCCGCTGGGTTATAATGATGGGGGTTATAATGATGGGGGAGATTATAATGACCGCCCTGTGCCCGGGCGCGGTAGTGCGATCTTTTTTCATTTACGGCATGATGGAAAAAACCACACCGAAGGATGCGTTGCGATTGACCGGAATGTAATGTTAGACGTGCTGCCGTTAATCACCAAAACAAGCATGATGCATATTTCAGCATGATAAATTATTCTGATGACTTAAGGGCATTATCGATAACAGTTTGACGGTGCCTTAATTTCGCATTTGTTGCCTGCATATGCGACATAACCCCTTTTTTAACCCGCCCCATTTGAACCATCACCAAGGTTGAAATCAGGTTCAGGCAAATCTTTTGCGCGGTGCCTGCTTTCATCCGTGTTGAACCGGCAAGGGTTTCCGCACCTGTGTGCAAAAGGATGCCATGATCCGCGGCCGCCAGAAGTGGGGTAGCAGGATTATTTGCAATACCAATTGTTAAACATCCTTGCGCAGCTGATGCCGTGATCGCCGCGATGGTAAAAGGTGTCTTTCCGCTGGCCGCAAGCCCGATCAATACATCATCTTTACCTAAATTAAGATCTGCTGTTTGACGGCGTGCATCATCAGCGTCGTCTTCAGCATTTTCAACTGAACGTAACAGTGCATCACTGCCGCCAGCGATCATGAAGCCGCGGCGCGCCTCAGGCCAGCTAAAGGTTGGGGTAAGTTCCACCCCATCTTGAACACCAATACGGGCCGACGTGCCTGCCCCTGCATAAATCAACCTGCCTGTGCTGGACGCATTCAGGCGGCCATAGATTGCCATTGCGGCATCCGTGATGGCCGGCAACACCGACTTGACGGCGGTCACGGCATGGGCTTGGTCTTCGGCCATGACGGTCATTGCGTGTTGAGGCTGAAGCTGATCAAGCCAACGTTCTGGATCAGGAAATGATTCGGTTGTCTGAAGTTTTTCGTTCATAATTAAGAGTAACCATAATACGCGTTCGTGCCTAGTCTGGACATAAACAAAGTCAGGACATGAATAAAGATAAGATTTGAAGCAGATATGCCTATAGACAAGACCGCAGAACACCACGCAACATCACCATCATCAACCGATGAATTATTGATCATGGGTTTAATGGCAGGCACCAGCGTGGATGGAATTGATGCAGCATTGATTTATAGTAATGGCACCAGCATCCGCCGCACTGGCCATGGATTAACAACATCTTATGAGCCAACAACACGTGATGCTATTTTCCAAGCCTTTGACACCCCACATGCGGTTGATAGTGGCCTTGCGTTATTGATCGCACGCGACCATGCCCGTGCCGCCGAAATGTTAATCGCAGAATCAGGTTTGATGCCTGACATCATCAGTTTTCATGGCCAAACAATTTATCATGCCCCAGATGATGGCGTCAGTATCCAGCTGGGGGATGCCGGATATCTGGCCCAGCGATTAGGCGTTCAGGTCGCATATCAATTTCGGCAACGTGACATCGCACATGGCGGTCAAGGTGCACCACTTGCGCCGATTTACCACCAAGGGTTGATGCAGGCAATGGGGTTAGAATTGCCTGCAGCGATGGTGAATATTGGCGGCATTAGTAACGCCAGCATTTGGGATGGCACCCGATTAATCGGGCTTGACCTAGGGCCAGGCAATGCATTGATGGATGACCTAGCCCAGCAGTATTTGGGCAAGCCTTATGATGAGCATGGCGTTTTAGCACAGCGCGGTAAACCTGATATGGCGCTGGTTCATGATGCACTTAACCATAAATTTTTCACCGTTAAAGGGCCAAAATCGTTAGACCGCCGCGGACTTCACGACATTATCCCCATGGACAGATTGGCGGCACTGTCACCGCCAGACCATATGGCAAGTTTGGTTATGATCACGGCCATGTGCATTACGCGCGGCATAAGTTTGAATACACCCGATACCAGCAATGTGGTGATATGTGGTGGCGGAAGTTTTAATCCTACGTTAATGACCGCAATTCAGCAGCTAAGCGGCAACATGCGCATCACCCAGATGGAAGATCATATGCTGGCAGGGATGCCTCTTGACAGCCGATTTATCGAGGCTGAATTAATGGCCTATCTGGCGGCACGGTCCTATCATGACATGCCGATCACTTTCCCCGAAACAACAGGCGTTTCAGCACCGCAATGCGGCGGCGTTTGGGTACGTGCCACCCCCAAATAACATCTCTAGGTGCTGGATGAGTATGGCGTTTTAAATCAGCGCCTCAGAATTAGGAACGTAGAAGGGCCTATATGGCGGTGCATCAGGCAACATGGCGCGAATATCCGTGAATGGGAAACGTTGTTCCAGCCGATATGCTTCGGCATAATGGCCATCTGGTGCGTTACATTGTGCGGCGCGGTACCTGTTCATGATGCGGGCAGCGTCTGCGAAACGTGAAGGATCTTGGCTTTCATGTGCCATGATCGCTGCGGTTTTTGCGGCCGCATATGACGTGATATCCACGTAATAATCTGGGGTGAAGCCCACCCCCATAAGCGTGTCAGCATAGAGAATAGGACAGCGAAAGCCAGCTGCGTTATTCACATATGAAGATAATGCCCGGTGGTCAGGGTGATAGTCTTCAGGGCCATGCGTGATAATGAGGTCAGGGGCAGCGTCATGAATAACGGCGGTGATGATATCCTGCGCGTTCACAGCATTTGCAAGCCCGCCATCAGGCAGGCCCAACAAATGAGGTGTGCCAAGTCCAGCCAGCCCATTACGTGTTTCTTCTGCACGCGAAGCGGCAAGGGCGGCCCCAGGATTTGCACCACCAGCGGCACCATCTGTTGCGACCACCAAGGTGACTTCATCACCACGTGATTTATAGGCTGCCATGATGCCATACATGAAAATTTCAATATCATCGGGATGTGCGCCGATGGCCATTACGTTCAGCACCTTCAAAACCTCCGCAAAATGCTGTTTACTATAGTTAACCCTAACCAATAGGCCCGAGATGACCAAGATGTTTCCACCACACCGCCCTAAACACCAGGCCTTAACAGACTTGGCCCCATTACGCGGCTATATCGAAGGGTATTATGGCCGATTACTGCGTTGGGATGACCGCCGCGATATTATAAGCCATCTGTCGGCGTTAGGGATGCAGGCTTATCTTTATGCCCCAAAGGAAGACCCTTGCCACCGCCTTAATTGGCGCAGGCCATACGATGCTGATTGGCAGGCGTCATTCCGCGAAACATGTACGCATGCAGATAACCTTGGCATTACGATGATTGGCGGGGTAGCCCCCGGGCTTGATTATGATTACCTGCATATCAATACCGGTGATGATTGGGACAGCCTTTTCAGCAAATGCGTCATGATGCGTGATTTGGGTGCAGGGGCAATCGCATTGCTGCTGGATGATATTCAACCTGACTTAACCGCCGAGACCGGGACCCCTGAAGGCACGGCCCATGCCCAGCTGGCAAATGCCTTATATAAAGCCCTTGATGTGCCTATCCTGTTAGTGCCGCGCATTTATGCCGATGAAGTGATGCATCATGATTTGATGACACCTGGAGCAGATGATGATGCATATTGGCCAAACCTTGCCGAAGCATTGCACCCTGATATTACGTTATTGGTCTGCGGCGCATATGTCATTGCCCCGCATACCGACCTTACCGGCACCGCCATGGTGGCCGCTGGTGTAGCGGCCAGTCAGGTGGTTATTTGGGATAATCTTTATGCTCATGATTATTGCCCACGGCGCCTGTTCACCGGACCTTGGCGTGGGCGCGGCAAAGATCAACATATCATGCTGAACCCGACTGGTATGGTCGCAACAGACAAGTTTCTGTTAACGGTAATGACAGGTCAGGGCGAAGACGATGCATGGCGTGATGCCTTAAGCGCACATGGGGTGCCTGATGCATTTATTAATGTGGCGGATTTCTTTGGCCTGCCGCCAATTCAAGATAATGCCGCCATACCGAACATGGATGATCCTGATATTTATCTGGATGCGCTGGATGAATTGTTATGGCGTTGGAAAACACCACTGGCGCAAGAATGGTACCCGTTTTTAATGGGGCTACGGCAAGATATCTTGTATGCCGCAGGGCGCATGGATAAGTTACGGGTAGAAAAATCATACCCAATGTTATTAAAAGCGCAGATGAAACCGCATGAACAAGGCAGCTAAAATGGCAAAAATTTATGATGTATTTGATGGCCATAATGATGTGCTGCTGCGGTTATGGATGACGCGAAAACACCATGATTATGAAGCGATTGCAGCGTTATATCATGACGGTTTTGATGCCCATATTGACCGTATTAAAGCTGCTGGGGGCGGGCTTAAAGGTGGGTTCTTCGCCATGTTTGTGCCGCAGCAAAATAGCACCGGCGACGCTATTTTAGGCACTGATCCTGTGGGCCAAGCAGATGCAAGTCACGCCACAGATGAGATGTTCACCATCCTTGAGCATATGGCCAAACAATATCCAGCAGATATCGCGATATGTAAAAGTCATCATGAGATGACGGCGGCAATAGCCGGTGGGGCGATGGCAGCCTTACCGCATATTGAAGGGGCTGAGGCAATTAAGCCTGATTTAAGTAATTTGGATGATTATTATGCCCGCGGTCTTCGGTCGATTGGGCCTGTTTGGTCACGCAATAACGCGTTTGGTACTGGCGTGCCACTGGGTTTCCCCGGACATCCAGACCAAGGTGATGGATTAACAGCGGCAGGGGTTGAATTAATTCGCGCCGCCAATGAAAAGAAAATGCTGATTGACCTGTCACATATGAACGAAAAGGGGTTTTGGGATGTGGCGCGGATTAGTACAGCACCATTGGTCGCCACCCATTCGAACCTTTATGATTTATGTGGATCACCGCGCAATTTAACCGAACAACAGCTGGCGGCTATCCGCGAAAGTGGCGGCATGGTTGGGCTTAATTTTGCCACTGGTTTCCTTCGCCCTGATGGCAAGAAAACTGGCGATACCGATATCAATCTGATGATCCAACATTTGGATGGCCTGATTGACGCGTTGGGGGAAGATGGTGTGGCGTTAGGGTCTGATTTTGATGGGGCAATTATCCCAAATGTGATCGGTGATGCTGCAGGGCTACCCACGCTAACCCAAGCGATGAGCGCCGCCGGTTATGGCGATGCGCTGATCAGAAAAATCTGTGCTGATAACTGGCTTGAGATGATCAAGACAACGATTGGTTAATCAGATTGCCAGTTAATCAGGCTGCTGATTAATCAGCCGTCCAACCGCCATCAACCACAAGTGCCGTGCCTGTAATTAACGCCGCAGCGTCAGAGGCAAGAAAAACGGCTGGGCCCATAATGTCTTCAACCTGACCAACGCGGCCAAGTTTAATCTTATCTTCAATCCATGCTCTTTTATCAACATCGTCAAAACTTGCCTGAGTTAAGGCCGTGACGATAAAGGTTGGGCAAATGGTATTAACCCTGATTTTATGTGGGCCAAATTCCACCGCCATGCCGCGGGTAAAACCTTCAACCCCTGCTTTGGATGCAGAATAAACAGCCCTATCCATGCCGCCCACCAAGGCCATCTGTGATGAGATTGTGATGATCGAACCTTCAATGCCAGCAGCAACCATGCCCGCCGCCACGTGCTTGGCTTGGAAATACGCAGATTTAAGATTTACGTTCATGACTGCGTCATAATTTTCAAGACTGGTCTCAAGCACAGATGAATGACGTGCAATGCCCGCCGAATTAAGCAAGACATCAAACGGACCTTCTGCCGCAATGAACGCTTCCAATGCATCAAAATCTGTTACATCAAGACTATGGGCAGTTAGTTTGTATCCAGCATCAGTTGCAGCTTGTTCAAGAGCAGAAAGCATATCGCCGCGACGTGCAACCGCCGTTACGGTGCCGCCTGCCTGGGCCATGGCCACGGCACAAGCTTGGCCAATGCCAGATGATGCGCCGGTGACTAATACTTTCTTTCCATCAAGACGAAAAGCAGGTGTTGAGGGCAAGGTCATGTCATGTTCCTTTGTGGTTTTTTAATCTGCAGCTTTGCCATATGGCACATTTTGGCCGCCATAACGGCGCACCCTGATATTAGCCTGTTCTGCATGGCCAACAAACCCTTCTAGCATACACAAACGTGAACAATATGCGCCAATTTTAGCTGCTGCTTCATCTGTTGTGACTTTCTGGTAGGAATGGGTTTTCAAGAATTTACCTACCCAAAGTCCGCCCGTATAACGCCCTGCTTTTTTTGTGGGCAAGGTATGGTTGGTGCCAATCACTTTATCGCCATTAGCCACATTAGTGCGCGGGCCAAGGAATAAGGCACCGTAAGATGTCATATGCGCTAAGAACCAGTCATCACGATCTGTCATAACTTGGACATGTTCAGATGCAATATCATTCGCCACGGTAAGCATTTCATCATAGGTGTCGGTCACAATGACTTCGCCATAGTCACGCCAGCTGATGGCTGCGGTATCAGCCGTCGGCAAAATTTGAAGCAGCCGATCAATTTCAGCCATGGTTTCCATTGCCAGTTTTTCGGAGTTGGTCAGCAACACTGCAGGTGAGTTATAGCCATGTTCAGCCTGACCCAACAGGTCAGTGGCGCAAAGTTCAGCGTCAACCGTATTGTCAGCGATAACCATGGTTTCAGTGGGGCCAGCAAAAAGGTCGATCCCCACACGGCCATAAAGCTGACGTTTTGCCTCTGCCACAAAAGCGTTACCCGGGCCTACCAGCATATCAACCGCGCTCAATGTTTCCGTGCCGATCGCCATGGCGCCTACGGCCTGAATACCGCCAAGAACATAAATCTCATGTGCGCCGCCTAGATGCATTGCCGCCACCACGGCAGGGTTTGGTTGGCCTTGAAATGGAGGGGTCGCCGCGACAATACGAGGAACGCCTGCAACCGATGCGGTCAAGACCGACATATGTGCCGACGCCACCATAGGAAATTTACCGGCAGGGACATAACAGCCGACCGATTGCACCGGAATATTTTTATGCCCCAAGATCACGCCCGGCATCGTTTCAACTTCGATATCGGTCATGGAAGCACGCTGGGCTTCGGCAAATGCCCGCACTTGCTGTTGAGCATAGATGATGTCTTCCATATCGCGTGGCGAGACTTGTGCGATCAATGCATCAATATCATCTTGGCTGAGTTTAAAAGATGGTGGGCTATAATTATCAAATTTTTCAGATAATGCACGCACAGCAGCATCACCATTGGCTTCTATATCTGCAAGGGTGGCTTCGACCACTTGGCGTGTTTTTGCATCATCCCCATCGCGTTCCAGCTGGGGCTTACCTTCTTTTAAATAACGAATAGCCATCAGACACCTCATCCAAACTTGTGATTTTAACCATCATTAAGCTAGCGCATTTTTTGCATTAGCCCAGCATAACAACGTCATGAAATTCAAAAAATCATGACGCATTTATAATCTGTTGGGAGCAGGCATGATGCCGCAGGAATATTAAATTAACGCGCCCTGATCGCGTCAATACGATCATTGAGGCCAGGATGAGTTGAGAACCAGCTGGTTCCAGCAGCGTCGGCACATGCATCACCTGATTGTTGGGTTTGTGCGCAAAGGGCTGCATGGATACGTTCAAGTGCCGCGATATATATTTCAGCATCAATGGCATTAACACGCAGAATATCCAGACCATGTTCATCAGCCATTGTTTCAACATCACGGCTGTTTTTATAACCCCAATAATTAACACCAAAGGCCGACAGTTCAGCGATTAAGCTTTCATCGCCACCAAACATATAGACCGATAGCGCGATCAGCCCTGCGGCATCGATGATTTGTTTTAAGCTGTGCCGATCTTCAACATGGCTAAGTTCATGAGCGATAACCGACATGATCATTTGTTCATCTTTAAGAATACGCACCAATTCATCAGTCACAACAATAGGCCCACCCGGGAAGGCCAAGGCATTTGCACCAAGGCGAGCCGAGCTGTGGAAATGTAATTCCGGACGACTTTCAAGATCAGCAATCGCAATCATTTCGTGCATCCGTTCAGTGATGTCATCACGCAATTCTTGGTCCAGTTGGGTCGGGCCAAACAAGAACCCTTTCATGGATTGATAGCTTGAGGCACCAATCGCAGCTTCGACCTGACGCGGGATAAACGGCGCCACGGTATTACCGAGATTGAACACGGCATAAATCACGCCTGCGATAAATAGCATAATCACCACGGCAATCGACAACACCGATTTTGGGACAATCACTTCAACCCTTGTTGCCGTTGGTTCTGCTACGCCGCGGACTTCACGTGCGAAACCCGGCGGAAAGTCATGAAATGCCGTGAACAACCGACCATCAGTGAAATAAATATCACGCTTGCCTTGGATGGTTTCAAGTTCCAAGTCTTCGGCAATAATTTCAACATCATCTTTCAAGACGAATTCCAAGCCATCATAGACTAAGGTTGCAGGCTGGCTGCGTGATGACCTAGGGGCAAATACCTGCCCACTGATTTCATAATCGTCACTCAAATTGATAACTCTATGTCATTAAATTCGGAGAATTCGTCACCATAAGCGGATTGTTTATATAGTTCACGATCAATGAAGGCTTCGACATCACCGATAATTTTATATTCGGTTACGCTGGTCATATAAATATATTCACGGATCACCGCATAGGGATATAGGAAGCCAAGTGAGGCCATGATCATAATACCATTACTGACCTTAATCCAAACAAGGGTAAGTGGGCTGACGTTGGAATCAAAACGTGCGATACGGCCAAGACGTAAGGTCTTGACCATGAAATTACGGCACAGCGACATATAGGTGGTTTGGAACACAAACGCGGCGGCGATATAGGCATATTCATAAGCGATTAAGGCTTCAGGGTTTTCGGCAGAAACCATAAGTGAAGGTAGGGCAAAAGTCGCAAGGCCAATCACCACCCCGCCAGCAATGCCGCCGCCAAGTACCGCCAATAAGAAGGCACTAAAACATGATGCAAAGCTGAGATCTGCATCAAGGCTGGTGGTGCCGAGGCTGTGGTTATCGGCAATGTAATTGTAATAAATTCGCGTCATTAATGGGTAGAGCAAGCCCAATGAAATGATCGTCAAGAACGGGCCAATATACATCAGCATCATGGTGCCCCAATACGTGCCATTCCAATGAAATCTAATATTGCGCCACGATAGGTTTTTGGCACGGAAGCTGAGGGCTTTGTTCATTAACCAAGGGGTGACAAAAATATATAGCGGCACGAGCACAAAGGCAGATGGAGGGTAATAGAAATAAATTGCTGCAGATAGCAGCGTCACCAATACCGCAAAAATTCGACCCTTCAACAGCTGACCACCAGTGGCATGGTAGCCAAAGGCATGGCCTTTGATATAGGTGTTATTATAGATATAGGCATTCATGCGCACCTTAGCCCATGGCCCATAAAAACCCACGCTGAAGCCAGTCATAAAACCTGTGGTGAACCAAAGGCTGAAATACTCACCTGCCGTGCCTGTAAATTCAACTTCTTCAAAATGGCGCAGGCGCGATTGAGCAGGGCTTTCAGCTTTTTTAGCAGGAGCGCCAGAAGCGCTGCCCGGGCCGGAGCCGCCAATATTTGCTAATGGATCTAAATCTGAAGGCAAAATTCAAAAAACCTAATAAAGAATATGCTTATTCTTTAGACAATATTTTATAGAATTTCAACAAAGGCTAATGAGTGAACGGTTATACATCCACTGGGATATAAAGATTTATAGTTGCGGCATCACCTGCGTGAAGATTTTCTTGAGCGCGCACATCTTTTTTGATCGGCAAGATGAACGATTGCGCTTCCTTATAAGGAAAGATGGATGTCTTCCACCGCATCGCCCCAATAGTGACGGTCACACGCACCGAACCAAAGCCATTTCTTGACGTGATGAAAAATTTAATTTCATCAGACACCACAACCGGAAGCGTGATAAAATGCCAGTGCGTTTTTTCGGCAGGATAAATCCAAAGCTCGGCATCAAAGGTGAAGTCTAAATCCATCATCAGGGGGATATACCTTTATCAGCCGGTCAATTTAGCCTAGGTTCAGGATAACTGAACGGCCATGGTTATGTGCCGAGCTTCTGTTTGATCATTGATGATAGCGTACTGGATTTTCAGCATGACACAAGACATCTCATATGACGCGGCGCGCAAAATAGCGGCAGGAAATGGCAATAATATAATTGGGCATATTTATGTGGTGGGCGGCGCCAATATTGATATTTATGGCAGAGCAGATCGTCAACCTGAGCATGATGATTCTAGCCTAGGTACCGTGTCCAGGCATGCCGGCGGTGTGGGCCGTAACATTGCTGAAAATTTAGGTTGGCTTGGGCTTAAGCCGACTTTAATTACCGCAATTGGTGATGATGATGATGGCATCATGATCAGCACAGGGCTGACGGAAGCCGCCGTGGATATGAACAGATCAATAACCGTGCCTGGCCAACAAACCGATACCTATCTGGCGATCTATGATCAACATGGCGATATGATTGCCGCCATTAATAACATGTGCTGCGTTGATATGATCAGCCCTGATGATGTGATGACGGCATTGGAGGATGCACAGCCCCAAGATATCATCGTGCTGGATGGTAATCTTGGTGATGAGACTATCACCACCATCACCGCTGCCCATGGAGATAAGCGGATTATCGCTGACGCTGTGTCCACAAGTAAGGCCACCAAGTTCAAGCCCGTGTTATCACAGCTTCATTTTATGAAGTGTAATCGGCAAGAAGCAGCCACTATTACAGGATTACCCTCAGCCGCATTAGCCTTTGACCATTGCCGTGCCTTGCGCGATGCCGGCGTGAGGCAGGTGCTGATTTCTGATGGTGCGGCAGGGGCGGTCATTGGCACGGATGATGGGTATGAACACATTCCGCCAGCGCAAGATGTGACGATCACAAACACCTCCGGCGCAGGTGACGCATTACTGGCCGGCATTATCTATGGAATAATGCGCGGTGATGAGATGACATCTGCTGTTAAATTTGCGCATCAGATGGCAGCAATAACACTTAACCATGATGGGCCAGTAGTGCCGCATATCATGGATAAATTGACCGAAATGACAGGTGAATAAAATGATGGATATGAAAGTTAAAGATGACGTTAACGCTGCATTGGCAGAAGGCCGACCTGTGGTGGCATTAGAGTCCACCATCATTTCACATGGCCTGCCATATCCAGACAACTTGAAAACAGCACAGATGTTGGAAGACGCTGTGCGTGATGCGGGCGCAACCCCTGCGACCATCGCCATTATTAATGGCCGTATCAATATTGGGCTTAGTGCTGATGATTTGCATCTGTTGGCCACACCCGATCAAGGTGTCTTGAAAGTCAGCCGCCGTGATGTGCCGCGCGCGATCATGACCAAAGCACATGGCGCAACGACGGTTGCCGCAACCATGATTCTGGCCGAGCGCGCCGGGATTGATGTTTTTGCAACTGGCGGGATTGGCGGTGTCCATCGCGGGGCAGAAAATAATTTTGATATCTCGGCCGATCTTGAAGAGCTGGCGGAAACATCCGTAGCGGTGGTATGCGCCGGGCCAAAGGCAATACTGGATCTGCCCTTAACGCTAGAATATCTGGAAACAAAAGGTGTGCCAGTGATCGGGTATCAACAAGACGAAATGCCAGCGTTTTGGTCACGCCAGTCAGGTTGCATGTTGCATGAACGATATGACACATCACTGGATATTGCCCGGTTTATCATCACCAAGAACGCGTGCGGGCTGAAGGGCGGGGTGTTGATCACAAACCCTATTCCCGAAGCTGATGAAATCCCTTTTGAAGAGGTTTCAGGTTACATTGATGATGCCTTGGCGGCTTGTGCTGAAAAAGGGATTAGCGGCAAAGACATCACGCCGTTTATGCTGGACCATATCAGGCATATCACTGATGGACGCAGCCTGAGCGCAAATGTTGCGTTAGTGGTGAATAACGCACGTCTTGCGGCACAGATCGCAGCCGATATTTGCCGTTTTAAATAATAGAGCTTAATTAATCAGGCTTGATTAGTCGGGGGTTTTAAAACGTGAGCGTTGAATAAGCACCACCGCGCCAATCGGCAAGATAAGGGTGATCAGCAGCACCGTGATGAGCAGTAATCCTAATTCTGAATAATCAGCAAGGCTAACGACATCGCCCGTGACTTTGTCAGTTACCTCACGCGTGACCACGAAGAGTTGATTGAGGTATTTGGTCCCCAAGGATGATGCCGACAGTGCCAAATTAGTGAATGACGCAAAAACGGCAAAGAACGTAGCTTTCATATGCGCCGGCGCATTTTTCGCAATCCATGCCAGCATCGGGATCATCGCGACTTGGCCCAATGGTGATTCCAACGCCGTGTTTATAATAGCGATAAAGCGTGCATCAACCACACCACCTGTCATGGCCGCTGTCCATTCATGCAGCCCATAATACATCCCCACACTTGGCAAAAGAAGGATAGCCCCGATCAGGGAAAGTATCACAATTATCCGCGGTAGGCCGTTATTGGCCATAAATGGCCTGAGCAAAATAATGCCCAATAGGGTTAGCGCAGATGTGATTAACGCCAAGATTGACATAAAGGCTTCATCAAAGAGCAGAACATCAATTTCAAACCATGTGAGGCCAGGTTCAACCCGCGGCGTGGCGCGAAAAATAAATACAATGATGGCCGTGCCGATGATCATCAATCGGCGGTCAGGGGCAAGCTCTCCCACCAAACGCGCCATTAAAAAAAGAATGATGGCAACCGACCCTGCGAACACCAATTCTTGAGCAAAGGGGATATTCATGACCCCCACCCCAGTGGAAAACAGCACAAAAACAAGACTGCCAATTAGGATGGTCCAATTGACCTTTGGTCTTTGGGTGGGTGCAGCAAGTGATGACGGCATGCTGCCTGCCCTAACCAAGGCGCGGCGGCGAGCTTGGACATAGGCCAGCAACACCCCTGCAACAGAGGCAAGTGGGATGACCAGCGCATAAATATAAATATCTGCATAAAGTTCAATCCGCTGCGGTTGCGGCAAATCAGATGTGCCAGAAAAAATCACCACATTGATGAGCGAAACCAACACAAGCCCGCCAATAATGGCGAAACGGCCCAATGTTTGCATCAAGGTATGCATCTGGCGCAGGCGGTCTTCAGGGATAGGGGTGCCGTCATCTTCATGACTGGGGACGGCCTCGACGGTCATGGCATCAGCAACAACATCTTGGATGACATAGCCCATCGGCGCCATGATGGCGCTTAAGACATACCATGTTTCCACGGGCATAACTGACGCCATGGCTGATGTATGCCCAATCAAGCCATGCATGATCAATAAACTAGTGGCGATAATGCCAGCACCAAGATAAACCAGCAGATTTTTGCGGGGCCAGATTAGGTCTACCACGTGACCTAGCGGCATTTTTAATGCCCATGGCAAGCCGACCCAGAAGCCTAAACCTGCAAGAAAGGCCGCGCTCAAGTCCAGATAATCCTTGATAAAGAAGGTCCCGACAATCGAGGTTAACCCAGAAATACCTGCGGCCAAATATACCATCAATGGCGGGATGTAACGCCATCGCATCTGGCGAGGCAGGTCAATAAGCGCGTGATATAGATACTGATAAACAAACTGCATAAAAGCATTATGGCGCAGCAGTAAGCGTTGGTCGAGAAAATTGACTGTGTAAGCAGTTGACTTGGGGAAGCGGATTGCCTTTGATAAAGGTGATTTTATTGGGCGTGACGCCTTGTTAAAAATTAAGAATGATGGCCCAACACGACAGATTCGCGGTGCGTTTGTAGATGGCCCTGCTTTCACCAAGAATAATGAACATCGCTGGGCGGTGCGCGCAGGTGATAAAAAAGTGGGGGAAATGTCATCTGCAGTGCATTCACCGCGCTTGGACCGAAATATCGGCTTTGTATTGCTGGATGCTGATGTGCCGGAGACCGCAGAAAACCTTACGGTTGAAACCGCAGAAGGGGTTAGGAAATTAACCTTAACCACGATGCCATTTATTGATCCGGACAAAAAGATCCCACGTGCGGACCTAACCTCGTAACTTATGGATGAATATGGTAACCTTAACGTAATACTGCTGGATGAAGAAAACGGCAGAAAGGCTTGACATTATTAGCATGCTGGCTATATTCCGCACTGGATTGGGCGTCTGAATGCAGACGCTCTTTACCTTTTATGGATTTCCAGCATTCTTGCGCAGGACTAACATTTCGGGCGCATTGAGTAGATTGTAAAGGATAGACGCCATGTATGCAGTGGTGAAAACAGGTGGCAAGCAGTATCGCGTTGCCAAAGACGACAAGATTATTGTTGACCATATTGATGCAGAAGCCGGTGATTCGGTTGTTCTGGACCAAGTGCTGATGATGGCAGAAGGTGAAAAGGTTACCGTAGGTACACCTGTTGTTGCCGGTGCCGCTGTTGGTGCGACTGTCCTGCGTCAAACACGTGGCCCTAAAATTATGGTTTTCCGCCGTAAGCGCCGCAAGAACTTCCGCCGTGTTCGTGGCCATCGCCAAGATCTAACATTGTTGCAGATTAATGATATTGCGGCAGACGGTAAGGTGAAGGCTCCTGCTAAAGCTGCGGCTAAGCCAAAAGCTGAAGCGAAAGCAGCGCCTAAGAAGGCCGCCGCTAAGGCTGAAGCGAAAGCATCCGCAAAGAAAACTGCCGCTAAGGCTGAAGCGAAAGCAGCGCCTAAAAAGGCTGCGAAGAAAGCATCCGCAAAGAAAACTGCCGCTAAAAAAGCAGCGGCTAAAAAGTAATTTCGTTCAGATAGGAGACCGAAATGGCACATAAAAAAGCAGGTGGTAGTTCCCGTAACGGTCGCGATTCCGCCGGTCGCCGTCTAGGCGTTAAGAAATTTGGTGGTGAAGCTGTTATCCCTGGTAACATTATTGTGCGCCAGCGTGGGACCAAGTTCCATCCAGGCCTGAATGTTGGCATGGGTAAAGACCACACACTGTTTGCGCTTGTTGACGGTAACGTGAACTTCACCAAAAAGTCCGGCGGCCGTAGCTTTGCTAACGTTGTCCCGGCAGCCGAGGCCGCTGAATAGAGCCCGGCTTAGGCTAACGCCTCAGCATATTGAGCCTTTTAGTGGCCACATCAGGCGCATCCCCTTAAAGTATGATCTTTAGGGGGTTGCGCTTTTTTATTGAAGCCAAGCAGGAAGAAACCAGATCGATGAAATTTCTAGATCAATCTAAAGTGTTTATCCAGAGCGGTAATGGTGGACCGGGGAGCGTAAGTTTTCGCCGAGAAGCCCATGTGCCGCGTGGTGGACCTGATGGTGGCGACGGTGGCCGAGGCGGGTCTATCACTGCACGTTGTGTTGATGGCTTGAACACCCTTATTGATTACCGCTATCAGCAGCATTTCAAAGCACAGTCTGGGCGCCCCGGAGCAGGACGTAACCGTGCTGGCCTAAGCGGCAGTGATATTGAGCTTAAACTGCCTGTTGGCACACAAATCTTGAGCGAAGATGGTGATATTGTTCTGGCTGACCTTACGGAAGTAGGCCAAGAGATTGTGTTGGCACGTGGCGGTGATGGTGGCCGCGGTAATGCTTCATTTAAATCATCAACGAATCAGGCGCCGCGCCGTGCTGAAAAAGGCTTTCCCGGCATGGGCATGTGGGTATGGCTGCGGCTTAAATTGATTGCCGATGCTGGTTTGGTGGGGCTGCCTAATGCAGGTAAGTCGACGTTTCTTGCCTCAAGTTCTGCCGCACGGCCAAAGATCGCAAATTATCCATTTACCACCCTGCATCCTGGCCTTGGGGTGGTGAGCACCGATGATCATGAATTTGTCTTGGCAGATATCCCCGGGCTAGTTGAAGGTGCCCATGAGGGCGTTGGATTGGGGCACCGTTTCCTAGGGCATGTGGAACGCTGTCAGGTGTTGCTGCATCTGGTTGATGGCACTGCCGAAAACCCTGCCGAGGATTGGAAAACTGTGCGGGCCGAGCTGGATGCGTATAATACTAAGCTTGGGCAAAAACGCGAAATCACCGCTATTAGTAAAATTGATGCGGTGGAGCAAGATCGGCTCGAGGATATTAAAGCTGAGTTAACAGCAGTTGGTGCAAAAGAAATTATCACTTTATCCGCTGTTACCGGCATTAATATGGCAGATACGCTGCGGCATCTTTATGCCATTATTGAGCAAAGCCGTGCAGATGAATTGGAAGCGCAACAAGAAACCAAACCCTGGCAGCCTTAACCAAGGCAAATATAGGGTGCGAATATAGGACATGTGATGACATACGCTGCGCGCACAAACCGTTTTTTGAATAATGCCACAACCGTGGTTATTAAGGTTGGCTCTGCCATTTTGGTGGACCAAGCAAAGTCATGCGTTAATGCTGATTGGTTGAACGGTCTTGCGCATGATATTGCGGCGTTACAGGCGAAAGGGTGCGGCGTTGTTGTTGTATCATCAGGCGCGATCGCCCTTGGACGGCAACAATTACATGGCACCGGGGCACGATTAAAGCTGGAAGAAAAGCAAGCTGCTGCCGCAATTGGGCAGGTGCAACTGGCCCATGAATGGACAAATGCCTTAAAACAAGTTGACCTGACATGTGCACAAATTTTGTTGTCACCAGATGATACCGAACAACGCAACCGACATTTGAATGCCCGCGCAACCCTAAAAACATTATTGGCTGAAGGCATTGTGCCTGTGGTGAACGAAAATGATACTGTTGCCACCATGGAAATTCGTTATGGCGATAATGACAGATTGGCAGCACGGGTAGCACAGATGATTTCTGCCGATGCATTGATTCTGTTGTCTGATATTGATGGGCTTTATACCAATGACCCCCGCCATGATAAAAATGCCAAGCATATTGAAGAAGTCCAGCAGATTGATGATGCCTTGCGGGCAATGGCTGGACCTGCGCATGAAGATTTTGCATCTGGCGGGATGATCACCAAAATTGAAGCAGCGCGCATCGCCACGCAAGCCGGATGCCATATGGCAATATGCAATGGGACATCAATGTCACCTATTGCGGCAATGCGTGACGGCGCAAGGTCAACATGGTTCATCGCAAGGGATAACCCGCCACAAGCACGTAAGATGTGGATTGCGGCAGGGCTTAACCCCGTGGGCACATTAGTGCTGGATGATGGCGCGATCAACGCGCTTAAGTCTGGTAAAAGCCTGCTGGCCGCAGGTGTTGCTGATGTGCAGGGTAAATTTAGTCGCGGTGATCTGGTGGCAGTGGCGACAACAGATGGCCAAGAGAAAGGTCGCGGCATTGTGAATTATGACGCCGAAGATGCCTTGCGCATTGCAGGCTGTAACAGCAATGATATTCAAGGTATTCTTGGATATCGTGGCCGTGATGAAGTCATCCATGCTGATGATTTGGTCATGATGGATTAAAGGATAAAAAGATGAGCCTTGATGCAACAGAAGCCAAAAATATCATGTCTGCTATTACCGCCCGCGCAAAAGCAACAACGGCGGTGATGGCAACATCAAGCCATGATGCCCGCAACAATGCATTGCGTGATAGCGCCAAGATTATCAAGACCCACCATGATGAGATTATTGCCGCGAACAAAAAAGATATTGATGCCGCCAAGACAGGTGATGTGAAAGATTCATTCATTGCGCGGCTTACGCTTAATCAAGATCGCATCAATGCTATGGCGTCTGGGCTTGAAGATATCGCGAAGCTAGATGACCCAATGGGGCGCGTGCTTGATGCATGGACACGTCCTAATGGGCTTGAGATCAGCCGTGTGGCTACACCACTTGGTGTGTTAGGTGTGATTTATGAAGCACGTCCAAATGTGACTGTTGATGCGGCCGGACTGGCGATTAAATCTGGCAATGCTGTTGTATTGCGTGGGGGATCGTCATCTATTCATACATCAAGTTTGCTTGCCACATTAATGCAGCAAGGTCTGGCCGAAGCAGGTTTACCTGAAGATACCGTGCAATTGGTTGACAATACCGACCGTCAATTGGTTGGTGCTATGTTGCAAGATATCAACGGCATTGATGTGATTATCCCACGTGGCGGCAAGTCGTTGGTGGCACGTGTCCAAGATGAAGCCCGCGTGCCTGTCTTCGCGCATTTAGAAGGTCTTTGCCATCTGTATCTTGATAAAGATGCTGATGCTGATAAAGCCCGTAACATTACCTTAAATGCAAAACTTCGCCGCGTGGAAATTTGTGGTGCTGCTGAAACTTTGTTGGTGCATCGCGACCTTGCCGATACCATCTTGCCAGATGTGTTAACCAGTTTAATTGATGCCGGGTGTGAAGTGCGTGGATGTCCTGAGGTTATGGCGCAGCATGCTGGCGTAATTGCGGCAACTGACGAAGACTGGATTACCGAATATCTGGAACCTATCATCGCGGTTAAATTGGTTGATGATGTTCATCATGCCATGGCCCATATCAGAAGCTTTTCATCAGACCATACCGAATCAATCATCACTGAGAATGATGCCGTTGCACAAACTTTCCTTAATGGTGTTGATTCGGCGATCGTCATGCATAATGCCTCGACCCAATTTGCAGATGGCGGCGAATTTGGCATGGGCGCAGAAATTGGCATATCAACAGGCCGAATGCATGCACGTGGTCCTGTCGGAGCACAGCAATTAACCACCTTTAAATATATGGTCCGCGGCACTGGCCAAACGAGGCCATAGTGACAACGCGCCTGCACGATAGCCCTAAGATGTATAACCCAGCAATGTTTTCACATCGCAGTAAAAAGACCATTGGGATATTAGGCGGATCTTTTAATCCAGCACATGACGGTCATGCGCATATCGCTGATATGGCGGTACGTGCGCTTGAACTTGATGAATTATGGTGGCTGGTCAGCCCACAAAACCCCTTAAAGCCTACTGATGGCATGGCACCATTTGCTGATCGATATTCCTCAGCACTTACGATTGCGGCAGGTTGTATTTATGCGCGCCGGATGAAGGTCACATCAGTTGAAGCAAGGTTACGCAGTAGCCTTACTTATCAAACCACCACGTTGTTAAGACAGCGTATTCATGGGGCACGGCTTGTTTGGGTCATGGGCGGCGATAGTATGGCCAGCTTTCATCATTGGCAGCGACCAGAAATTATCAGCCGTAACATGGCGATTGCCGTTGTTAATCGCCCCGGGGCACGTCATGTCCGCGGCAGTAAGGGCGCCAAGATTGCAGGACGTCATATCTCACCTAGGATGATGAACGCACGCCATTACCCGCCAAAACATTGGACATATATTCAAGGCAAAATGAACGCACAATCTGCGACTAAGATCAGAGCTAAATTGACTGGACAATTGACTGGGTAATTGATTGGGCAGAAGAATTCAGTTGTTACATCAGGGTCAACTTATATATACCTTGTAATTCTAACGTTACTTGCATAAAATTTAATAATGTACGGACGTGTAAAACGTGGGAGCTTCACTATTTCCGATTTACATATGACAGAAAGCAACAATCTGCTTAAGGTTGTCCTTTCTTCGCTTGATGATGATAAAGCACAAGATATCATTTCTATTCCGTTAAGTGGAAAATCCTCTATTGCTGACTTTATGGTGATTGCCTCTGGCACATCATCACGCCAGCTTATGTCGATGGCTGACCACTTGGAGCGTGTGTTGAAAGATCGTGGCACGAAAGCTCTTGGGTCTGAAGGAACACATTCAGGTGATTGGATTTTGATTGATGCCGGTGACGTGATTGTTCATTTATTCCGTCCTGAAGTGCGTGACTTTTATCAGCTTGAAAAAATGTGGGTTGATCAACAAGACACCGAGGTTGTGCCCATTCATTCGGCGTAATCATCAAGGATTTCTTCATGCGACTTTCCATTGCCGCCATTGGCCATGGGCGCCAAGCACCTGAACAAAAGCTGGCCGAAGGCTGGTTTGGCAAATTGCCCTTTAAAGGCAAGATGATCGAATGTGCGTCGAAGCTACCTGCAGGTCCAAAGCGTACAACCGATGAAGGCATGCGCCTACTTTCTGCGGCACCTGATCAAGCCATTATCATTGCCATGGACCCTTATGGCCGTGACACGTCTTCTGAAGAATTGGCCGCTTTTATCCGAACACAACGTGACCAAGGTATTCGTGATGCTGTGTTTGCTATCGGCGGTGCTGACGGGCATGCATCAGAAGTCTTGGCGGCTGCATCTACCAAGATGGCTTTTGGTCGTCAAACTTGGCCACATATGCTTTTTCGGGCTATGCTGGCCGAACAACTATTTCGGGCAGAGATGATCTTAATAGGACATCCTTACCATCACGCCTAAATGTTTTGCATGTTTAAAGGACAGCACCATGACACAACTTAAGCCTGTTGTTTTACTGATTATGGATGGATGGGGGCATCGTGAAGATGACGCGCATAATGCTGTTCGAATGGCGCATACCCCTGTTATTGATCAACTTGACCAAGAGGTGCCGAAATCTTACTTGCTGGCTTCTGGTCCTGCTGTGGGGTTACCCGAAGGTCAGGTGGGTAATTCTGAAGTTGGCCACATGACGATTGGGGCTGGACGTATTATCAGCCAAGATTTAGCACGTATTGATGCGGCCGTTGCTGATGGGTCTATGGCCGCATTATCAGCACTTGATGATTTTGCCGCACCATTGATCACTGGCGGGCATACCGCACATTTGATGGCACTGGTGTCACCGGGCGGTGTTCATAGCCGTGATGCGCATATACTGGGGCTTGCAGCGGCATTAACATCACGCGGGGTTAATGTTGCGGTGCATGCTTTTACTGATGGCCGCGACACGTTACCAAAACTTGCTATTGATACCCTACCCACTTTCCAAGCAGCACTGCCTGATGGTGCATATATTGCCACCGTAACAGGCCGTTATTACGCCATGGACCGTGACACAAGGTGGGAACGTACACGTATTGCCTATGATGCAATGACCCATGGCCGCGCTGACATGACCGCACCGGACGCCGCAACAGCGGTGCAGCAGGGTTATGACAACGGGCAGAGTGATGAATTTATTATGCCAACCATTATTGGTGATTATCGTGGCATGAATGATGGCGATGCTGTTTTGATGGGCAATTTTCGTGCTGACCGCGCACGCCAGATACTTGCGGCTTACTGTTTTGATGATACAGGCGTTGATATTACACAACGTCCTGCACTTAACCCTGGCCTTGGGTTAGTCCAGTATTCGGATGAACTTAACCAATATTTACCTGCGTTGTTCGGTCCACCTTCTATCCCTAATACACTGGGAGAAGTTGTTGCGGCCCACGGCAAGTCACAATTACGGCTAGCTGAAACCGAAAAATATCCACATGTTACGTTTTTCCTCAATGGTGGTGATGAAACCATTGCAACCGGTGAAGATAGAAGCATGGTACCGTCGCCGAAAGTTGCAACATATGATCTGCAACCTGAAATGAGTGCTGATGGTATTAAGGAAAGATTGCTGCAATCTATCACCACACAAGAACATGATTTGATTATTGTTAATTTCGCCAACCCTGACATGGTTGGCCATACTGGTGATCTTAGTGCCGCTATCGCCGCTGTTGAAACTGTTGATACTGCCGTTGGGGAAGCTGTCGCGGCTATTCGCAAAGTTGGCGGTGCGATGATCGTCACAGCTGATCATGGTAATTGCGAAATTATGTGGGATGAGGCAGCCCAATCACCGCACACCGCACATAGTTATAATCCGGTGCCTGCATACCTTATTTCATCTTTACATCAAGATCTTCATAATGGTGGATTGAGCGATCTTGCGCCCACCTTACTCGACCTGATGGGGCTGCCTAAGCCTGATGAAATGACGGGTAAATCACTTGTATCACGCTAGTCATGTTTCTTAATATTTCGGATGACTTGATCTTGCCATTTTTCATGGGCATCATAAGTAGAGTGTATATCGTTTTCTTCAGGACATTATGATGACCATCCCACCGCGAACCCTTTCCCAACGCCTTGGTATTTACCTGTTCAGAGGTTTTGCTGTTTTTGGCTTTTCTGTTGCCATTGGTATCGGTGTCATTAGCTTCAACACATCACCTTCTATCAGCAATACTGCGAAAAATGATGAAACATATCGTCAATTGACGTTATTTGGTGACGCGTTCGAGCTTATTCGAGAAGAATATGTCGAAGAAGTTGACGACAAAACACTGATTGAAACTGCCATTAATGGCATGCTTAGCAATCTTGACCCACATTCCAGCTTTCTTCCTGCCGAGGCTTTTAAAAAGACGCAAGAACGCACTAAGGGTGAGTTTGGCGGCCTTGGTATCGAAGTCACGATGGAAGATGGCTATGTAAAAGTTGTATCCCCTATTGATGACACGCCAGCCGCACGTGCCGGCCTTGAAGCTGGCGATTTAGTGGTGACCATTGATGACCAAGATGTCTTAGGCATGTCACTTTCTGAAGCGGTTAATATTATGCGTGGGCCAGTGGGCACAGATATCCATCTGACTATCCTGCGCAGCAATGATAATTTCTTTGATGTTACCATCACACGTGACGTCATCAAGATGCGTGCCGTGCGCCATGAGATTTATGACGATGTTGGCTATATCCGTATCACTGGGTTTTCTGATCAAACAACGCCAGGTCTAGAAAAAGCAATTGCCACCATCAAGGAAGATGTTGGCCCAAGCTTTAAGGGCATTGTCCTTGATCTGCGTAACAACCCTGGTGGTTTGCTGCGCGAATCCATTACCGTTTCTGACGCTTTCTTAAATGAGGGCGAGATTGTTTCAACCCGAGGCCGCCAAGATTCTAATAATTCACGTCATTACGCAACATCAGGCGACTTACTTGATGGGCTGCCTATTGTTGTGCTTATTAATTCCGGTTCTGCATCAGCGTCAGAGATTGTTGCTGGTGCCCTTAAAGACCATAAACGTGCCGTTATTATGGGGACACGCTCTTTTGGTAAAGGATCTGTGCAGAGCATCATCCCGATGAGTGGGCAAAGTGCGGTGCGGCTGACGACTGCACGGTATTATACACCTTCTGGTGTGTCTATTCAGTCTACTGGGATCGAACCTGATATTATTGTTGATCGTGCGGTCCTTGAAGATAAAACTGGTGATGCGCTACGCGAAGAAAACCTTCGCGGCGCCCTTGATCAACAAGCTGATAATAATGACGAGGACAGTGAAGCGGACACCACCGAGAAAACAGTGACTGATTTCCAACTGGCACGCGCCATCGATTTGATCGAAGGTTATAGCGTATTTAACGCGCTTAAGAATTAGGACGCCCGATGATTACTTATGAAGACAGGCCATATCGGCCATGTGTTGGCATTGTTCTACGCAATAATGATGGGCTTATCCTTGTTGGCCAACGGATTGATAATTCTGTTGAAGCCTGGCAAATGCCGCAAGGCGGAATTGATGAAGGTGAGACCGCTTTGGACGCTGGCTTTCGTGAGATGATGGAAGAAATCGGCACCAATAAAGCACGTTTTATTGCCGAACATAGCCAATGGCTTGATTATGATATCCCAATAGCGCTAGCAAACCGTCTTTGGAATGGTCAGTACCGAGGCCAAACACAAAAATGGATGTTGTTCCAGTTTGATGGGCATGACGACGATATCAATATCGCCACCGAAGAACCTGAGTTTCGCGCATGGAAATGGGCAGAACCTGAGGAACTGCCCAATCTTGCCGTCCCATTTAAAAGAGACGTATATAAAGGTGTACTTGAAGAATTTAGCAGTAAGCTTTAAACAAGTGCTGCAATAACTGCCTTCAAGAAATCCACATCATTATCTTTACCCTCAGCTTCGGCTGCACTCATTTTAGCTTCGAGGTCTGCCTTACGGCTTGCGTCTAGCTTTTCAGCACGTTCAGCAAGAATGGTGCAACGATCTTCTTTGACATCGGCAATGCCGCCATCAACCATAATCCGTTCTGACACGGTGCCGTTATCGTAAACTTCGACAACACCGCGCTGTAAGGTAGAGATCAATGGTGCATGGCGTGGGAGCACCCCAAACAGGCCTTCCACACCAGGTGCAACCACCATGCCAGCATCACGTGAAATCATCACGCGAGCAGGCGTCACTAGTTCAAATGCGGTTGTATCAGCCATGATGTTTGTTCCTCTTGCTGAAGGTCGTTCAACTGTTGGGAAGTGCTGTTAAGCAGCTTCCGTAGCCAGTTTCTTACCTTTTTCAATCGCTTCTTCAATGGTACCAACCAAGTAGAAAGCTGCTTCTGGAAGATCATCATATTCACCGTTAACAATTCCGGTGAAACCTTTAATGGTGTCTTCTAGTGAAACCAGCTTACCAGGGGCGCCTGTAAAGACTTCCGCCACGTGGAATGGCTGTGAAAGGAAACGCTGAATTTTACGTGCGCGTGATACAGTGAGCTTATCTTCTTCAGAAAGTTCATCCATACCCAAAATCGCGATAATATCCTGCAGTGACTTATATTGCTGCAGCACTTCCTGCACACGACGTGCAATCGCGTAATGTTCTTCACCAACAATTCGTGGGTCAAGCATACGAGATGTTGAATCGAGTGGATCTACCGCAGGGTAAATACCAAGTTCCGCAATCTGACGTGACAACACTGTTGTCGCATCAAGGTGGGCAAATGATGTCGCAGGTGCAGGGTCAGTCAAGTCATCAGCAGGTACGTAAATCGCCTGAACAGATGTAATCGAACCCTTACGAGTTGTGGTGATACGTTCCTGCAATGCACCCATATCTGTTGCCAATGTTGGCTGATAACCCACCGCAGATGGAATACGACCAAGTAGCGCAGACACTTCAGAACCTGCTTGGGTAAAGCGGAAGATGTTATCAACGAAGAACAACACGTCCTGACCTTCTTCATCACGGAAATATTCCGCAAGTGTTAGACCTGTCAGGGCAACACGTGCACGCGCACCTGGAGGTTCGTTCATCTGACCGTATACGAGGGCAGCTTTTGAGCCTTCACCTTCGGTGTTAATAACGCCTGATTCAACCATTTCATGGAACAGATCGTTACCTTCACGTGTACGTTCACCGACACCCGCGAAAACAGAGTAACCACCATGCGCCTTAGCAACGTTGTTAATCAATTCCATGATCAATACTGTTTTACCCACACCGGCACCACCGAAGAGACCAATCTTACCACCCTTGGCATATGGTGCGAGCAGATCCACAACCTTAATACCTGTAACCAGGATTTCAGCTTCGGTGGACTGGTCAACATATTCAGGTGCAGGACGGTGAATAGGGTAAGTCTTTTTAGACTTAACAGGCTTGCCTTCATCAACAGGTTCACCAATAACATTCAAGATACGTCCCAATGTTTCAGGTCCAACTGGCACTGTAATCGGTGCGCCTGTATCTGTTGCTGCTTGACCGCGAACAAGACCTTCTGTTGAGTCCATCGCGATACAACGAACGCCCTGTTCACCAAGGTGCTGCGATACTTCAAGAATAAGACGCTTGCCGTCGTTTTCCACTTCAATCGCGTTCAGAATTGGCGGCAGTTCGCCTTCAAATTCCACATCGACAACCGCGCCGATGATCTGGGTAATTTTACCGTTTGCTGTTTTGGCCATAGCTAATTGCTCCGGTTGGTTTTAATGGGCTTCACCCTAAAGGGCTTCAGCACCAGAGATAATTTCAATAAGTTCAGTGGTGATTGCAGCCTGACGGGAACGGTTATATTCCATGGTCAGACGATCGATCAGATCACCGGCATTACGGGTCGCGTTATCCATTGCTGTCATCCGAGCAGCAAGTTCACTTGCTGAGGATTCAAGCACAGATGCAAAAATTTGTGTTGTTAATGCACGCGGCAGAAGATCACTGAGAACAGATGCTTCATCCGGCTCATATTCATTTGGCGCAATAGCACCATCTTGATCTTGTGCAGCATTATCAGCTTCATCAATTTCTGCCGGCACCAGTGAACGATACGTCACTTCCTGGGTAATCGCAGAAATGAATTTGTTGAAGACGATAGAACATGTATCAGCTTCGCCTGCCTCAATCATGGATTGAATGCGCTGGCTGATTTTATCGGCATCACTGAACTGAACATCTGTACCTTGAACACCTTCAAGTGTTTCAACGAACAAATCACTAAATTCACGTTTCAGGGCATCGGTTGCCTTACGGCCAACCATCAGCAGACGCACGGTCTTGCCTTCACCCTGAAGTTTCAGCACTTCACGACGAGTTGAGCGGATAATACCGCCATTGAAACCGCCACAAAGACCGCGATCAGCAGAAACCACAACCAGAAGATGGTGTTGGGTTCTGCCCGTACCCACCAGCAAAGTTGGCCCTGATGTTGGGTCCGCTTTAGCTGCGAGTGATGCGATCATCGCGCTCATCCGTGTTGAATATGGACGAGACTGTTCAGCATTTTCTTGCGCACGGCGAAGTTTTGCTGCAGCGACCATTTTCATCGCGGACGTGATCTTCTGCGTAGATTTTACGCTTTTGATCCGGTTTTTTAGGTCCTTTAGGTTTGCCATAACTGATCTCCGGCAGGATTTCCCTTAGGCAAAAGCCTTCGCATAACCATCAAGCTCAGCTGTCAGCTTTGCCTTGGTATCATCTGAGATGGATTTTTCATCACGGATGGTTGCCAAGACGGCTGCACCTGCTGAACGCATATGGTCAAGGAAGCCTTCTTCGAAACGGTTTACATCAGCCAGTGGCAGACGATCGAGATAGCCATTCACACCAGCAAAGATTGAACATACCTGTTCTTCAACTGGCATTGGGCTGTACTGCGCCTGCTTAAGCAGTTCTGTCAGGCGTGAACCACGGTCAAGCAATTGACGTGTAGATGCGTCCATGTCAGATGCAAACTGAGCGAAGGCCGCCATTTCACGATACTGCGCTAGTTCCAGTTTAATGGTACCAGCGACCTGCTTCATGGCCTTGATCTGAGCGGCTGAACCCACACGAGATACCGACAGACCCACGTTCACCGCAGGACGGATACCTTGATAGAACAGTTCAGTTTCAAGGAAGATCTGACCATCTGTAATCGAAATCACGTTCGTCGGAATAAAGGCAGACACGTCACCACCCTGTGTTTCAATCACAGGAAGCGCGGTCAATGAACCAGCACCGTTATCGTCATTCAACTTCGCGGCACGTTCAAGCAAACGTGAGTGCAAGTAGAACACGTCACCAGGATACGCTTCACGGCCCGGAGGACGACGAAGCAAGAGTGACATCTGACGGTAAGCAACAGCCTGCTTTGACAGATCATCATAAACGATCACAGCATGCATGCCGTTGTCACGGAAGTATTCACCCATCGCACAAGCGGTGTATGGCGCCAAGAACTGCAATGGAGCAGGGTCTGAAGCGGTAGCCGCAACAACGATGGAATATTCCATTGCGCCATTTTCTTCGAGGGTACGAACAATCTGTGCAACTGTTGAACGCTTTTGACCAACCGCAACATAGATACAGAACAGTTTCTTGCTGTCATCCTTACCAGCAGCGTCGTTTACGCTTTTCTGGTTGAGGAACGTATCAATTGCAATGGCTGTTTTACCAGTCTGACGGTCACCAATGATCAATTCACGCTGGCCACGACCAATCGGGATCAAGCTGTCAATCGCCTTAAGGCCTGTTTGCATTGGTTCATGCACAGACTTACGCGGCATAATGCCTGGCGCTTTAACTTCCACACGGCGGCGGTCAGCATCTTCGATTGGGCCTTTGCCATCAATCGGGTTACCAAGACCGTCAACAACGCGGCCAAGGAGACCCTTACCGGTTGGTACGTCCACAATGGCGCCAGTACGGCGAACAATGTGACCTTCTTTAATTGAGCGGTCATCGCCAAAAATAACGATACCGACATTGTCGCTTTCGAGGTTAAGAGCCATGCCCTTAATACCACCGTCGAATTCCACCATTTCACCGGCACGGACTTCGTCGAGGCCATGGACGCGGGCAATACCGTCACCGACGGAGAGCACACGCCCTACTTCGGCAACTTCTGCCTCGTTACCAAAATTGGCGATTTGTTCTTTCAGGATTGCTGAAATCTCAGCGGCGCGAATATCCATTACCCAACACCCTTCATGGTCATTTCAAGCCTGTTCAACTTGGTTTTGATTGAGGTATCAATCATACGTGATCCAATACGCACAACAAGACCCCCGATAAGGGACTCATCAACACGCATTGAAAGAGAAATTTTGTCACTTCCGGCTACACTGGAAACGGCCTTTTGTACTTCGGCCTGCATTTTACTGTCCAGTTCGACGGCAGAAACAACTTCAGCAGAAACCTCACCACGGCGTGCGGAAAGATCACTGAGGAAACGGTCAATAATTTGGGGCAGCGCAAAAAGGCGCCCGTTAGAAGCAATAACACCAGTAAACTTAGCAACAAGATCATCGGCGCCAGCTTTATTAAGAATAGCTAGAATAGCTTTGCTTTGATCATCACGGCTGATAGCTGGGGAAGAAATAAGACGTTCCAAATCAGCAGATTCGCTGATCATTTCGTTAATTTTCTTCAAATCTTCAGCAACAGCATCGACCCGACCAGCTTGTTCAGCGAGCTCGTAAAGGGCTTTAGCATAACGGCCTGTAAATCCGGCCAAACTTGAAGACACGGGAAAACCTCCTTAGAAAGCCTTTTCGGTGTAAACCTTGGGCGTGAACTCTTATGTTCCAGACAGTGCACAACGCACCTTTTTCACATATTAATGCGCTTGCTAACATAGTCCTGAGGCCAAGGCAAGCCTTGAGAAACACAATTTGACCAAGCGTGGCAAATTGCCCCCACTTATCATTCATTTTAAATGTGATTTTTCAGCACTTAAAAGAAGCTGTAGGGGTCAATATCCACCTGCAGGCGGAGGGATGACGGAAAATCAACAGCTTCAAGCCAGTCATTAATAATTTTCTGTATATCAACGTCACGTGGCGTTTTTACTAAAAACCGCAGGCGATGACGACCACGTAGCAGTGCAATAGGGGCCTCGGCAGGGCCTAAAATACTAACACCCCCAAAATTTGGACGACTTGCGCCAAGTTTGTGTGCTGATTCGGATAAAATATTAGGATTCTCAGATGATAGAATAAGTGCCGCTAATCGGCCATAAGGCGGCATTTCCGCTAATTGCCGTGCTGATTTTTCTGCGTTAAGAAACGCGGCTCGGTCACCGCTGACCAAGGCATCAAAAACCGCGGTTTCAGGAGCAACTGTTTGCAATAACGCGCGACCTTCCTCACCGGTACGGCCCGCACGGCCAGCCACCTGCACCATTAACTGCCAGGTTGTTTCAGCCGCGCGCAGGTCACCGCCAGCAAGGCCAAGGTCAGCATCAACAACACCAACAAGCTTTAAATGCGGAAAATGATGACCTTTCGCGATCATCTGCGTGCCTACAATAATGTCTATGTTACCGGCCGCCACATCTTCGGTGAAGGCTTTAAGACTTTGCGGGGTGGACATCAGGTCAGATGACAGCACACCAAGCCGCGCTTCAGGAAAATGATGGGCGGCTTCATCTGCAAGACGTTCAACACCTGGGCCGCAAGGCACTAAACTGCCCTCATCTTCACAAGATGGGCATTTATCAGGAAATTTTGCCGAAAAGCCGCAATGATGACAGCGCATCCCAAAATGACGCTTATGCGTCACCAACCACGCTGCGCAATGCGGACAGGTGATTCGATCCCCACATGTTCGGCACAACGTCATAGGGGCATATCCACGCCTGTTTAGGAATAACAGGCTTTGATGACCTTCCGCCAAGACATCTTTCATGGCTGCGACCAGGGGCGGGGCTATCCAGCGTTGACGTTCTGGCGGATGACGCCGCAAATCAACCAGTTCAATCTTTGGCATCACGGCATCACCAATACGTGACGTCAGGCGCAAGCGTTCATATTTCCCATGGTCAATATTATATTCTGTTTCCAATGATGGTGTTGCAGAGGCCAGCACAATCGGCACGGATTCGCCCCGCGCGCGCAACACCGCCATGTCACGCGCATGATAGGCAACATGATCTTCTTGTTTATAGCTGTGATCATGTTCTTCATCGACAATGATCATGCCCAAATCAGGATAGGGCAAAAACAATGCAGAGCGGGCACCGATCACCACACGCGGCCCACCATCTATGATTGACCGATAGGCATTAGCACGTTGACGGGGGGTTAACGCTGAATGCCAAACAATAGGCGGCGTGCCAAACCGCTGAGTAAAACGAGTCTGCAACATTGGTGATAACGCAATTTCAGGCAAGAGAATCATCACCTGCTTGCCTAAGGCTAATGCTGCTGCTGCTGCATCAAGATAAACTTCAGTTTTGCCGGAACCGGTCACACCATCCAAGACAAAGGGCGCAAAGGCATTGGTGGCAAGGCTGTCTTTCAATCTGTCAGCGGCGGCGGTTTGTTCATCGTTTAACGCAATCGGGGTTGTGGTTTGATGAGCGGGTGAGACGCGCGGCAATAATGGGGCGGCCATTTCCACGGCATCCAGCAAGCCAGCCTTACCCATGGCGGTGATGGTAGACGTGCTGACCCCTGCATGAAGGGCAGCTTCTGATGTTGTTAAAGGCGGCATGTCTTCGAGCGCCGCCATCACTTGCGCACGTTTTGGGGTAATTTTTGCCTTTTGATCAGGCGCAATATTATTACTAGGGGCATCAGGTGGAGCAACGAGCCAACCCATTTGGTTGATTTGCGGTAATAAGGCATCCGCAACAGGTATCGCCATTTTTAAAACCGCACCTTCGGCGGCAAGTGTCCAGCTTGCAACTTGGCTTAATAACGTCAGTAAATCTGGTGTTAATGGCGGTAAATCAGATATAGCGATCAAGGGTTTTAGTTTTTTTCGTGCCACCTCTTGGTCACCCGGGCCAAGCACGACGCCAGCTATTTGTCTTTTGCCCAATGGGACAATAACCATTTGACCTGTTGATAAGGCTGAAGGGGCCAAATAGTCCAAACAGCCCCCTGCAAAAGGTAGCGGGGTCGCCAGCCGAACTTTTACAGTAACGCCGCCCTTATCAAGAAAATCATCATGTTGTGTATGCTGGCTCAAAACTTAACTTCATCAGCACCATTTGGTGCCCCTCTTTACTGGTATAAGACGGGATGATCGCGTATAGTGATTACGTCTGGTGGGCATATTACCCTGCCATGACACTGTTGATCCACAATAAACCTTCAGGCTTTACCATGAAACTTTTCCTTGATACCGCCAATCTTGATGACATTGCCGCATTAGCCCCAACAGGCCTTATCGATGGTGTGACCACCAACCCTTCACTAATCGCCAAATCGGGACGTGATATTTCTCAGGTTATTGGGGAAATTTGCGCGATGATCTCTGGACCTGTAAGCGCAGAAGTTGCCGCGACTGATCCTGAAACCATGTTGGCTGAAGGCCGTAAATTGGCAGCAATCGCCGACAATGTTGCGGTAAAGGTGCCGTTGACACCTGCTGGCCTTCAGACTTGTAAAACACTTTCTGATGACGGCGTGATGGTTAATGTGACCTTATGCTTCTCACCTGCACAGGCACTACTGGCTGCTAAAGCTGGTGCACGTTTTATTTCACCATTCATTGGCCGTCTGGATGACCTGGGCCGTGATGGCATGGGGCTGATTGAAGATATTGCATCAATTTACGCGAATTATGATTTTGCCACCGAAGTATTGGTTGCCTCTGTGCGGTCAGTGCAACATGTTGTTGATGCAGCCCTTGTAGGTGGTGACGTTGCCACCGTGCCACCATCAATTATTCACGCCATGTATAAGCACCCAATGACAGATGCAGGTCTTGATGCCTTCCTTAAAGATTGGAAGAACACAGGCCAGTCCATCCTGTAACCCTTATTAAGGCGATGAAGAAAACGTCACCACAACAAATTACTGGCGAGGATGTGCTTAAATTCCTCGCCGACAATCCTGATTTTTTGATCGAACATGGCGATCCTGATTGGCTGTTTAAAGATACGCCAGGCGGTGTTGTTAGCTTGGGCCAAGCTGTCACGAAACGTGCGCAAGCAGCCTTAAAGCGCAGCACCATGATGCGGCAGGTATTATTGGATATCACCACCGCAAACCATGAAGTCCAACAACATATCCATCACCTTGCCTTACTGATTGTTGCGGCCCAGAACAGTGATGAGCTAGCAGTGCTGATCCGCGATATGATGCCTGATATTTTAGATTTAGCAGCGGCTACATTAGTGGTTGGCGATCATTTGAAATTGGGCAAACACGCCAATGTTGTTAGCATGGATAAAGGATATTTATCCACACTAACTGGCGGCAGTGAATTTGCGCTCGGCAAGCCAACAGGACTTAAGGCTGAAGTGTTTCGCAATATCCTAGAAGCACCTCCTAAGTCTGTTGCTTTTGCTTTTTTGCCCGCGATCTTACCTGAACAAGACCATGATATTGTGCTGGCCATGGCAGGGCACCATGAAGACAGTTTTACCGAAGGCCATGGCACTGATTTTCTGCAGTTTATTGCCGCAATGGTTGCGGTTGCATTGGTAGCCCGCCAAGACGAGACATAGAACATGGCACAGCCGGCACATGATACCCCGCGTCAGGTTTGGATGGATTGGCTGACCTATCAGAAGCGATTTCCCGACACCACACTTGATGCTTATGGCCGTGACATTGATCTATGGTTCGGATTTCTTCAAAAACATAATGTAAATTACGATGCTGTCACCAAGCATGAATTTCGCGCGTTCTTGGCTGCCATGACAGATGCAGGATTAGCACGCACCACCATTGCGCGCAGAGTTGCGTCGATTCGAAGTTTTTACCGATATGGCATTACCTCTGGGCTTTACCCAGCCGTTGAAATTAGCTTTATGAAATCGCCAAAAGCCCGCGCACCCCTACCTAAAGCGGTAGCGGAAACTGATGCGCAAGATTTGTTGGCCGCGATTGCATCATTGGATCAACCTGACTGGGCCAAAAAACGAGATGTAGCAGTGTTAATGTTGCTTTATGGATGTGGGCTTCGCATTTCGGAAGCCTTGGCTTTAACACGCGGTGATGCACCGGATGGTCCATGGTTGCGGGTTAAAGGTAAGGGCGGCAAGTCACGTGATGTTCCAATTATTGACCCCGTTCGCATGGCGATTGACGATTGGCTTGCCCATTCCCCATTTGATGATGGTGATGATGGTCCATTGTTTTTCTCAAGCCGCGGCGGTGCATTAAACGCAAGGGCTGTGCAGCGATTGGTGGAAAAACTTCGCCTACAACTTGGGCTTGATGAAAGCACCACCCCACATGCATTACGTCATGCTTTTGCCACGCATTTATTAGCTGGTGGCGGCGATATGCGCGCTATTCAAACATTATTAGGTCATGCAAGCATGAGCACCACCCAACGTTATACTAATGTTGATACTGCCCAGTTGATTGATGTGCATCACAACACTCATCCACGGGCAGGATCAAAACCACAAAAGTAAGCCTTACTGGACAGATGAGCCATTTGATGGATATAAATATAAACAGACGTTAATGCTAAGATAGGTATGATATGAACTTTCCTCCAATTGCATGGTTGTGGCTTACCTTAGCTATTGTTGGTGAGATTATTGGCACAACCTCACTTAAAGCATCCAAAGAATTTACCGTATTAATACCCACGATATTTATTGTCGTTGGATATGGTTTATCATTCTACTTTATGATTCTGGCTATGCGCCACCTGCCTGTTGCGGTGACTTATGCGTTCTGGTCTGCCTTAGGTATTGTGTTCATCACGATTGTATCTGCCATCAGGTTTAATGAACGTCCTGACCTGCCCGCAATCATGGGCATTGCCTTGATTGTTGGCGGTGTTGTCTTGATCACGGTATTTTCAAAAATGAAGGCCAGCTAAAGCGCTGGCCTATTTAATATATTATTATCATTGCTGTGCTTAAATATGGATGGCACGACCATCTACAGCAAGCGCGGCTTCTTTTACTGCTTCATTCATGGTGGGGTGACCATGGCATGTGCGGGCAATATCTTCGCTTGAAGCACCAAATGCCATTGCAGTTGCACATTCGTGAATTAATGTGCCAGCTTCATGTCCAATAATATGGACACCCAAGACACGGTCTGTGTTGGCATCTGCAAGAATTTTTACAAAACCTTCGGTATGACCAATGGCACGTGCACGGCTATTTGCCATGAAGGGAAAGACACCTTTGTTATAGGCAATACCATCATCTTTAAGCTGATCTTCGGTTTTACCTAATGTTGCGATTTCAGGTGCGGTATACACAATGCCCGGCACATGGTCATAATCCACATGACCAACAAGGCCTGCCATGGTCTCCACCGCGGCAACACCATCTTCTTCGGCTTTATGGGCAAGCATTGGGCCCGGGATCACATCACCAATCGCAAATATGCCTGGAATATTCGTTTCAAAATCTTCGTCCACCAAGACACGGCCACGTTCATCCCGCGTAACGCCAACGTCATCAAGACCAAGGTTATCCGTGTTAGGACGACGGCCAACTGCAACCAACACAATATCGGCAGTAAGTTTTTCAACTTCCCCACCATCAGTTGCGATGTCAACAACAACACCTGATTTATTAGTTTTAGCTGATTTAACAGCGGTACCAAGGCGGAAGTTCAAGCCTTGTTTTTCCAATATGGTTTTGAACTTTGAAGCAACTTCACTATCCATGCCGGGCAGGATACGCGGCAGGTATTCGACCACTTCAACTTCTGCACCTAAACGTTGCCACACGGTGCCCATTTCAAGTCCGATATAGCCAGCGCCAATTAGAATCAATTTTTTTGGCACTGCATTAAGCGCAAGTGCACCCGTAGAAGAAACGATCTTTTCTTCATCAATCTCAACACCTGGTAGGCTGACCGGTTCAGAACCTGTGGCAATTAGAATTTTATCTGCTGTAAGTTCATGCGTGCCGTCATCACCGGATACGGCGACCTTGCCTGCAGCAATAATTGTTGCCGTGCCGGTAACACGCGTGATTTTGTTCTTCCGGAACAAAAGATCAATACCGCCAGTTAGGCCTTTAACCACATCATCCTTTGACGCCATCATGCGGCCAAGGTCTAGTTTAGCTTTACCATGTGTGATGCCAAGGTCTGCCAAGTGACCTGAACTGGCTTCAAGGTATTTTTCAGATGCGTTCAACAGTGCTTTTGACGGAATACAACCTACATTCAGGCACGTGCCACCTAGCGTTGACCGTTTTTCAATAACCGTGACCTTCATCCCAAGTTGGGCCGCACGGATAGCCGCCACATACCCACCAGGTCCAGCACCAATGATGATTAAGTCCGCATGTTGTTCACTTGACATAAATTTATACCTTTGAAGAAATTAAAGACCAAGAAGCATGCGGCGCGGATCTTCGATCTTGTCTTTAATGCGAACAAGGAAAGATACCGCTTCACGACCATCGATAATCCGGTGATCATAAGATAATGCCAGATACATCATGGGGCGAATTTCAATGCTGTCACCATTTTTGCCCGTTACAACAACAGCCCGTTTTTGGATGTTGTGCATCCCTAAAATACCACTTTGTGGTTTGTTCAGAATTGGTGTCGACATCATGGAACCGTACACACCACCATTTGATATGGTGAAGGTACCGCCAGACATATCATCCATAGTTAACTGACCATCACGTGCCTTTTGACCAAACGCATTGATGCTGGCTTCAGTTTCGGCAAAGCTCATTTGATCGGCATCTTTGAGCACAGGAACAACAAGCCCTTGCGGCGTGCCAACCGCAACACCGACATTATAGAAATTCTTGTAGATAATGTCTTCGCCATGAATTTCAGCATTTACTGCTGGAAATTCCTTCAACGCTTCGATTGCTGCATGAACAAAAAATGACATGAAGCCAAGGCGAACACCGTAAGTTTTTTCAAAAACATCGCGATATTCTGAACGCAGCGCCATGACATTTGACATATCAACTTCGTTAAATGTTGTCAGCATTGCCGCTGTATTTTGTGCATCTTTAAGACGTTGCGCGATCACTTTACGGAGACGTGTCATCGGGACGCGTTCTTCGCGCGGGTCATCATTGCGCGGCATGACAGGTGCAGGCGTTGATGATGGCGCGGCAGCTGGTGCAACGGCTTTAGCCGAACCATTTTCAATGGCGGCTAAGACATCACCTTTGGTGAGGCGTCCATCTTTACCCGTGCCAGTAATGCGGCGGGGGTCAAGGTTGTTTTCATCAACAAGTCGTTTTACCGCCGGTGACAGCGGGTGGTCCATATTGACAACTGGTGCCGTGGCAGCTGGCGTAGGTGCCGCCGGAGTAGGGACCACTGGCGTAGGTGCTGCTTGAGCCGGGGCCGCAGGTTTGTCTTCAGCCGCAGGTGCCGCTGGCTTTTTTCCAGCTGGAGCAGCTTCACCATTTTCATCAACGATCGCGATCAGGGCATCAACACCAACCGTATCACCCACCGCAGCTGCATGGCTTACTAATACGCCTGCAACTGGTGATGGAACTTCCAAGGTTACTTTATCTGTTTCAAGCTCTGCCACTGGTTCGTCTGCGGCAACGGCTTCACCCGGTGCTTTTATCCAGCGTGCAATAATTGCTTCAGTAACTGATTCGCCCAGTGGTGGTACTTTGATATCAATCGACATAGTGTTGTCCCGTTTGCGATTCTAATTTTAATTAATGATAACCCAGAAGTGTTTTTGGATTATTCAGCGGCACGGTCCATTGACCCTTTAAGGTCCAATGCTTCCGCAACCAATGTATTTTGCTCTTGAATATGCCGTGACATGCTGCCTGTTGCAGGTGACGCTGCCTCTTGACGGCCTATATAGCGCGGTCGACGATATGCACCCCCGACATCTTCCATCACAGCTTCGATGCGGCGGTCTACAAAGAACCAACTGCCCATATTTTTAGGCTCTTCTTGACACCAAACCACTTCAGCATCAGGGCGCTCTTCTAAGACGCGCTTTAAGGTGCGATGTGGGAATGGATAGATTTGTTCCAATCGAATGATGGAAATATTTTCAATCCCGCGCTTTTCGCGTTCTTCTAGCAAGTCAAAATATACTTTGCCTGAACAGATCACGATGCGCGCTGCCTTTTTGGCAATTTTACGATCATGTTCTTCAATAACACGGTGAAATGTCTGTCCATCAAGCATGTCGTCAATAGACGACACGCATCGCTTATGACGCAGTAATGATTTTGGCGTCATGACAATCAAGGGTTTACGGAAATCACGCTTTTGCTGACGACGCAACACATGGAAGTAATTGGCAGGAGTTGAGCAATTAACAACTTGCATATTATCTTCGGCACAGAGCTGCAGGTAACGTTCAAGGCGTGCTGATGAATGTTCAGGGCCTTGGCCTTCATGACCATGCGGCAGCAGCAGCACTAAGCCTGACATGCGCAGCCATTTAGCTTCACCAGATGAAATGAACTGATCGACAATCACTTGCGCGCCGTTTGCAAAATCACCAAATTGAGCTTCCCACATCACCAATGCATTTGGTTCAGCTTGTGAATAGCCATATTCAAAACCAAGTACTGAGGCTTCTGAAAGTGGCGAGTCTATTACTTCAAACATCGCCTGATCTTTAGTCATCGCATTAAGGGCGACATGGCGGTTGCCGTTATGTTGGTCAACAAACACTGCATGACGTTGAGAAAAGGTGCCCCGGCATGAATCTTGGCCAGACAATCTTACAGGATGACCTTCCAAGAGGAGCGTGCCAAAGGCAAGCTGTTCAGCCGTCGCCCAGTCAATATTTTCACCAGTCTCAAGTGCTTTTTTGCGTGTATCAATAACACGTTGCAATTTAGAATGGATATTGATGCCATCAGGTACCGTTGTCATGGCGTTAGCCACCAGCGCGACTTGTTCTTTGGTGATGGAGGTTTCACCGCGGCGATCTTCACCATGAGCAGCCCTAAGGTTAGACCATTTACCCTCAAGCCAGTCGGCTTTATTAGGCTTATAGCTGGTGCCTGCTTCAAACTCTTCATCAAGATAAGCAAGATTTGCCGCCACGATTTCATTGGCTTCAGCGTCGGTCATGGTGCCTTCACTAATCAACTTTTCAGCATAAATCTTGCGAACAGTTTGATGTGATTTGATAGTGGAATACATCACCGGCTGCGTGAATGATGGCTCATCACCCTCGTTATGGCCAAATCTGCGGTAGCAAATCAGGTCAAGAATAACATCAGTCTTAAATTGTTGACGGAATTCTGTTGCGATACGGCAGACATGGATGACGGCTTCAACATCATCACAATTCACATGGAAGATCGGCGCCATTACCATTTTTGCGACATCGGTCGGATATGGTGATGAACGTGAATAAGCAGGGTCTGTTGTAAAACCAATCTGGTTATTCACGATCATATGAATGGTGCCGCCCGTGCGATAACCACGTAACGCAGAGAATGCGAATGTTTCCGCAACAATGCCTTGTCCAGCAAACGCAGCATCACCGTGGATGGCTAAGCTCATCACTGAGGTGCGATCTTCATCATTTCGCTGAAACTGTTTCGCACGTGTACGGCCAATCGCCACAGGATTAACAACCTCAAGATGTGACGGATTAGCGTTCAGTGTGAGGTGAACTTCTTGACCATCAAATTCACGGTCTGCAGAGTTCCCCATATGATATTTTACATCACCTGAACCACCTGCCTCTTCTGGATTGGCAGGGTTGCCAAGAAATTCAGAAATGATCGCACGAAATGGTTTTGCCAATACGTTATGGAGGACGTTAAGACGCCCGCGATGCGACATCGCCACCACGCATTCTTTCATGCCAAGTTGGGAGCCGCGCTTTAAGATCTGCTCAAGCGCAGGAATAACAGCTTCACCACCGTCAAGACCAAAGCGTTTTGTGCCAACATATTTGCGGTGCAGATATTGTTCAAAATTTTCAGCTGAAACAAGACGTTCATAAATCGTCATCTTGCCGCGTTTTGTAAATTCAGTTTGGTTACGAATGGCTTCGATACGTTCTTGAATCCATGCTTTTTGATCAGGGTCCTGAATATGCATAAATTCAACACCAATCGTGTTGCAATATGTATCATGCACGATAGAGAGAATTTCACGTAACGTGGCAATTTCAAGCCCCAACACAAAATTGATGAAGATTGGGCGATCCATATCTGCATCCGTGAAACCATAGGTGGCTGGGTCTAATTCAGGATGCGGAACTTTTTCGCCCAAGTTCAGCGGGTCGAGATTTGCCATCAAGTGACCACGGATACGATATGCGCGGATCAACATGATTGCGCGGATCGAATCAAGTGTGGCAGCACGAATATCTTGTGAGTTTGCAGCAGGAATAGCGCCTGCCTTTTCTGCCGCATCAACACCGATTACTTGTGATGGTGATTTGGCCCAATCAGGCTGAGCATCACTGCCTGCCTGACCACCTTCGACACGGTCTAAACGTTCAAACCATGCGGCCCATTCTGACGAAACCTGATCTGGGTTTAATCGCCAGCGCTGCTGAAGTTCTGCAATAAATACGGCGTTTGCGCCGGAAAGGAAATCGTCTTCAGAATGATGACTATCCATTTTTTAAGTTCCCCCGCCCAGTTGGGCCACCTTATGGTGAGAAATTATAAATCGGGAAATGGTCAACCCGCAAGGGTTGACCATGTAAAAATTAGAAGTTTGTTATCGCTGCCTGAACAGCCTCACCTAGACCTGATGGTGATGATGACATGACAAAACCTGCGTCTTCCATTGCGTTGATTTTGTCATCAGCACCGCCACTGCCCCCAGAAACAATTGCCCCAGCATGACCCATACGTCGACCTGGTGGCGCTGTACGGCCAGCAATAAAACCAGCAATAGGTTTTTTATTGGCATGCGCCTTGTAGAACGCTGCGGCTTCCTCTTCGTCTGAACCACCAATTTCACCAATCATTAGGATGGCTTCGGTTTCATCATCGTCAAGGAACATGTTAAGACAATCAATAAAGTTGGTGCCGTTGACGGGGTCACCACCAATACCAATACATGTTGTTTGGCCAAGACCAATAGCAGTTGTTTGATCAACAGCTTCATAAGTCAATGTGCCAGAACGCGAGACAATACCAATCTTGCCGCGCGTATGAATATGACCTGGCATAATCCCGATCTTACATTCACCCGGCGTAATAACACCTGGGCAGTTTGGGCCAATCAAGCGTGTGGCAGAGCCTTGAAGCGCACGCTTAACACGCACCATATCCATGACTGGAATACCTTCGGTGATGCAGATCACCAATGGGACTTCTGCGGTAATAGCTTCAAGGATTGAGTCTGCCGCAAATGGTGGCGGCACATAGATAACAGATGCATCCGCACCTGTTTCAGATACCGCATCAGCAACCGTATTAAACACTGGCAGATCAAGATGTTTCATCCCGCCCTTACCGGGCGTTACGCCACCAACCATTTTTGTGCCATAAGCAATCGCTTGTTCAGAATGAAATGTGCCTTGCGCGCCGGTAAAGCCCTGACAAATCACACGTGTATCAGCATTAATCAGTACAGACATGACTTAAGCCCCCTTAACTGCAGCAACAATTTTCTTTGCAGCTTCGGCCAATGTATCCGCCGGAATGATCTGCAAGCCGCTTTCTTTCATGATTGTTTTTCCTTCATCGACATTGGTCCCCGCTAAGCGCACAACCAATGGCTTTTCAAGGCCCAATTCGCGTGCAGCAGCAACCACGCCTTCAGCAATAATATCGCACCGCATAATCCCACCAAAGATATTCACCAGAATACCTTCTACGCCTGGATCAGAAAGAATGATCTTAAATGCTTGTGTTACTTTTTCTTTTGTTGCCCCACCACCAACATCAAGGAAGTTGGCTGGTTCACCGCCTTCAAGCTTAATGATATCAAGTGTTGCCATTGCAAGACCTGCACCATTAACCATACAGCCGATAGTACCATCCAGCTTGATGTAGCTGAGGTCATATTTTGAGGCTTCAATTTCAGCTGGATCTTCTTCATGTTCATCACGCATCGACATCACATCGTTTTGACGATACAGCGCATTGTCATCAAAGCCCATCTTGGCATCAAGTGCAACCAAGTCACCATCACCCGTCACCACAAGCGGGTTAATCTCAAGCAATGATGCATCAAGACAGGTAAAGGCCGCGTAAAGACCATTTAGAAAACCCATCGCCTTTTTCGCAGTATCACCAGACAATTCCAATGCTGCTGCGATACGACGTGCATGATGCGCTTGAAGACCTGTTGCCGGGTCAATCGGCAGCGTCAGGATTTTTTCCGGTGTTTCGGCTGCAACTTCTTCAATATCCATCCCGCCTTCAGTGGATGCAATAACTGTGACCTGGCTCGCCGCACGGTCGACCAACAGTGACAGATAAAGTTCACGTGCGATGTTACAGCCATCTTCAATATATAGACGGCGAACTACACGGCCTTCAGCACCCGTTTGTGGTGTCACTAATGTTTTGCCCAGAAGCTCAGTCGCTACATCTTTAACTTCATCGATGCTTTTTACAACTTTAACACCGCCAGCTTTACCGCGGCCACCTGCGTGAATTTGAGCCTTCACGACCCAAACAGGGCCGCCAATTTCTTTGGCGGCATCAACCGCCTCATCTACAGTAAAAGCAGGTTTGCCGGCTAAGGTAGTTACCCCATAGCCTGCGAGAAGTGCTTTTGCCTGATGTTCATGAATGTTCATGATCTATCCCCTAATGAAAAAAATTATTCGCTTACGCTGGCCACAACGTCGAGCAGCGTCTTTACCGCGCTAACGGAATGATCAAACATTTTCTGCTCATCATCATTGAGGGCAATCTCAACGATCTTTTCAACACCGCCAGCACCCAGCACAACTGGAACACCAACATAAAGACCATTGAGGCCATATGCGCCATCAACATAAGCTGCGCACGGCAATACCCGCTTTTTATCTTTGAGGTAAGCTTCAGCCATTTCGATCGCTGATGAAGCTGGTGCATAGAAGGCTGAACCTGTTTTCAGCAGGCCAACGATTTCAGCACCGCCATCACGTGTTCGCTGAACAATCTCTTCAATCTTGGCGTCTGTGCTCCATCCCATCTTGATGAGGTCCGGCACAGGAATACCCGCAACAGTTGAATAGCGAACAAGTGGCACCATCGTATCACCATGGCCGCCCAATACAAAGGCGGTCACGTCTTCTACCGAAACCTTAAATTCTTCAGCAAGGAAGTAACGGAAACGCGCAGAATCGAGCACACCAGCCATACCGACAACTTTTTCTTTTGGAAGGCCTGATGCTTCCTGAAGAACACCAACCATGGCATCCAGCGGGTTTGTAATACAAATCACAAAAGCGTTCGGGCAGTTTTCTTTGATACCTTGACCAACCTGCTTCATGACTTTGGTGTTGATGCCTACAAGGTCATCACGGCTCATGCCTGGCTTGCGCGCAACACCAGCGGTAACGATCACCACGTCTGATCCAGCCAGATCAGCGTAATCATTTGTACCAGTGACATTTGCATTAAAGCCCTCAACCGGGCTGGCTTGTGCAATATCAAGCGCCTTACCTTGCGGCACGCCTTCCATAATATCAAAGAGGACGACATCCCCCATTTCTTTAAGGCCAGCAAGAAGTGCTAGCGTGCCACCGATATTACCGGCACCAATAAGGGCGATTTTATTCCGAGCCATAGTGTCTTCCTTTGATCAATTCAACATAAGTGCAATTTTGCGCATGGAGACATCTTGACCCGGGGGGACATGGAAGCATCAACGATCCAAAAATTTTGATTAATAATGCGCCCATTCGGGCCTTTCCCCACGTCGATTTCATAGCCTAAACGCCTATTTTTCTCAAGCAAAATTAGCTTGTGAGCGGTTATATTTTTGTCATTTCCGTCAGTCGCGACCTCGTCCGAGGAAACTCATGCGCCCATGATGTGCCAATATAGATATCATCTAATGGCTGCGCCGCCGCACAGACAAGAAAACGGCCACGATCATAAAAGGCATCAACCAGCCACATAAAACGCCGCGATTCATTCCTTAATTCTTCGGTAAATTGCGGCACGCCATGGATGATCATGCCGGTGAAGCGGTCAGCAAGTGCAATATAATCACGGGCGGCCAACGGCCGTGCACATAAATCATCAAAGCTGGTGAGGCCAATATTACCTGCTGTGTGATCAATTGTAATGTGGCGTCCGGCAACAGTTACCGTGATCGGTGCTTGCGGTTCATCATTAGTCAGGCGTGTAAACACATCATTTAAATGCTGCCTATTTTCAGCATTATCTGGTGCAAACCATGACGGCATTCCTGATAATACGCGTTGTCGCCAATCTGTTGGGCTGACCATTTCATGTTGCGCTGTCTTTTCTTTCAACAGGTCAATGAATGGCAAAAAGCGTTCGCGATGAAGCCCATTCAAATATAAGTCATCGGGATGACGATTTGATGTTGCCACCAACACCCCGCCATCATCAAAAAAAACCTGCATCACGCGTGCGATGATCATCGCATCTGCAATATCGCGGACTTCCATTTCATCAAAACAGATAAGCTGCGCCCCGCCAGTAATGGCAGATACAACATGCCGAGCAGGATCTTTCTTTTGGGTAATCGAAGGGTCATGAATTTTGTCATGCACTGCGGCCATAAAATCATGAAAATGAAGGCGTGCGGTGGTGATACCATCTGCGCGCGCTGCATCTGCAAACATATCCATCAACATGGATTTGCCGCGACCAACCCCGCCCCATAGATAAAGCCCAATTGGTGGCGGCGTCCGGCCAATGCCCAAAAAACCTCTTTTGGATTGTTTTAAACGTGTAAGGAGATCATCTAGCTTAGCGACAACAGCATGTTGCGGCGCATCCGCAGTGAGCTGACCAGAAGCAATACGCGCAGTGTAATGTTTATTGATTGTATCAGTCATCTTTATCCGGCATAGCAGCCAATAAAAAAGGGACAGCCTTGATGGTGGATGTCCCTTTTTATCAAATCATTTTTCCTTGCGCCTTATTACTGACGTTCAAGCTGAAGTTTTTTAATTTCTGCAATTGCTTTGCCCGGATTAAGCCCTTTTGGACAGGTCTGGGTACAATTCATGATGGTATGACAACGGTAAAGACGGAACGGGTCTTCAAGGGCATCCAGACGTTCACCTGTATGTTCATCTCGGCTATCAGCAATCCAGCGATATGCCTGAAGCAATACGGCCGGGCCAAGATATTTATCACCATTCCACCAATAGCTTGGGCAAGATGTTGAACAGCTGAAACACAGCACACATTCCCACAGACCGTCAATTTCTTCACGTTCTTCTGGGCTTTGAAGACGTTCTTCACCTTCTGGCGCGGGGGTTTCAGTTTTTATCCATGGTTCGATAGAAGCCAGCTGGGCATAAGCATGACTGAGGTCAGGCACAAGGTCCTTGATTACTGGCATATGCGGCAACGGATAAATATCAACATCACCCTTTACATCATCAATTGATTTCAAACAGGCCAGTGTGTTTGTGCCATCAATATTCATAGAGCATGAGCCACAGATACCTTCACGGCATGACCGGCGAAACGTCAATGAGCTGTCGGTTTCACCTTTGATTTTGATCAACGCGTCCAACACCATTGGGCCACATTGTTCAAGATCAATCGTGTACGAATCAACGCGCGGATTGGCGTCATCATCAGGCGACCAACGGTAGATATTAAAGGTCTTTGTTTTGACCGCACCTTCCGGCTTTGGGTGGATTTTACCCTTTTGGACTTTGGAATTTTGAGGCAGTGCAAATTCAGCCATAATTTTATCCCTTAGTAGACACGCGCAACCGGTGGTACCGGTTCCACTTCGTTGGTCAATGTGTTCATATGTACTGGACGATAGCCAAGTTCAGATGCATTGTCGCCATTAAGCCACATCACGGTATGCTTCATCCATTCCTGATCATCACGATCAGGGAAATCTTCATGAGCATGCGCGCCACGCGATTCCAGGCGTTGTTCAGCAGAACGCATCGTGATCAATGCCTGCGACATAAGGTTATCAAGTTCAAGCGCTTCGACGAGGTCTGTGTTCCAGATCATCGAATGGTCAGTGATGCCAATATCGGACATGCGTGCCGCAACTTGGTCCATCTTTTCTGTGCCTTCGGTTAAGGACGTGCTGGACCGGAACACAGCTGCATGACGTTGCATGGCTTCCTGCATTGCCCCGCGAATTTCGCTGGCAGTGACGCTGCCCTTTGCGTAACGCATCTTATCAAGACGTGCCAAGGCTTTTTCTGTCGCATGTTCAGGCACTGGCGCATGTGCTGCACCAGGTTCAACCGTTGCCGCCGCACGATATGCAGCTGCACGGCCAAACACGACAATATCAAGAAGTGAATTCGTGCCCAGACGGTTCGCACCATGAACAGATACACAAGCCGCTTCACCAATTGCCATCAGGCCAGGGGCGACACGGTTCGGGTCATCTTTGGTCGGGGACAATACTTCACCGTGATAATTAGTTGGGATACCGCCCATGTTGTAATGCACGGTTGGCAGCACAGGAATTGGTTCCTTTGTGACATCAACACCGCAGAAAATTTTGGCGGTTTCTGTGATCCCTGGCAGACGTTCGGCCAAGGTCTCTGGATTAATATGTTCAAGGTGAAGCATGATATGGTCTTTATTCGGGCCAACACCGCGACCTTCATTAATTTCCATTGTCATGGCCCGGCTGACCACATCACGTGATGCCAAGTCTTTCGCCGTTGGGGCGTAACGTTCCATGAAACGCTCACCTTCGGAATTGGTCAGATAACCGCCTTCACCGCGCGCACCTTCGGTAATCAATACACCTGCGCCATAAACACCAGTCGGGTGGAATTGAACAAATTCCATATCTTGTAGTGGCAGACCAGCACGCAGGGCCATGGCGTTACCATCACCCGTGCAGGTATGTGCGGATGTGCATGAAAAGTAGACACGGCCATAACCGCCAGTGGCAAGCACCGTGCGCTGGCCATGGAAACGGTGGATTGAGCCGTCTTCAAGGCAAAGCGCGATCACACCACGGCAAACACCTTCATTATCCATCAGCAGATCAAGCGCAAAATATTCAATGAAAAATTCCGCCTGATGCTTAAGGCATTGTTGATACAGCGTGTGCAAAATCGCATGGCCTGTCCGGTCTGCGGCAGCACAAGCACGGCGCGCCATTGATTGGCCATAATCAAGGGTATGACCACCAAATGGGCGCTGATAAATCTTGCCTTCTTCGGTGCGTGAGAATGGCACCCCATAATGTTCGAGTTCAATCACAGATGGGATGGCATTACGGCACATATATTCAATAGCGTCTTGATCACCAAGCCAGTCAGAACCTTTGACGGTATCATACATATGATAACGCCAGTTATCACCTTCACCCATATTATTCAGCGCGGCACCAATACCACCTTGGGCAGCCACCGTATGGCTACGTGTTGGAAACACCTTGGTCAAGCAAGCTGTTTTCAGCCCTGCTGTGGCCATGCCCAATGTTGAACGCAGGCCAGCACCGCCAGCACCAACGACAACAACATCGTGATAATGATCTGTGATTTCGTAAGCAGACATGAGTTTTCCTCTAAGAAAGCGCAATCGAGAGAACACTGAAAATGGACAATGTTGCCAATGCCGTCATGCCCAGTTTTACCGCCACCAGCGCAAGGAGGCGACGATTCTCATTTGAAACATAGTCTTCAATAATCACCTGAAGTCCTAGATTGGCGTGGTAAAACCCAACCCCGAACAACAGTAATGCGGCAGAAGCATTCAAAGGTGCGCCCAACCATGCGATTGCCGCAGCATGGTCTGCACCGATTGAGGTGACCAATCCAATCACCAAATAAATCACTAATGGAATGAGCCCCATCGCCGTTAAGCGTTGAAGCCACCAATGTGACACACCTTTACGCGCAGAACCAAGTCCGCGGACTTTACCAAGTGGTGTTTGCATAGATGTTGTTTTCATCGATCGATCCCCCTTAACCCAACAACACAAGTGACCATGTCACTGCGGTTAGCACAATCGTTGACACCAACACCATCATACCCGTACGGCGCACACCTTCGATGGATAAGTTATACCCAAAATCCCAAAACAAATGGCGTATGCCGTTAGAGAGATGGTAGAACACAGCAACGGTAAAACCAAACAAAACCAATTGGCCAAACACACTGGTTAATATGCCTTGGACATAGGCATAATATTCAGGACCTGTTGCTAATGCTACAATCCACCACACAACAAGCAAACTGCCTGTTGCCAGTGCCGCACCCGTGATGCGGTGCGTGATTGACATGATCGATGTCAATTGCGGCTTATAAATCATCAGATGGGGCGATAAAGGACGTTCTTTCGCCATAATGCATATTCCTTTTTGGTGATATTTATTTATCGCTTATGCTGGAGCGCACGTCAATGAGACGAGACGATCCAAAATGTCGCAACAGCGATTATTTCTATCAATATTTACCCATGCTTGTGAAGGGCTGATATACTCAAAACATGTTGAAATCTGTTCTTTCCATTCAATCTTCCGTTAGTTTTGGCGCTGTGGGCAACACAATGGCATCTGCAGTCATGGCAGCGTTGGGGCATCATCTTGCGCGGGTTGATACGGTGCAACTGGTTGCGCATCCAGGACATGGCTACCGTGCCGGCGGCACAATCACACCTGAAGACTTTGATAATTTACTAGCCCATATCTTCACACTTGGGTTTGACCACAGCATTAATGCCATTATGACTGGATATATGGCCGGAAGCCAGCAAGTTGATAGCGTCGCCAATATATTAGGCAAAATTGTGCATGATGATAAAAAGATCGATGTGGTTATTGATCCAGCCATTGGTGATCATGGCCGATTATATGTGGATGACGATATTGCTAAGGGGATTGTTGATAAATTGGTGCCGTTTGCATCAGTCATCACGCCAAATGCCTTTGAGTTTTCACATTTGGCTGGGCATGAAATGAAAAACCTGGATGAGATACATGATGCCGGCCATGCATTGATGGCTAAATATCCAAGGCTGCGCGGCATTGCCGTAACTGGATGGCATAATCATGAAACGGGCCGAATAACCGATTGTTGGATTGATGGTGATGATATGATCACCTATGACGCATTAACAGATGTAAGCCACGAAACAAATAATGGCGGCATGTCTGGCGGGGGGGACTTATTTGCCGCCATGTTGATGGGGACGCGCCTCTCAGGCCTTGATTGGCGTCATGCGTTTGAAAAGATAGCGCCGTTAAGCCGCCAAATTATCAATAGCGCACAGCAAACCGGCGCTATTGATATTGATTTGAGTATTGTTCGCGATGTCTTGAGCGGTGGACGTGGTTAGAGACCGCGCTTAACTAATTCTTCTGCGATTTGAACAGAGTTTAGCGCCGCACCTTTACGTAAGTTGTCAGCAACACACCAAAAAACAAGGCCACTTTCAACTGAATGGTCCTGCCGAATGCGTGATACATAGACAGGGTCTTCACCAGCACATTCTTTTGGCGTTACGTAACCTTCATTGGCACGGTGATCCACCACAACGACACCATCACCAGCTTCAAGCACTTTACGCGCACGAGCTTCATCCATTGGCTTTTCACATTCAATGAACACCGCTTCACTATGGCCGATGAATACGGGAATACGCACACAATGGGCAACGACTTCAATGGATGGGTCGAGGATTTTCTTAGTTTCCTCTGTCATTTTCCATTCTTCTTTGGTGAAGCCATTATCAAGAAATACGTCAATATGCGGGATAGCGTTAAATGCAATCTCTTTGGTGAATTCTTCTGGTGTTACCGCTTGATTCACATAAACACCACGTGTTTGGTTGAACAATTCATCCATGCCGCCCTTACCCGCACCAGATACCGCCTGATAGGTTGAAACAACAACACGCTTAATGCCAAATTCTTTATGAAGCGGCTTGAGCGCCACCACCATCTGGGCAGTAGAACAGTTCGGGTTCGCAATGATATTGCGGCGGTCTTGATCTTTCAAGAAAGCATCAACAACATGACCGTTCACTTCAGGCACAATAAGCGGGATATCATCTTCCATACGGAAGGCAGATGAATTATCGATCACCACCGCGCCAGCGCTACCAGCCTTTGGCCCGTATTCTTTTGAGATAGCACCGCCCGCAGAAAACAGTGCAATATCAACTTTTGAGAAATCAAAGTTTTCCAGCGCTTCAACCGTCAGGTCTTTATCTTCACCATAAGAGATTTCACGGCCTGCTGATTTTTTAGAGGCCAATGCATAGACTTTATCAGCCGGGAAATTACGTTCGGCTAATGTTTGTAACATTTCGCGGCCAACAGCACCTGTGGCGCCTACTACAGCAATATTATATCCCATCTTTAGACAATCCTAATGTTGATATTTCTTATGAGTTATCGTGCGAGATGATCAAGCGCATTGATGACCTGATCAATCATGCCATCTGTTCCAGTTTGGGTAAAACCGTCTGCCATGATATCACCTGTACGCAGCTCACCTTCAAGCGCTTTATCTACGGCTTGTTCGATAAGATCGGCATCATCACCTTGGTCAAAGGAGTAACGCAGCATCATGGAGAAGCTGAGGAGTTCCGCCAATGGATTGGCAAGACCTTTACCTGCAATATCTGGTGCAGAACCATGCACAGGTTCATATAGCGCAAACCGCTTTCCGGTGGTTTCGTCCGGCGCACCTAATGATGCAGAAGGCAACATGCCCAATGAGCCTGTTAGCATCGCTGCCGTATCAGAAAGAATGTCACCAAAGAGGTTGTCAGTCACGATCACGTCAAATTGCTTAGGTGCACGCACCAGCTGCATCGCGCAATTATCTGCATACATATGTTCAATGCTTACACCATCACCTTCAGCGTGATGAAGGGCGGTCATAACTTCGCGCCAGAGCACACCTGAATGCATGACGTTAGCTTTTTCTGCACTAACAACACGGCCTTCACGTTTGCGCGCAAGGTCAAATGCCACCCGGCCAATGCGTTCAATTTCTGGAGGGGTATACATATTGGTGTCAAAAGCACGGATTGTGCCATCTTCCAATGTTTCACGGCCACGAGGTTCCGCAAAATATACACCGCCCGTAAGTTCGCGAACGATCATGATGTTGAGGCCTGACACCACTTCAGGCTTCAATGTTGAGGATGATACCAATGATGGAAAGACCATTGCTGGACGTAAATTAGCAAAAAGGTCCATTTCTTTACGCAGGGCCAATAGGCCGCGTTCTGGCTTTAGTTCAAACGGCAAATCATCATATTTAGGGCCGCCAACTGCACCAAATAAGGTGGCATCTGCTGACATCGCATCAGCCAGTGTTTCATCAGTAAGAGGCACGCCTTGGGCATCATAGGCCGCACCGCCGACAAGACCTTCTTGAACGTCGAACCCGATAGAACGGTGTTTAGCAAGCCAGTCCGCAACTTTCATGGTCGCGGCCATCACTTCAGGACCGATACCGTCACCAGCGAGAACCATCAATTTCTTATTGTTCATGATCTTACCTTTTTAAGGCCGCCCACGTCATAAAATGACACGTTGCAGCATTACACCTTTACATTTATTACTTTCAAAAATTATAGCCACGAATGGGTAGTTTTACGTGCTTCCGCATAGTTTTCGATCTTGTCTGCCTTTTCCAAGGTCAGGCCAATATCATCAAGCCCATCAAGCAAACACTGCTTACGGAATGGATCGATTTCAAACGACACCACACCGCCATTTGGACGACGTATTTCTTGGGCCACAAGATCAATGCTAAGTTCTGGGTTTTCAGGATCTTGCGCATCTGCCATCAGGGCATCACGTTCATCCGCAGAAACCACAATAGGCAGAATACCGTTCTTGAAGCAGTTATTATAGAAAATGTCGGCAAAGCTGGTGGAGATTACACAGCGAATACCAAAATCCAAAAGTGCCCATGGTGCATGTTCACGGCTTGAGCCACAACCAAAGTTATCACCTGCCACAATGACGCTGGCATCACGGTATGGTGCTTTATTAAGGACGAAATCTGCAATTTCTTCACCAGACTGGGTGAAGCGCATCTCATCAAAGAGATTGGCGCCAAGGCCCGTCCGCTTAATGGTTTTTAAGAACTGCTTCGGGATGATCATATCAGTATCGATATTGATGATATCCATCGGCGCGGCAATGCCTTTATGCTGATCAAATTTTTGCATCTTTAGTCTCCCGCTTAAAGTTCACGCACATCGGCAAGGCGACCCGTGATCGCTGCCGCAACTGCCATTTCTGGGCTGACAAGGTGCGTACGTCCCCCGCGCCCCTGACGGCCTTCAAAGTTACGGTTAGACGTTGAAGCACAACGTTCACCATCTGAAAGGCGGTCTGCATTCATGGCAAGGCACATTGAACATCCTGCTTCACGCCAGTCAAAACCAGCTTCACGGAAAATGGCGTCTAGGCCTTCATCTTCTGCCTGTTCTTTGACCAAGCCTGAGCCCGGCACGATCATGGCACGCATGCCGTCCTTAACTTTACGACCACGCGCCACTTCGGCAGCGGCACGCAAATCTTCAATACGGCTGTTGGTGCATGACCCGATAAAGACGGTATCAACTTCGATATCCGTGATTTTCATCCCTGCGGTCAGGCCCATGTAATTCAATGCACGTTCGATTTTCGCCTGTTGTGCAGGATCGCTAACCTTAGCAGGATCAGGAACAAGCCCATCAATCGGTGCAGTGTCTTCAGGGCTGGTGCCCCATGTCACGGTTGGGATGATATCTTCAGCCTTCAGCACGACTTCTTTGTCATAGCTTGCACCTTCATCAGATGGCAGGGTTTTCCACCACGCAACCGCTGCATCCCAAGCCTCACCTGTTGGTGCCATTGGCTTACCTTTAATATAATCGAACGTTGCTTCATCTGGCGCAATCATGCCGGCACGTGCGCCTGCTTCGATCGACATATTACATACTGTCATGCGGCCTTCCATGCTGAGCCCGCGAATAGCTTCACCAGCATATTCGATGACGTGTCCATTACCGCCAGCAGTGCCAATAACCCCGATCACCGCAAGAATGATGTCTTTTGCAGTGACGCCCGGACCAGGGGTGCCATCAACCGTAATACGCATATTTTTTGCAGGTTGCTGGATCAACGTTTGGGTCGCCAGCACATGTTCCACTTCTGATGTGCCAATTCCAAAAGCCAGCGCACCAAAAGCACCATGGGTCGCGGTATGCGAATCACCACAAACAATGGTCATGCCTGGCTGGGTCAAGCCTTGTTCCGGGCCGATCACATGCACGATGCCTTGGCGGATATCATCCATGGCGAAATATGGCACACCAAAATCAGCAGCGTTCTTTTCTAACGCTTCCACCTGAATGCGTGATTCTTTATCAGCAATGCCAGAGGTACGGTCAGATGTTGGGACATTGTGGTCCGCCACGGCAAGGGTACGTTCAGGGCATGCCACGTTGCGGCCAGCATTACGTAGGCCTTCGAAAGCTTGTGGGCTTGTTACTTCATGAACAAGGTGGCGATCGATATAAATCAAGCTAGAGCCATCATCGTCCTTATGAACGAGGTGGGCATCCCAGATCTTATCGAATAGCGTGCGCGGTGCAGACATATTAATCCCCTTTAATTAACCTTTTATCAGGTTTTATCATCGCCAAGTTATTCTGCATAAATCAAGCACAGAAATAGCAAAGGCTGGACCCGCCATCGCGGCCCAGCCGAAGCCTTGGCGATGACGGGGAATACGTTTTAAGCAGTAGCTGCTTTGGAAGCTGCCTTAGCGATACGTTCGCGTGACTTTTCCGCGATACGTGCAGCCTTACCCGTACGGCCACGAAGGTAGTAAAGTTTAGCGCGGCGCACACGGCCATGGCGCATCACGGTAATACCAGCAACACGTGGCGAAAATAGTGGGAAGATACGTTCCACACCTTCACCATAAGAAATCTTACGCACGGTGAAAGAAGAGTTTACGCCAGCAGATTTGCGGCCAATGCATACGCCTTCAAATGCCTGGATACGTTCACGGGAGCCTTCGACCACCTTCACGTCAACACGCAGCGTGTCACCTGGGCCAAACTCCGGAATAGGGCGGTCTGCCAGAATCTTATCAATTTGCTTCTGGCCAATTTGATCAAGAATATTCATGGCCTTATCTCCTTCAAGCGTCTTTATAGAACGTCGATTTTTTGAATTTAGTGCACGCTCTATATCATTGTCATGTCTGGATGTCACGCCTTTTTGCCTTTTTTGGCGGTTTTGCGTCACATCCGCTTTTATGATGATCATGCTGATTATTCAGCTTGGTCACCCTTTTTCATATATTGCGCCCATAAATCAGGGCGGCGGGCCTTTGTAATGGCTTCTGCTTCTGCTTTCCGCCATGCTGCAATGCGGCCATGATCCCCTGAAGTGAGGATTTCCGGCACATCAAGCCCATTCCAATGACGGGGCTGGGTATATAAAGGATGTTCCAGCAATCCGTCTTCAAAACTATCATTTTCATGGGCGGCACTATTGCCCATCACCCCAGGTAGAAGGCGAACCACCGAATCAATTAACGTTAATGCTGGCAACTCTCCACCTGAGAGGACAAAGTCACCAATACTAACCTCAATCAAATTAGCGTCATCTATGACACGTTGATCAAGGCCTTCATAACGTCCGCAGATCATCATCACCGCAGGTGCTGCCGCCATTTGGCGAACAAAGGATTGATCCATGGCACGGCCCCGCGGCGAAAAATATATCCGCGGAATATCAGCCGGTAGACCATCCATGCCTGCCGTGATGGCATTTGCCACGACATCAGGCCGCATCACCATGCCCGGACCACCGCCAAAAGGGGTATCATCCACGGTACGGTGTTTATCCACCGCGAAGTCGCGAATGTCCGTGACATCCAACGACCATAACCCTTTTTCAAGCGCCTTACCCGCAAGCGATTGACCCAATGGGCCAGGAAACATCGCGGGAAAGAGTGTCAACACATGCGCAGCCCATTGCGGGTGCGGCATCATTGCGGTCATGTCATCTTCAGTCGGTGCCATCTTGGCCCCCTATACTGACCTTGGCGGCTTAGCTTGAGTGACTAGCGCTAGCCTTCGGACACATCATCCTTTGGCGGCTTATCATCTTCAAGCCATGTTGGGTCAACCTTTAGGGTAATACAATCACCATCCAGATTGAAGTCATGCCCCCGACCAAACGGCAAGAGTACCGACTTACCTTGCTGACGTTTGACATCAAGCATTTCGCCAGCACCAAAGTCAAACACTGCCATCACCGTGCCAATGATCCCTAAATCAGGATCTTGGACCACGCACCCGATCAGGTCAGCCTGATAGACTTCATCCTGATCAGTGGGGGGAAGGTTTTTCCGTGGGACGGAAAAGGATTTCCCCCGAAGCGCATCAGCATCTTCACGGCTATTGACGCCATCAACCGCGGTCAGGACCAAGCCTTTATTGACCCCGCGTGCCGTTAATTCCACCATACGGCCATCAGGCAATTGGACAGGTCCATATGCCGCAATGGCCAAGGGATCATCGGTGAAGGGTTTAACCTTTATCAGCCCGCGCACCCCGTGAGGTGAGGCAAAGGCGCCCAACACAATCTGATCATGATCCCCTGAGGATGCCATGAATTAGCCGTCCTGCTTTTCTTCTTCAGCAGCAGCTTCTTCAGCAGGTGCTTCTTCAGCAGCAGCTTCCTCGGCCGGTGCTTCTTCAGCAGGAGCTTCTTCGGCCGGTGCTTCTTCGGCCGGTGCTTCTTCGGCTGGTGCTTCTGCGGCAGGAGCTTCTTCGGCCGGTGCTTCTGCGGCTGGTGCTTCTTCGGCAGGAGCAGCGGCGGCTTCGGCGGCAGCTTCGGCAGCGGCGGCTGCAGCTTCGGCAGCTTCTGCTTCACGCTCTTGACGCTTTTGACCTGGTGCTGATTTCTTTGGCTGTTCACGAATTACTGGTGCATCAACAAGACCAAGGCCTGCCATCATTTTCTGAACACGTTCAGTTGGCTTTGCGCCTTTAGACATCCAGTAGGTTGCACGTTCACCGTCTAGGGTCAGGCGTTCTGGATGATCCTTTGGGACCATTGGGTTGTATGAGCCAATACGCTCAACAAAGCGGCCATCACGTGGTGATGATGATTCCGCCACAACGATACGGTAGTAAGGACGCTTTTTTGCGCCGCCACGTGCGAGTCTGATTTTTAGTGCCATGGTATGTTATCCCTTTCATTACACATAGACGTAAATCTGCATGAGCAAATTTAATTTTATTCGCGATTGAATTATCGCTTTTTCTTACCGCCCCGCGGCTTACCCATACCAGGTAGACCACCGGGGAAACCTTTTCCGCCGCCAAGACCAGGAAGGCCTGGCATTCCGTTGGGCATTCCATTGGGCATTCCATTAGGCATGCCGCCCATTTGTCCAGCATCACCGCCGCCACCCAACATGGATGCTAATGCTGCAGGATTGCCGCCACCCATTTTGCCCAAGCGTTTCATCATCTTGGCCATGTCTTGATATTGTTTAACGAGCTTGTTGACGTCTTGGACCGACGTGCCTGAGCCTTGGGCAATACGTTTACGGCGTGACGCGTTCAAGAGCCCAACCGCAACACGTTCACGCTTATTCATTGATAAAATGATGGCTTCTTGACGGGCAAAGAAATTGTCATCAATGCCAGCCGCCTGAATTTGGCCTTTGAGTTTGCCGATGCCCGGAAGCATACCCATCAAACCGCCCATGCCGCCCATTTTTTTAAGCTGGCGTAACTGGCTGAGGAAGTCATTCATATCAAACTGACCTTTGGCCATGCGCTTGGCCATGCGTTCAGCTTCTTCTGCCTCGATCGTCTCAGCAGCTTTTTCCACCAACCCAACAACATCACCCATATCAAGGATACGGCCTGCCATGCGTTCAGGGCTAAATTCTTCGAGCGCGTCTTGTTTTTCACCAACACCAAGGAATTTAATCGGGCAATCCGTGACCTGACGCATGGACAGGGCTGCACCGCCGCGTGCATCACCATCCGCACGTGTCAGGATAATGCCCGTAATGCCAACCGCGTCTTTGAACGCAGATGCCGTGGTGACCGCATCTTGACCTGTCATAGCATCAGCCACCAACAAGGTTTCTGCAGGTGTTGCGATACCAGCCACATCACGGACTTCAGCCATTAGGCCTTCATCAACCGTGGTCCGGCCTGCCGTATCGAGAATAAGAATATCAGAAGATTTCAACTTGGCGGCATCAAGCGCACGCTTGGTGATGCTTTGCGGAGTGTCGCCATCACGTTCAGGCAACACATCAACGCCAGCTTCTTCACCCAAAATACGGAGCTGTTCACGCGCAGCAGGGCGGGTGACGTCTAGCGAGGCCAGCATGACCGACTTCTTCTGCTTTGTGGAGAGAAGGCGTGCCAGTTTACCAGTGGATGTTGTTTTACCAGAACCCTGCAAACCCACCATCAAGATAACGGCTGGCGGACGCTGATTGATATTAAGCGGGGCTGATTCGGGGCCAAGCGTTTCAACCAATGCATCATGAACAATCTTGACCACCATTTGGCCCGGCTTAACCGATTTCAATACATCTTGGCCAACCGCATGGTCACGCACGCGTGAGATAAACGACTTTACCACCGGCAGCGCGACATCAGCCTCAAGCAAGGCCAAGCGCACATCACGAAGGGCGGTGTCGACATCAGCTTCGGTCAGCGCACCACGGCCGCGGATGCTGTCAAAGACATTGCCTAGTTTTTCGCTCAGGTTTTCAAACATTACTGTCTGTATCGCCTTATGGTTATCATTATGGTTATCGTTCGTGTTCCATTATCAAGCGCACAAAAGCTGTTTTACACCTGTGCTTGAAACTCAAGGACAGGTGGAACCCGCTAGGGTCTGGCTTCTGTGATGCCGATTGATGAAGACTATATCTGCCATATTGCACGGAAAGTCAAGTATTACGGTCTTGATGGGCGCAAGGTTCACTGCCATGATCACGTGGATGATAGCAGGGTTATAAGGTCAGGTGCGGGGCTATGTTTTTTATCATGTCAAAAATTGTCGGGTTTGTCCTGAACCCGCTTGTCATTTTGCTGCTGCTCTTGACGGCAATAATGATCACGTCAGCATGGAAAAACCGTGCAAAAAGAAAACGCCAACGGCCTGCCCGTATAACCCATCATGTTATGGTGACGGCGTTTATCATCTGGACCGCAAATTTGATGATGCCGATCATCCCATATCTTGCGGTAAGCAGTCTTGAAGAACGTTTCCCCCTGCCCGCGGCATCAACCATTAATCCTGATGTCATTGTGGTGTTGGGTGGATGGCAAGGCGCACCATCGACCTATCGGGGCGAAGTGATCCCGCCTATTAGCGGGAGTGGTGACAGGTTGATCACTGGATTGATATTGGCGCGGCAATATCCATCAGCGTTAGTCACGTTCCCTGGCGGGCTTAAACGTCGCGGTGCTTCTTATGGCGAAGATGATATTAGCAGCGCGGTCATCAATGGGTTAGGCCTTGACCCAAGCCGCTTCGTTATTGAAGGGGCATCACGTAACACCGCAGAGAATGCTGCATTTTTAAAGGACTTGTTAAGCCAGCGCGGGGTAGGTGAAGATGGGCAAATTTTGCTGATCACGTCAGCATGGCATATGCCGCGGGCCATGGGGTCGTTTCGTGCGGCTGGGTTAGACCCTATCGCCTTTCCAACAGATTTCCGCACCAATACCAACGGCATTGATATGAGCAACCTGTTTATGAAGGGCATCAATATCACCAATATCGCCCTGCATGAATATATCGGGTTGTTAGGGTATTGGGTCACCGGACGAACAGATCATTTGCTGCCCCGTCCTTAATCGTGCCCTATCCTTAATGATGTTGTGAGGTTGGGTTGATTATTTAGGTGAACCGAGACCAGCCAAAGCACGGCCAAATTCTGATGCATCAAATGATTTAAGATCATCTTTGCCTTCACCAACGCCAACAGCATGGATGGGCAGCGCAAAACTTTCGGCCAAGGACACCACAATACCGCCACGGGCAGAGCCATCAAGTTTGGTGATGATCATGCCGGTTAGGTCTGCGGTTTCTTTAAAGGCAGAAACTTGAGATGTTGCATTTTGCCCGACGGTGCCATCAAGCACAATGACGCGGTCATGCGGGGCGGCACTATCTTTCTTGGCCACCACACGGCAAATTTTAGCCAATTCTTCCATCAATTCTGCTTTGGCTTGCAGGCGGCCTGCGGTGTCAATGATCAACACATCAGCACCATCGGCAATCGCCTGTTCATAAGCCTGATACGCAACCGCCGCCGCGTCCGTGCCTTGTTCACCAGCAATTACTGTCGTGCCTGTACGTTCACCCCAAACTTTGAGCTGTTCTACCGCCGCCGCACGGAAGGTATCCGCCGCCGCCATGATGACCTTTTTGCCTTGGCTTTGCCATTGTTCAGCAAGCTTACCTGCGGTGGTGGTTTTGCCAGACCCATTAACCCCCACCATCAACACCACGTGAGGTTTAAGGCTGGGGTCAATTTCAAGAGGTTGTGCAACAGGGGTAAGAATTTCTGCAACTTCTTCCGCCAATGCTTCGGCCAAGCTGTCTTGGGTCACGCCATCAGGGAAGGCACGCTTTTTTAGCCCTTGGGTCAAACGGCCTGCTGCCGCAACGCCAAGGTCAGCCATGATCAGCGCGTCTTCGATATCATCAAGGTCACTGGCATCAAGTTTTGGCTTGCCTATTGCTTCGGCAAGGCCTGAGGTGATCTTGCTTGCAGATTTACCAAGGCCATCTTTTAGGCGGCCAAACCATGATTTTGTTGGCGCGGCTTCTGGCGCGGTTTCGGGCGCTAATTCGGGCGCTAATTCGGGTGTTACTTCTGGTTCGGGTGAAGCTTGTATTTCAATATTAGGGTCAATATTGTGGTCAATATTGTGGACAATATCTGATGCAGCGTCTGCTATTACTTCTGCCGAAATCTCTGCCGGAATCTCTGCTGGGGCCTCTACTGGCACCTCTGCTGGCACTTCCTCTGTCGGCACCTCTGCTGGTGGGGCGACAGGGTTATCCTTATTCTTCTTGCCTTTTAGAAAGTCAAAAACACCCATTAGCGAAGCTCCACTTCTACGCATCCATCGGCAACGGCCACAACTTTGACAGGATAGATCTGTCCAGCCTGAACCGCAATCTGTGTCTTTATTTTTGCTTTGGCAAATTGGCGCGTATGACCAATGCCGCCTGTTTCCATCAAGACGTCATCATCCTTGCCAATCAAACTTGGCAAAAAAGTTGCCTCAGCATCTGCAGCAGCGGCACGCAATGCAGCCGCACGAGATTTGATCGTGGCGGCATCATGTTGCGGCATCAGGGCGGCAGGCGTGCCTTCACGCGGAGAATAGGGGAAGATATGAAGCCATGTTAAGCCTGCATCTTTAATCAATGATAAATTTTCAGCATGATCTTCATCTGTTTCCGTAGGAAAACCGGCGATCATATCTGCGCCAAAAACAACATCAGGACGAATGGCGCGAATATCATCCACCCGCCGCAATAAATCATCACGCAAATGACGGCGCTTCATGCGTTTCAGCATCATGTCACTGCCATGTTGTGCAGATAGGTGAAGATGCGGCATCAAGCGGTGATCTTCTTGAATGGCGGCCATCATATCGTCATCTATTTCCGCAGGGTCGATCGAGCTCATCCTTAAACGAGGTAATTGCGGCACGGACCGCAACAAACGGCGCAGTAACATGCCAAGGCTTGGTGTGCCATCAAGGTCACTGCCCCATGACGTTACATCAACGCCAGTTAGCACAACTTCCCCAATACCGTTATCCGCTAGCCGCGCCACTTGTTCAATAATAGTTTGGATTGGCACTGACCTGCTTTGGCCCCGGCCATAGGGAATAATGCAGAAGGTGCAGCGGTGATCACATCCTTGTTGAATCTGAAGAAATGCCCTGGTGTGACCGTCAAAACCTTCCAGCAAATGCGGCGCGACGTCCTGAACCGTCATGATATCACCCACCATAGAAGGCAAGTCATCATTAGCGCCAGCAAGACGGCGCCAGGTTGTGGGTTCAAGTTTTTCGTGGTTGCCAATAACGGCATCAACTTCGTCCATTTTTGCCCAATGGTCAGGATTGATCTGGGCTGCACATCCGGTAACGATAATTTGCTTTTCTGGGTGATCACGGCGTGATTTACGAATGGCTTGTCGGGCTTGTTTTTCAGCCTCTGCCGTCACTGCGCATGTGTTGATCACCACCACATCATTTATGCCAGCATCTTCGGCATGACGTGCGATCACTTCGCTTTCCCAAATATTAAGCCGACATCCAAATGTTTTAATGTCAGCCGTATTTTTTGGCATGGTCATGATGGCGCCTTTGAAAGATCAATCACACCATCAAATACATAAGATGATGGACCTGTCATGGTGACACCGCCATCATCACGCCAATGTATGTTTAACACCCCGCCATCAAGATGGACGTTTACCCGGCGTGATGTGATGCCAGCACGTGCCGCCGCAACAGCAGCCGCACACGCCCCTGTCCCGCAAGCAATGGTGATCCCACTGCCGCGTTCCCATACACGCATTCGGATTTCATCTGGGGCGATGGTTGAAATAAATTCAATATTCGCGCGGTCAGGAAAAATAGGGTGATGTTCCAAATGTGGGCCAATATGTGCAAGATCGATCGCGTCAGCATCATCAACAATATGCACCGCATGAGGGTTGCCCATATTAACAGCGATTGCCGGCGGCAGATCGTCAAGACCAAGGTCAGGGTCAAGGTGAGCGGCAAGATCAAGCGCGGCAGTATCTTGTGCCGTGGCCAATGGAATATCCGCCCAATCAAGGCGTGCCGGGCCCATATCAATAGCAATATCTGTGCCAACGCGTTCTGCATGAATAATACCGCCAAGGGTATCCATTGAAAGCACGGTGATGTTCTGTTCTGCCATCACCAAATCTGCAACACAGCGGCTGCCGTTACCGCAGGCCGCAGCTTCGCTGCCATCACTGTTTAAGATCAGCATCTTGATATCTGCATGTGCGGAAGGTGCGATGATCAGGATTTGGTCACAGCCAATGCCGAAATGACGGTCGGCAATATAGCGCGCCTGAGCCGATGTCAGGTCTATCACCTGATCACGAGCATCAAGGACAACGAAGTCATTGCCTATTCCATTCATTTTAACAAAATTAAGCTGCATCTATTATTGCTCCATCCGGGCTAACATGTTGGCCAATATGTTGGTCCATATGCCGCGATGCCTTCATATACGCCCCTTAACCGCATTTGTTAAGGGGTTTGGCCTTAAGACCATTCTACCACAACCGGGGCGTGATCAGATGGTTTTTCCCAGCCACGTGCATGGCGAAGAACAGTTGCGGCTTTCACGCGGGGGGCCATAGATGATGTCATCCAGATATGGTCAAGCCGCCGGCCTTTATCTGCCGCATCCCAATCACGGGCACGATAGGACCACCATGAATAGAGTTTTCCATCAGGGATCATATCACGGACGACATCTTGCCATGCACCTGCCGACATCACGGCATTTAGTTTTTCACATTCAATCGGGGTATGACTGACCACTTTTAGCAGCTGCTTATGTGACCAAACATCATCTTCACGCGGGGCAATATTAAGGTCCCCCACCAAGACAGCATCACCATCACGTTGCCCAGGGCCCCATGCGGTTAATTCATCAAGGAAGTTCAGTTTGTGGGCAAATTTATCATTAACATCAACATCTGGCACATCACCCCCTGCAGGAATATAGAAGTTATGCACGGTCAGGCCGTCTTCGGTCGTGGCCGCGATATGGCGGCAGTCTTCTTTACCTGCCCATAATTCATGGGTGATATGATGAAGCGGTATCTTCGCGATAATGGCAACGCCGTTATACCCTTTTTCACCCCGGATAGCGCGGTAAGGGTAGCCAGCAGCATCAAACGCTTCATGAGGGAAATGTTCATCAGGACATTTGGTTTCTTGCAAGCAAAGAATATCAGGCTGTTGTTCAGCCAAGAGGTCAAGCACGATGGGCAGGCGTAGACGAACCGAATTGATGTTCCAAGTGATGATCTTCATGAAGAGCCTCTGTTAATGAGCATAAATATATGAGGTGTTTTACCTGCTTTTTTAAATGGTGCATATATCTTATCAGGATGAAATGACAGATGGTGGATTTACGTCTGCACGATAAATCGTTAAATTAACATTTCAACGGCAACCTTGATGACAATGGGCATAACCATGACAAACACAATTTTCAATGATGGCTTTCTTAACGATCATTTTGGCCAAAAATATATCCATATTGAACAAATGGATGGCATGGGTGATACGACATTTACCTATGAAGATTTTCAACGTTTGCTGGAAATGAAAAGCCATTGGCACCCCGGGTCATTAATGGTGATGAATGACACTAATAAAGTTGACCCAGCATTGTATTTTGATGAGCTGCCGCGCGCATCAGGCGTGGACCGATTTGTCTTGAACCTTGAAAAAATTGAAAGCTTGATCAAGCGTGGGTGTTCAATCGTCATGAATGATGTCCATACATTGAACCCTGTGTTGCAAGATTTTGCCTTGAAGCTGCAACGTCTGACCAATGCAGGTTGTCAGGCCAATTTGTATTTTTCCATGGGTAATAACAAAGCCTTTGGCCCACATTTTGATGACCATGAAGTATTTGCCCTTCACTGTGCCGGCGAAAAAGTCTGGAACATTTATGAGAATGTTGAGCCATATCCCATTAATGCCGATGTCTTCAAAAAAGACCTGAAAGAACGAATGGCCCTGTCCGGCCCATTAAAAGAACAGGTTACATTAAAGCCAGGGTCGATGCTTTATCTACCGCGCGGACAGTTCCATGATGCATTAGCATCTGGTAATGGGTCGATCCACCTTGCCTTTGGGGTTAACCGAATGATGCCGCTTGATTTGCTTGACGGTATTTGGCAACGGCTGGTGGCGGATAGTTGGGTGCGGTCTGATTTACCGCGTGACATCACCGATAAAGACTTAAAAGTTACCTTCAAAAAGCTGGGGCAAAAAGTGGCTGAGCTTGGTGAGGATAAAGCTGTGCTGGACAGTGTTAAGGCTTATGCCAATGCCACGATTGAAAACCACCACGAGCTGAATATTAATGCGCTGGTGGATGGTGACATTATTTATATGGTGTCACAGCAGATTAAAATTGCCATGCATCAGAATAAACCGCATCTGACCGAGGGTAAAAACTACGTGCCAATTCCGCCAGAACACCTCAAAGCGATCACCGGCATGTTAAAGGAAAAATCCGTAACGGCGACGTTCTTTATCGATAATTTTGGGTATGACAAAGACCGTGCGATGAACCTGATCGGTATGATGAAAAAGATCAAAGTGCTGTTGTAATTTATTGGGTGTAATTTATTGGGTGTTATTTTCGGTATTGTTCTGACTTGGGTAATTGGTCGGAATGAATAGCCACGGTGATAGCACGGCACCTTTTTGAGGTTCAGTAAGCAATACCGATGTGGTGATGCCGTTCGCATCTGTGATCAACCAACGGCGTAATTCCAGCGGGTCTTTTGCAAATTCCAACACAAGCTTACCTGCCGCTTCACCGCTAAGCCGTTCAAGGGTGATGATAACGATACCGTCTTTCACCTCACTCGTGGTGGCAATATTAGCATCACGTAGACGCACAGGGTCACTCAAGAGTAACGCAAGTGGTGTTTCACTGACAGGATAGCTGGTGACTTCACGGCGATCAGCTTCATCTACATGCAGCCACGTTTCTGTGGTGATCAATGTCAGCGGGATATCATCTTCATATTCAAAGCGGCTAAGATGTGGGCGTTTCATATAAAACTTTCCCTTAGCATGACTGCCGTCGGATGATACCTGAATGAATTTTGCCTGATAGGTTGTGATCTTGTTAAACCATGCTTCTGCTTGGTCAATTTCATCAGCATTAGCCGGACGAAGACCCATTAATTGGGCGATCAACACCACCCCCATGATGTAGAGAAGTGGACCTAATACCGCCTTTAAGATGACGAATAAAGATGGCCGTTCATTTCGGCAGGAGATGGCACAAGAAGACATGCCATAAAGGTCTGGTTTATCACTTGATCTATCTATCGACATCTATCAATACCTCACGCTTGCCCGCATGGTTGGCCGGACTGATCACGCCATTTTTTTCCATTTCTTCAATGATGGTTGCTGCACGGTTATAGCCGATACGCAAGTGGCGCTGGATGAACGACGTGGATGCTTTACCTTCACGCGCCACCACCGCAACTGCTTGGTCATATAGTGAAGCCTCTGCATCGAGGTCAGGGGCATTACCGCCTGATGAACCACCATTATCCGCATCGACCTCCACCGTGACGCTATCATCATAAACAGGTTCACCTTGTTGACGGAGGAAATTGGCCACGGCTTCGACCTCACCATCATCAACAAATGGACCATGGACACGAACGATACGGCCGCCACCTTCCATATAAAGCATATCACCACGACCAAGAAGTTGTTCGGCACCTTGTTCGCCAAGGATCGTGCGACTGTCGATTTTAGAGGTCACTTGGAATGAAATACGTGTTGGGAAATTGGCCTTAATCGTACCGGTGATCACATCAACCGAAGGACGCTGTGTTGCCATCACGACATGAATGCCAGCAGCACGTGCCATCTGGGCAAGGCGCTGAACAGCGGCTTCAATATCTTTACCTGCAACCAACATCAAGTCGGCCACTTCATCAATCACCACTACAATGAACGGTAATGGGCTTAAGTCTAGTTCCTGTTCTTCATAGACGGGTTTGCCGGTTTCGGAGTCAAATCCGGTTTGGACACGGCGGCTTAAGCTTTCACCTTTGCGGCGTGCTTCGGCCAGACGTTGATTATATCCAGTGATATTACGCACCCCAAGTTTGGACATGTTCCGGTAACGGTTTTCCATTTCACGGACTGTCCATTTGAGGGCCGTAACCGCCTTAGATGGGTCAGTCACAACAGGGGTAAGCAAATGCGGAATGCCATCATAAACTGATAGCTCAAGCATTTTTGGGTCAATCATAATCAAGCGGCAGGTTTCCGGCGTATGGGTATAAAGAAGGGATAAGATCATCCCATTAATACCAACTGATTTACCTGAACCTGTGGTGCCAGCCACCAAGAGGTGAGGCATTTTTGCAAGATCTGCCACCACTGGATGCCCTGCAATATCCATGCCTAACGCCATCGGCAGCGAGGCAGATTGGTCGGCCCATGTATCATGATCAAACACATCACGTAGCAATACTGTTTGGCGATCAGCGTTCGGGAGTTCAATACCAATGACATTCTGGCCCGGCACCACGGCAACACGAACAGATAAGGCCGACATGGACCGGGCAATGTCATCAGCAAGGCCAATAACGCGCTGGGTTTTTGTACCTGGCGCAGGGCTAAGTTCGTAACGCGTAACAACGGGCCCAAACCGCGCCTTTTCAATTTCACCGCGGACACCAAATTCACCTAATGTTGCTTCGAGCATTCGTGAGTTTGCATCAAGCACATCAGCCGCGGGGCCAGAAAGTGTTTTATTCGCCGGTGCAAGAAAGTCAGTTGTCGGCAAGCGATAACCGCTGGATGTTTCTAGGTCTAGCGATTGCTGTTTGGCGTTGCGTGATTTCTTTTTCGTCGCAGCTGTTTTAGTTGGCACGCCATCAGCAGCACTTTCATTCGTAACAACCACTGGTTCACGTCGCGGCTGAGGGGTTTTACGCTTTGGTACTGCTGGTTTTTTGGTGTTGGCTGTGGTGACGCTTTTCACAAGCGCCACTAATGGGCGGAACATCAAATGGATGGTTTTTTGAAGTGGCACCGTCAGCATTGGTACGAGCCGCATTTCATTACGCCCAATCGCAGCGGCATAAAAATACATACCCAGCGTGAATATAAGGATGATCACCATCAAGATATGGCTGTATTTTACCATCTGCACCGGTGCTGGCAGACGGATGTTCAACATATCTGCGCCCAGCAGAAGTTCAGATATAATGAATCCCGTTCCGCCGCCATACGCCTCGCCAAGCCATGCGCATGCCGAGGCAGAAATCAAAAGAATGGCGATGGGCATTAGAGCTATGCGTATGCGTATGCGCGTTGGCCGTGCATGCCGAAGCAACCGCATTCCCCAAATAAGCGGTATTAATGCAAGCGCATATGCCGCGATCAAGCCTATTCCGCCAACTTGGAACGCCGCGATATCAGCACCAATTGCGCCAAAGATATTATGGATATCACCAACCGCATTATTTACGGTGTTGCGGCTTGGGTCATCCGGGTGATAGGTGATTACTATTGCCATCATCACCCCACCAAGCAGGATAAGCAGCAAGCCAAAAATTTCTTCTAGGCGGCGCTTTAAGAACGTCTTTACTTGAGTGGAGACGATTTGAGGTGATGGTGGTCGGTCGGTCATGAATAGTACACTGTCATCAATTTATGGCCATCTTATGAGCCATGATTACTATATAATGATATTGCCGTAAGAAAAACATGATCTTTTGTCTGGATAGATATTTCCCCATCTGGATAGACATCAGGCTAACGCCGCGCTATTTTGCAGGCATGACTGATCTTCTGCATAAAGCTGTAATTTTTGACCGTGATGAGGTCTTAAATATTGATATTGGATATCCGCATCGCGTGGAAGATTGCAAGATAATCCCTGGTGCAGACCTTGCGCTTAAGCTGGTTAATGACCGCGGCTATAAGGCATATATCGCCACCAACCAAGGTGGGATTGCACTTGGGTATTATGATGAAAATGCCATGCATAAATTCAATGAAGAATTGAAGCGCCAACTTGGGGCGGCAGGCGGGGTGATTAGCGGGGTTGCATTTTGCCCCCATCACCCAAGATCCCCAAACCCAGCGCTGCACGATTGTGCGTGCCGAAAGCCAAAGCCCGGGATGCTGCTGGCGCTGGCCGAACAATACCATATTGACCTTAAGGCCAGCTTGATGATCGGCGATCGCGTCACCGATGTTGAAGCAGGAGAAGCCGCTGGGTGCACGGGTCATTTGTTCACTGGCGGTAACCTTTTTGATTTTCTGACGCCTATTATGGATGAGCTGTCATGACGGCGGGGCATAGCTTTCCTGAATGTGATGAGGTTATAATTGTTGGGTCAGGGTTAAACGGGTTGTTGTTAAGCCTGAGCATGGCAACGGCAGGGTGCCATGTTCGTCTGATTGATCGTGGTGAGGCGACATCTTTCGGAGATAATATTCGCACCACCACCATCAACCCTGCATCATATGATTACCTTGAACGCTTAGGCGTGTGGTCGGTTTTTAATACCATTGGCAATCCTTTATCCCCCATTCATCATATCAGGGTAAGTGACAGCCAAACCATGCCAACACCAGGCCGCATCGTGGCAGATCGTTTGATTGATTGGGATAGCGACAATGCCAACGCGCCGTTGGCCTATACCTTTGCCAATGCGCAGATGGTGGCAAGTCTTTCAGCGCTTGTGGATGCACATCCACATATCACGGTCACCAATAACGCCGCCATTAATGGGTATATGCCAACCCATGCATCATTAGGAAATACAGCGGCAAGCATCAGCACAGAAGATGGTCAGGTATTTTCAGCACGACTGATCATTGCGGCAGATGGTGCCAACAGCCCCATCCGTAACGCCGCCAAGTTACGAACGATATCACGCAGCCCTGGGCAGACCGCCATTGTTGCGCAGGTAAAATGTGAACGGCCACATGAGCAAATGGCATGGCAACGATTTATACCAGGCGGGCCTGCAGCGTTAATGCCAATTGACCAAGACCGCATGATGTCATTGGTGTGGACGGTTAAGGATGAAGATGCAGCGGTTTTATTAGCGGCTGATGACCATGGATTTAATACTGCTTTAATGGAAAGTTTTGGCACCGGACTTGGCGCGTTGTCGGTCCAAAGTGAACGGCTGAGCTGGCGGTTAAATTTGCATCATGCTGTCACCCCGATTGCCACACGATTGGTATTGGCTGGTGACGCTGCCCATAGTATCCACCCCCTTGCCGGACAAGGGTATAATTTAGGCGTTGGTGATGCAAAGCAGCTTGAACAAACTATCACGGCTGCACATAAGGCAGGCCGTGATATTGGGTCACGCCATGTATTAGCGGGATATGCCCGTAGCCGGTTAGCCGAAACAACCGCCATGACCGCCATGACTGATGGGCTTAATGCTGCGTTTTCTTTTGGCGGTCCTATTGCCGCTTCATTGACCGGCATGGGCATGACGTTGTTTGGGGCATCACCACTGAAGAAATTAGCAGAGCGTGTTGCGCGCGGGCGTTAAAGAACACCCACCACATTTTAGCCGCGATCAAGCCCATCAGCGGCAAGACGCGCCAGATAATCTGCCATCATTTTTTCTTTATCACGGCCATAATCATAAAGTGTTTTCCAAGTAAATAAGCCCGTGTCATGGCCGTCACTAAACGCAATACGCACCGCATAATGCCCCACCGGTTCTATCGCCCTGATGGTGACATGACGTTTACCCGCTGGTGTAGTTTTTTGATCAGCACCATGGCCTTGGACTTCAGCAGAGGGCGATTCTACCCGCAATAATTCAGCATCAAGCGCAAAGGTTTCACCGTCATCAAATTCCACCGTCAGGATAGCTTTATTAGGTGAGAGGCTGATATTTGTTGGCCAGGTTTTATCTTGGTAAGTATCGTTCATTATAAAATATAGTTAGGAAAATCACGCATCAATTGCTGTCGCATGATCTTCGAGCAAGACCGGGACACCATCACGAATTGGAAAAGCAAGCCCAGCTTGCGGGCTGACCAATTGATGGCTGGCTGCGTCATAGTGAAGAGGGCCACGGGTAACCGGACACACCAATAGGTCTACTAGTGCCGGGTCAAGTTGGGCGAATGAATGATTAGTGCCTGACATCTTGGCGGTCCGATGATGCGAATACTAGCTCGGAATTAGCCATTTCCAACAACGCCGTCAAGGTTAAGGCACGGGTTGAGATAGTGTCAGCTTCGAGCAGGGCTTGTTTATCCTGAACGCCAAAAGGACAAATCATCGATAAAGTGGTGACCAGCTTTTCACTATCACAGGCGCGGATCGCGTCCCAATCTGCAGTGAAACCTTTTTGGTCAAAATATTTTTTCAGCGCAGAGAGCAGCTGATCACGGTTTACGTCAGGGCTGCTCATTTCAAGGTCATGCTTGTAACGGTCATAATTGGCTAACACGCGGCGGTAGTCATCCTTCATGTCAATTTCTTGTTCGACATTAAAGCGCACCACCCCATCGAGTGAGATCAAGTATCGGCCATCTGGCGTTTCTTCAAAACTAGAGATTTTGCCAACACAACCTGTTGTATAAATCATTGGCGGTAAGCCATCTTGGGTGTCGACATCATTAGTTTGAATCATGCCGATTAAGCGATGAGAAGAAGTTAGGGCGTCAGAAATCATGGTGAGGTAACGCGGCTCAAAAATATTGAGCGGCAACCGACCACCAGGCAGCAGTAGTGCTCCGTTCAACGGAAAAATAGGTATTGTCCTTGGCAGATCATTTAGATCAGGTTCAAGGGCACTCCGTTTCATTGACACTTCTCCTTTCTACTACGCAAATAAGATTGACGATAATTGGCGACGGCCAGACATGACTTCCGGTGCAGCAGGGCCAAGTGCTTCAAAAATTTCGAGCAACTTAAGGCGTGCCGCATCATCATTCCATGAACGGTCGGTCTTAATCATTTCAAGCAACATTGAAATGGCAGCTTCATTATTACCCATTCCAAATGTTGCCACCGCAAGGTTAAACTTTGCCTCTTGGTCTTCGGGGTTGGCGGCAAGGGCAGCTTCAAATTCTGCAATTTGCCCTGCAGATTCTGATGCATATTCTGCAACATTCAACGCCTGAACAGCTTTTTTCACGGCTTCTGATGCTTGCATTTCGTCGGTCATGGCATCAACCATCGCACGCGCATCAGCATATTCACCTGTGCCAGTAAGGCAACGAATCAGACCAGCCATAGCAACATCTGATTCAGGATGTGCCTGCAAGGCTTCGCTGAACAAAGCGCCTGCTTCAGGATAGTTTTTAAGGCCGATGGCTTCTTCAGCCATGTCCAGTATCTGACCAAGGCCAAGATTGGCGCCACCTGCCGCGGCGATTAATTTATCAACAAACGCACGAATTTCTGATTCTTGCTGAGCGCCTGTAAAACCATCAACCGGCTGACCATCCAGGAATGCATATACCGTCGGCACAGATTGCACCCGTAATTGTGCCGCGACCGCCTGGTTTTCATCAATATTCACTTTACATAATCTTACCGCACCACCAGCATCCGTCACCACCTGTTCGAGGATCGGCATGAGCGATTTGCATGGACCACACCACGGTGCCCAAAAGTCAACAATGACTGGCTGCTGCTTTGATGCTTCAACAACATCTTGCACAAAACTGGCCGTGGTAACGTCCATAATGAACGCATTGTCATCAGCTGAATCTATCATTTGTTCTATTAAGGTCATTGCACAACTTCTGGGTTATCTGCGGCGTTATTGCCAAAGACGGTTGCTTTAAAATAAACAAATTCAATTAGACTTAGATTTGAAATTGGACTTTTTGCCGCCACAAACAAGTCATTGATACTTTTTATTTTGAATCCCCCAAACAAAAACATCAGATCATTATCCTTTTAGATAAATGACCTGTTTTCGTCAGGAATGTGTCTAAGTCAGCAATATTCATGGTGATTGTTTTGTCATTAACAAGCGGATGTACATTAATGACATCATGATCATAAAGGCCCTGATCCATGACCAACTGCACCTGTTGATCTTTATCGTTGAATAAGGTCAACGGAGATACCGCGCCCGGGCGAACACCTAAAAACTGCATCAGGCGGTCTGCACTGCCAAAAGACAAACGGCCCGCGCCAATAGCCTCACCCAATGATTTAAGGTCAATGTCTTTATTTTCTTCAGCAACGACAAGGTAGTTGTTTTTCTTACGATCACGCAAATAAAGGTTTTTGATATGAGCGCCAGGCATTTCACCACGCAATTTCTGCGAATCTTCAACCGTGCGCAGTGGTGGGTGTTCATGGCATGTATATGCAAACCCCGACGCGTCGAGCTCCGCCATCATGCTGATTGATGATGTTGGTAAACTGTCTTCAAATGTTGAGGATGCATCAACTTCCGTTGACGCGAGATGATCTGACATAGCCCAAATAACAAGTTAGTTTTTTTGTTTGTGGTATTCGGTGTTCAAAATTTCTAAAATAAACCTAGCAAAATACATCCCATCTGTTGTGTGGCGGGATGTCGCAATAATAATTTTGTACAAAACTACGTTGGTGTTGGATCCTTTGGATGGTGATGAATTTATGGTCACAAAAAGTTACAAAAGGTAACGATTGACGGCCTATAAGCTGATCCGTACAACCCTTGTTAGATGATCACCGTTATTAGAATCATCACAGAAGGACATCATAAATATGGCTGCACAACCGCCACAAATTGCCCTTGTGGGCTGTGGACTCTGGGGTAAGAATATTGCCCGCAATTTGTCCGCGTTAGATGCGCTTTATGCGGTGCATGATATGAATATAGATGCAGCACGATCTTTTGGTGACGAATTTGGCGCCGCCGTGATGTCTTTTGACGATATGTTGCATGACGATGCCATCAAAGGGGTGGCGATTGTCACATCTGCCCCCACCCATGCCATGTTAGCCGTACAGGCACTTGATGCGGGTAAGGCTGTTTATATCGAAAAGCCGCTGGCGTTAACGGTAGCAGATGGTGAAAAAATTGCCGCCGCTGCCACCCGAAATAACAAGCAAGTGATGGTGGGTCACTTGATACGCCACCATGCCGCTTTCCAAGAATTACTGCGGCGTGTTGAAGATGGTGATATCGGTAAGATATTGCATATCAGAGCAAGCCGTATCGCCCCTGGGCGTATTCGTGATAGCGAATCTGCGTTATTTGATCTTTGCCCACATGATTTGGCGCTTGTGGCCGCACTAACACAACAAGAAATGCCATCACGTGTGCAATGTCATGGCTTTAGTCATATCAGTCAAGGCGTTGAAGATAGCGTCACGGCGCAATTGAATTTTCCATCTGGCATCACCGCCAGCATTCAAGCGAATTGGCTTAACCCTGTTAAGATCCATAACCTGACGGTTATTGGTGATCGCGGTGCAATGGTGTTTGACGACACGCGCGGTTGGGATGAAAAATTGCGCGTGTTCAAATTTAATGTTGTTAAGGCTGCAGGTCAGATCGACCTTGACCGTGATGACGGTACCGCCATTCCATTAGATGCATCAGAGCCGCTGAAAGAAGAAATGCGTAATTTCATCGATAATGCTTGCGCAGATACACCACCATTAACCGATATTAAAGAAGCGCTTTACGTGCAACACATCATGGCGCAAATGCAGGATGATGTAATGCGGAGTTCATCATGACCACTGACATAAGTAATATTCCCTTCATTGACCTTGCCGCACAACAGGCACGCATCCGTCCTGAAATTGATGCCGCCTTGGCAAAGATTTTGGACCATGGCCAATATATTATGGGGCCAGAAGTTCGCGCTTTAGAAGATGATTTGGCCAGGTTTAGCGCAAATACCCATGTGATTTCTTGTTCCAGCGGCACGGATGCATTGATGCTGGCGCTGATGGCCTATGGACTTAAGCCGCGGCAAGCGGTGATCGTCCCTAGCTTTACCTTTGCCGCATCAGCCGAAGTGTTGCCATGTTTAGGGGCTGTTCCAATTTTTGCCGATATTGACCCTGCAACATTTAACCTTGATCCAAACGGCCTTGCTGCTGCCAAAGACGCCGCTGATAAGGCTGGGTTCGACTGTGTTGGGATTATCAGTGTTGGCCTGTTTGGTCAGCCAGCTGATTATGACCAAATTCGTGCCTTTGCGGATGCGCATGGCATGTGGCTATTGGATGATGCCGCGCAGTCTTATGGTGCATCATGGCATGGTAAGAAGGTTGGGCATTTGGGTCAGATTACCGCCACCAGTTTCTTCCCGGCCAAGCCGCTGGGGTGTTATGGTGATGGCGGCGCAGTCTTTACCGAGAATGCCGAATTTGCCGAGATTATGACATCAGCACGAATCCATGGCATGGGGCGTGAACGGTATAGCCATGACCGTATCGGAATGACCGCACGACTTGATTCGATGCAGGCCGCCGTGTTGATTGAAAAATTAAAAATCTTTGACGAAGAATTGGACCTGCGCCAGGCGGCAGCGGCCTATTATCATCACGCACTTGATGGCGTGGTTGAGGTGCAAAAACTGGATGATGGCGTCACGTCGAGCTGGGCCCAATATGTGGTGAAATTACCATACGGCACTGATCGTGCAGCGTTCCAAGCGGCGCTTAAAGATAACGGTGTGCCAACCGCCATTTATTACCCGAAGGGCATGCATGAACAGGCGCCATATGTGCATTATCCAGTGGCAACGGGCGGTCTGCCCGTGACCGAAGATTGTTGCACCCGTGTGGTAGCGTTACCAATGCATCCATATCTGGACAACGCCACGCAAGATCGCGTTATCGCGGCGGTGAAAGACGCGGTGTAAGCAGTAGGGATGCGGCGGCGTTACGAGTGATCAAGGCTAAGCACCGCAAGGGATATGCATTTCTGGTCATATCATGCAATTTTATGCTTGCATCCCGTGAGCAGATGAATATAACTAAGCCCCACGGATGCGGGTGTAGCTCAGGGGTAGAGCATAACCTTGCCAAGGTTAGGGTCGAGAGTTCGAATCTCTTCACCCGCTCCAATTAAAAAATTGCTGGCTTAGTGCTGGCATTTTTTTTGTTTGAAATTAACTTCATTAAGCCAAGCATCAATGCCTGAAGGCAGTGACTACATGCCAGCGCGGCCAATATTGCGGTAATCAAAACCAGCAGCAAGAACTGCAACTGGGTCAAAGATATTGCGCAGATCAACAATTGCCTTTCCTGCCATCAAGTCACCGATCACCTGCGGGGTAAGGGCGCGGAATTCATTCCATTCTGTAATAACGGCCATAACATCCGCGCCGGCAAGGCAGTCTTGTGCATTGTCTTGGTACTGCACCGCATCAGGCAACAGCGGTTTGGCCTGCTGTATTGCCGCCGGATCATACGCCTTGACGATAGCACCTGCCGCCACCAAACGCGGCAGAATATCCAAGGCAGGGCTGTCACGCATATCATCTGTTTCTGGTTTGAACGCAAGGCCAAGAATAGCAATAGTCTTACCCGCGACATCACCGCCCGCAGCATCAATAATACGGTCAGCCATGGCGATTTTGCGGTCAGCATTATAACGCACCACGTCTTCAACAATAGACACGGGATGGCCTGCATCTTCGGCGGTTTTCACCAGCGCAAGCGTATCTTTTGGAAAGCATGAGCCGCCATAACCGGGGCCGGGGTGCAAAAATTTTGGGCCAATGCGGCCATCAAGTCCCATGCCTTTTGCCACATCATGAACATTTGCGCCCAAGGCTTCGCATAAATCAGCCATCTGATTAATGTATGAAATTTTTACCGCAAGAAACGCGTTAGCGGCATATTTAATCAATTCAGACGTTTCAAGAGTGGTGAACAAAATAGGCGTTTCACGCAAGTTAAGAGGACGATATAACGCCCCCATCACATCACGCGCTTGGGGGCTTTCTGTCCCCACCACCACACGGTCAGGACGCATAAAGTCATTAATGGCAGAACCTTCACGCAAAAATTCAGGGTTAGACGCCACATCAAATGCCGCATTAGGGTTGGCCTTTTTGACGATAGCTTCAACTTCACGGCCCGTGCCAACAGGAACGGTGGACTTGGTGACAATTACGGTGTAGCCCGATAGATGTTGGGCCACTTCTTCACTGGCAGCATAGACATAAGATAGATCAGCGTGACCATCACCGCGGCGGGTTGGGGTGCCGACAGCAATAAAGACAGCATCCGCGGCGGCAACGGGGGCGGCAAGGTCTGTTGCGAAGGTAAGACGTCCGGCGGCAACATTCCGGGCCACCAAGTCATCAAGCCCAGGTTCGTATATCGGAATCTCACCATTTTCAAGACGGTCGATTTTTCCGGCATCTTTATCAACACATGTTACGTTGAACCCAAATTCGGAAAAACATGCCCCTGACACAAGACCAACATAACCTGATCCGATAACTGTGATGTTCATTCTACCATTCCACGCTTCAAAATTACGCACAGCTTAATTATAGCTTATCTATATGACAGATTTGTTGAAATTTCCACGTAATACGTAAATCATTATAAAAAGTCACTTTGCATGAAAAGGCCTTTAATCTCAGCGTCCTTTGCGATATAGAAATGGCATGACACAGCGCTTCTTAATCACTGGTATTTCTGGATTTATCGGCTTTCACACCGCCCAAAAATTAGCGGCGGCAGGGCATCATGTCAGCGGCATTGATAATCTTAATGATTATTATGACCCGCGGTTGAAAGAAGCACGATATCAAACGCTTATTGATGCTGGCATTACCGTTCATGTGGCTGACCTTAAAGACCATGATGCCACCATGGATATTTTTAAGACAGCACAACCTGATGTGGTGATCAACCTTGCGGCGCAAGCTGGCGTGCGGTACTCGATCGACAATCCAATGGCATATTTGGACAGCAACCTTGCAGGGTTTATGAATGTGTTGGAAGGATGCCGTCATCATGATGTTAGCCATTTGATTTACGCATCTTCATCTTCTGTTTATGGGGCAAACCACACGTATCCATTTAGTGAAGATGACACGGTTGACCACCCTGTCAGCCTTTATGCCGCCACCAAAAAAGCAAATGAAGCGCTGGCGCATTCTTATGCACATCTTTATGGATTGCCAACCACGGGGTTGCGGTTTTTCACTGTCTATGGCCCGTGGGGACGTCCTGATATGGCGTATTTTAGTTTCACCCGCAAAATATTGGCAGGTGAGCCTATTCCAATTTTTAACCACGGTAAGATGCAGCGTGATTTCACCTATATCGATGATATCGTCGATGGCATTATCGGGCTGACGGATAAACCTGCCGAAAGCAACCCTGATTGGGACCCGAAAAACCCTGATCCTGCCAGCAGTCTTGCGCCATGGCGTATTTATAATATTGGCAACAATACCCCAACGGAATTAGAGCATTTTATTGCCGTGCTTGAAGATAGTCTTGGCACGAAGGCGATCCGTGATTACCAGCCTATGCAAGCCGGTGACGTGGTTAAAACAGCCGCAAATATTTCTGCGCTCAACGCCAGAACCGGTTTTACCCCAAGCACCAGCATCGAAGATGGGCTGCCCCAGTTCGTTGATTGGTATAAACGATTTTATAATTAAAACTTAATAGCCAAGCAGGATTTCCACATCAGCCGTAATGGCGTGGCCAAGGGCAATATGTGTTTCCTGAATAAGCGGCGTGTCTTGCGCCGGCACCATGATGATGTGGTCAGCAAGATCACGTAAGGCGCCGCCAGTTTCACCCGTTAACGCAACCGTCGTGATGCCCATTTCTTTAGCGGCGGAGATAGCAGCACATACATTTTTGGAATTGCCGCTGGTGGAAATACCGATCAGCACATCACCTTTATCACCCATTGTTTCAACCTGGCGGGCATAAATTCCGTCAAAACCAAAATCATTGCTATATGCGGTGATGAATGACGAATCTGTGGTTAACGCCAATGCACGAAGGCCGGGGCGTGGGCGTTGATGGTCAAGCGTTGCAACAAATTCAGCGGCAATATGTTGCGCATCCCCAGCAGAACCGCCATTACCGCATAACATCAGTTTACCGCCAGCTTTAAGCGAGTGGGCAATTTGTTCCGCAACCACATGCGCAATTTCTGCACAAGCAGCAGCAGCCTTTTCTTTGACCGCAGCAGACGCCAAAAGGTGATCATGTATACGTTGTCCAGACATGTTATTTTTCCTGATCACACATGAAGCTTAATTACGTGTTGATGCCGCAAAATTGCTTTAACTATAATAATGTTTTCGATATACCATAATTGGTCTCTGATAAACATCTTAATATAGTCAGAATATTATATGCAAAGGTATTGCGATGTCGTCCTCTTCCAAAGTTAAGAAAGCCATTTTCCCTGTTGGTGGATTGGGCACACGGTTTTTGCCAGCGACCAAGTCAATGCCAAAAGAAATGCTGCCTGTTGTCGATACGCCTTTAATCCAATATGCGGTAGAAGAAGCGGTAGAGGCAGGCATCGAAGAATTTATTTTTGTGACCAGCCGCGGTAAGACGGCAATTGAAGATCATTTCGACCATGCCATCGAATTAGAGCAGACATTAGAAAGCCGTGATAAGCATGACGCGTTAAAATTGGCACGCGGGATGATGCATATACCGGGTTCCGTTGCCTATGTGCGCCAGCAAGAACCAGCGGGGCTGGGACATGCTGTTTGGTGTGCACGTCATTTGATCGGGGATGAACCCGTGGCGATCCTGTTAGCTGATGATTTAATTCACGCCAAAGACGGTCAAAAAGGATGCCTTGCCGAAATGACCGATGCATGGGCCAATGAAGGCGGTAATATGGTGGCATGTATGGAAGTGCCGCAAGAAAACACGTCATCTTACGGGATCATTACCCCCGGGGCATCACGCGGTGTTCTGACAGAAGTAACGGGGCTGGTTGAAAAGCCAGCACCAGAAGATGCACCATCACGGCTGGCGGTTGTTGGCCGATACATTATTGAGCCTGGCGTATTTGACGAGCTTGCCCGGATGGAGCGTGGAGCAGGTGGTGAAATTCAGCTGACTGATAGCCTAGCGCGCCGCATTGGCAAAGCGCCGTTTTCTGGCTTAGCCTTCAGCGGTACAAGATATGATTGCGGGTCTAAATTAGGATTCTTACAAGCCAATATTGCCTTTGCGTTAGATCGTGATGATTTGAGTGGTGATCTTTCCAATTGGTTAAAGGCGCAAGAGCTATGAGTGGGCAAGGCATAGCGCATCATTTTCACCCCACCATCTTAAGAGCATATGATATTCGAGGGATTGTTGGGGAAACACTGTTCGAACGTGATGCCTATATGATCGGGCTTGGGTTTGCGGCAACCTTGCGCAGGCAAGGTGGTCGGACAGTGGCGATAGGGCGTGACGGACGCTTGAGTTCACCCGAATTAGCACGTGCACTTGGTCAAGGCCTGGTTGATGGTGGGATGCAGGTTACTGACATCGGTGAAGGGCCAACACCAAAACTATATTTTGCCGATATTCATTTAAATACTGATGGCGCTATTCAGGTCACCGGGTCACATAACCCACCAAGCCATAATGGGTTTAAAATGGTGATCGGGCATAAGCCATTTTTTGGTGATGATATTACAACGCTTGGCGATAACATGGCAGCTGGGGTTGCTGTTGGTGTTGGCGGCAGTCTGCGTGAAGAAGACGTCACCGCGCCTTACCTTGATGCGTTATTAGCGCCGTTTAATGAAACCCCAGAAATGGCCAAGGCATTGGCGGATATGAGTATTGTTTGGGATTGTGGAAATGGTGCGGCGGGCCCAACGGTGTTAGACGTAACATCACGTTTGCCTGGCACACATCATGTCTTATTTCCTGAGGTTGATGGCACATTTCCCAACCACCATCCTGACCCTGTTGACCCAGAAACATTAGATCTTCTGCGTGAAGCGGTGGACACGCACAGCGCGGTGATCGGGATTGGGTTTGATGGTGATGGTGACCGCATCGGCTTGATTGATGCTAAAGGGCGGCAAGTGCCCGGTGATTTGCTGACGGCATATCTGGCGCGTCATAGCATCAGGGCTAATCCGGGTGCCGCAGTAATTTTTGATGTGAAGTCATCTTTGGCTGCATTGGATGCTGTTAAAAATTTAGGCGGCACGCCATCTTTATGGAAAACAGGCCACAGTCATATGAAGCTTCGGCTTAAAGAAACTGGCGCACCATTAGCCGGTGAGATGAGCGGTCATATCTTTATCAAAGATGGGTATTTTGGATTTGATGATGCGATTTACGCCGCCATCGCCGTGCTGCGTGAAATGGTCGTCAGCGGTGAAAACATCACCAGCTTTATTGATAATTTACCGGATGTTTATGCCACCCCAGAATTGCGTATTGATTGTCCTGAAGACGTGAAATTTGGCATTGTTGATAAGGTTGTCAATGATGTGAAGACCGCCCCAGATAATGACATGATAGATATTGCTGATATGGACGGCATTCGCGTCACGTGCGAGACTGGATGGTGGTTGATCCGTGCATCGAATACCGGTGCACATTTAGTGGCACGTGCCGAAGGTCGCGATGATGCGGCTTGCGCCATGTTAAAAGAAAGAATTCGAACCCGCTTACATAATGCAGGGTTAGATTGGACCGGATAGTCCGGCCGTTGAGGCAAAGGTAATAGGTGGAGTAATGCTGGCACATCTTAAAGAAGGTGATACCGTATTGGTTACTGGTGGCGCTGGCTATATTGGTAGTCATGCGGTGCATCATTTGCGTGATCATGGTGTCACCCCGGTGGTTATTGATAATTTTGTTACTGGCGTTAAGACAGCCGTGCCATCTGATACGCCCCTTTATGAAGGGTCAATTGGTGATACCGACCTGTTGATGGAGATTTTCAGCACTCACCCCATCAAGGCTGTGCTTCATTTTGCTGGCAGTGTCGTGGTGCCTGAATCCGTTGAAAATCCAGGTAAGTATTTTACAAATAACACGGGCAATACCTTAACCTTGATCAAGGCGATGGTGGCGGCTGGTGTTTCACAGTTGGTGTTTTCTTCCACTGCTGCTGTTTATGGCATACCTTCAGATGGCATCACCCCCATTACTGAAGATGCGCCAAAAGCACCTATTAATCCCTATGGTGCGTCGAAATTAATGAGCGAAATAATGATCCGTGATATGGCCGTGGCCCATGGATTGAACGCTGTCATTTTACGTTATTTTAATGTTGCCGGGGCAGATGCTAAAGGTCGTGTAGGTCAGTCTACGCCAGATGCAACACATTTAATTAAAGTCGTTGCTGAGGTGGTGGTTGGTAAACGTAGTAGCATGTCCATTTTTGGAAATGACTATGATACGCCTGATGGCACATGTGTACGTGATTACATTCATGTGGATGATTTAATTCATGCACATCTGCTGGCCCTTGATTATTTGGGGACGCAAGAGGAAACTGGTAAGACAATTATTTTAAATTGTGGGTATGGCCGTGGGTTTTCAGTTAATGATGTGATCGACGCCGCTAAACGTGTGTCTGGGCAGCATATTAATGTGACCAATGCGCCGCGGCGCGCCGGTGATCCACCTTCACTGACCGCCAATAGTACCGCATGCAAAGATGTTTTAGGATGGGTGCCACAATCAAATAATATTGATGTTATTGTGGGGTCCGCATTGGCGTGGGAGCGTAAGCGTTGAATATTGAAACGCCTTTAGTTTATAAACAAACCACTTTTTAAATGATACGAATTAACCCTTATTGAAAGAGTAAGAATCATGACTGCACGAACAACCATTCACGGCTTGCAGGTTGCTGACGAGCTGATGAATTTCGTCAATAACGACGTTCTTCCTGACACTGGCGTTGACCGTGATCAATTTTGGTCAGGCTTTGCGGCAGCTGTTGAAGAACTGGCCCCTGTAAACAAAGCTTTATTGGCGAAACGTGAAGAATTGCAAAAAGCTATTGATGCATGGTTGATTGACCATCGTGGTAATGATTTTGATGCAGATGCATATACGGCATTTTTGAAAGACATTGGCTATTTGGTTGAAGAAGGTGATGATTTCAACATCACCACAACCAACACCGATGCTGAGATTGCAACAATCGCCGGGCCACAATTGGTGGTGCCTGTGCTTAATGCGCGTTATGCACTGAACGCGGCGAATGCACGTTGGGGCAGTTTTTATGATGCACTTTATGGCACGGATGCCATCAGTGAAGATGATGGCGCCACCCGCAGCGGCGGATATAACCCGACACGCGGTGCGAAAGTTATTGCCCATGCCCGGGCGCATCTAGATAAAGCTGTTCCATTAGCACATGGCAGCCATAGCGATGCCGCGGCCTATGCTGTTGCTGATGGCCGTCTTGTTGTCACCATGTCAGACGGCACGACAACTGGTCTGGCTGATGCGGAGACATTCAAAGGATATACTGGTGATGCATCTGCACCTACGTCGGTATTGCTGGCGGTGAACAACCTTCATATCGACATTATTTTTGATAAAAATGGTGCGATTGGGTCAAGTGATGCGGCTGGCATTAATGACATTGTGCTGGAATCTGCTGTCTCCACCATTATGGATTTGGAAGATTCCATTGCTGCTGTTGATGCTGAAGATAAAGTCGTTGGTTATCGCAACTGGCTGGGCCTAATGCGCGGTGATCTGCAGGAAAGCTTTGATAAAGGCGGCAAGACCGTTACACGTACGCTTAATGCTGACCGCAGTTATACGGCCGCAGATGGCAGCAGCATGACGTTGCATGGCCGTTCTTTGATGCTGGTCCGTAATGTTGGTCACTTGATGACGAACCCTGCTATTTTAATGGCTGATGGCAATGAAATTCCAGAAGGCCTGATGGACGCATTCATCACCGTCGCGATTGCCATGCATGACCTTAAAGAATTAGGGTCCTTACGTAATTCACGCACGGGTTCTGTTTATATCGTGAAGCCAAAAATGCATGGCCCTGAAGAAGTTGCCTTTGCAGATACGATCATGGCGCGTGTTGAAGACGTCCTTGGGCTGGCACGATCTACTGTCAAAATCGGTATTATGGATGAAGAGCGCCGCACAACGGTTAACCTTAAGGAATGTATCCGCGCAGCATCAAGCCGTGTTGCGTTCATCAATACAGGGTTCCTTGACCGTACCGGTGATGAAATTCACACATCAATGGAAGCAGGCCCAATGATCCGTAAAGCGGATATGAAGGCTACCGCATGGATTTCAGCTTATGAAAACTGGAATGTTGATAAAGGATTGGCATGTGGATTGAGTGGGAAAGCACAGATCGGTAAAGGGATGTGGGCAATGCCAGACCTGATGGCGGAAATGATGGTCCAAAAAGTTGGCCACCCTAAAGCTGGTGCAAACTGTGCATGGGTACCGTCACCTACGGCGGCGACGTTACATGCAACACATTACCATGACATTGATGTGTTTGCGCTGCAGGCTGAATTGAAAGGCCAGACACGCGGTACGCTTAATGAGTTGCTGGATATTCCGGTTAACCGTTCCACCAATTGGTCAGATGATGATATTCAGTCTGAACTGGATAATAACGCCCAAGGTATTTTGGGATATGTTGTGCGCTGGGTTGACCAAGGCGTTGGATGTTCCAAAGTGCCAGATATTAATGATATCGGCCTGATGGAAGATCGCGCGACATTGCGTATTTCATCACAGCATATCGCCAACTGGTTGCATCATGGGATCACAACCAATGAGCAAGTGATGGAAACTATGCAGCGTATGGCAGGTGTGGTTGATGGTCAAAATGCTGGCGATGCGCTTTATGAAAACATGGCAGGCAATTTTGATAATTCGATCGCCTTTAAAGCAGCATGTGATTTGGTCTTTGAAGGAACAAAGCAGCCTTCAGGTTACACGGAACCTGTCTTGCACCGCCGCCGTCTAGAGAAAAAAGCGTAACGCAAAAACGGCAATAGATATAAATGGGAGGGGCGCATTAACGCGCCCCAAACCCTGTTATGATGGTTTTAATGGTTTTGAAAAAGATCACCATATCCATCATTAATGACAAATTCTTAATATAAAATAAGTCATAAGACAGCTTCACATCCGTTGATGATACATCATCGGCATAGCCTTGCATGACTTGGGCCCAGCCCGTGATGCCAGGACGTACGGCGTGGCGAATAGGGTAAAGTGGTATTTCTTGTTCAAGATCATCCACAAAGGCTTTCTGTTCTGGACGTGGGCCAATCATGGACATGCTACCCAATAGTACATTCACAAGTTGCGGCAATTCATCAATGCGTAATTTGCGAATTATACGTCCAAGACGCGTAATTCGTGCATCCCCTGTCGTGGCAAATTTTGCCCCACTTTTTTCAGCGTCTTGAACCATTGAGCGAAATTTAAACATATTAAATTCACGCCCTCCTTCACCAACACGCCGCTGTATGAAGATTACTGGGCCTGATGATTCAAATTTTATCAAGATGCCAACCACCAACATTACTGGCAAAAACACCAACAAACCAACTGATGCCATGATGATATCACTCATCCTTTTAAGCGCCATGTAACGGCGATAAGGACGAAGCTGCATCAGCTCAGCTGCATCAACATGGCGGTGATCAACACGGCCCGATATTTGTTCATAATATGTCTGGGCAGGCATAACAGGTATGCGTCGGCCAGCAAGAACTGACAGCATCCCTGCATAGGTTGGATCTTTCATATTATCGCGGGTGGCCAAAACAAGTCCTATTTTATCAGGCCCGGTTTTTAAATCATCTAATATCGTTTTGTCATCAAGCACTACCGTGTGATGCCCTGTGATGATGTCTTGATCCACACTAGGCAGCACACCAATTGTAAAATTAGCGCGAAGTGAAAGCACACGCCCCAAGATGAACAACAACACCAGCCCTAACGGCCAGGATAAGCCTATAAATACCGTGGAGTAATCAAGACGGAACACAAGCAATATCATTAAGATCAATATCGTTATGGAAAACCATAAGGGCAGAATTTGCGCGGTCACATTCCATACGGTCACCCGCGAGAGGCTAGTGATCGCCAGCACGGTGGCGATAAAGCCTGTGATCAGAAAACTTGCGGAAATTTTGATCGTGACTGGTGCCGCCATCACGTCACTGCTGGCCATTATGCTGGTGATCAGCGCCATTCCTGCTGCAAAGCCAATGATCGTTAAACCAGCAATTAAGATGGTAAGTATTGTCGATGGGCCCGTGGCCGATACGGTATCATTCATGGTACAGCGATTCCGATATTCCTATTACCAAATGCAAATATATCACCTCTATCAGCATTGGTCAGGAATAATACGTATATAATATACAAATCACTTAATCTTGTGGTCTACTTAGTACAGTAATTATGGTGAAAATGGAGCATGTTATGTCAGGACAAAAAGTAGGCACCAAAGAGGTATTGTCTTATGCTCTTTATGACTGGGCTTCATCACCTATGCCGACCTTGCATGCCACGTTTGTATTTGCTGTTTATTTTACCACGACGGTTATGCCAGAGAACGGCACTTTTGCTTGGTCACAGATGTCTGCGTTTGCTGCATTTGTTGTCGCGTTTGCCGCCCCATTCCTTGGGGCACTAGCGGACGGCCGTGCCATGCGCAAAACATTACTATTAATCATGACTATTATTGGCGTAATTTCAGCATCAGCCTTATGGATGGTTAAGCCAGATGTCAGCTTTGCGAGCTTAGCGTTAGTATTATCAGCCATCAATATCATCGTGCTGGAATTGTCATTTGTTTTTTACAACGCGTTATTAGTTGGCGTGTCTACACCAAAAAATATGGGGCGTGTATCAGGGTTTTCTTGGGGGCTTGGGTATATTGGTGCGATCGTTTGTCTGTTCCCCGCATTGGCATTTATCATGCCCGAGATCGCCCCATTCGGCCTTGATAAATCAATGGCAGAACATGTCCGTATCACCATGCCGCTTGCCGCGGTATGGTTATTGGTCTTTTCCATTCCATTTTTTGTCTATGTACCAGAAGGCAAAAAGTCAGATGGCAATTTTAAAGAGATTTTGAAAGAAGGTTGGCATGTTGTGCGTACAACGCCAGGTGTGTTGCGTTTCTTGATTGCCAGAATTTTTTATGCTGATGCATTAGTCACATTATTTGCCATGGGCGGTATTTTTGCCGCAAAGGTGTTTGGGTTTGAACAAACAGACGTGTTGTTATTTGCCATCTTGCTAAATATTACCGCCGGTATTGGCGCCATGATTGGTGGTATTCTTGATGACCGTGTAGGCGCATTACCAACAATCCGCGTTAGCCTTATTGCCATGGTTATATTGGGCATCACCGCAATGATCACCACCAGCGCAACTGTCTTTTGGATTGTCGGCGGTGTTCTGGGTCTATTTGTAGGCCCCGTACAATCCGCAAGCCGATCTTACTTGGCACGAATTGTGCCATCAGGCACAGAAGCACGCGCATTCAGCTTTATGATGTTGACGGGAAAGGCCACCGCATTTATCGGGCCAATGATTTATGGCTGGCTGGTCTTTTTATCTGGGCAAGAACGTGCTGGCATGGCGATTGTCGTCTTGTTGATGTTAATTGGATTTATCATGCTGCTTGGGCATGAAAAACGCATGGCCAAGGTATAAGATTGACTGATAAAAAGTGGTAACGTTGCGTTATTGCGCCATGCGTTGACGCATCTCAACCCTTAAATCTTCAATCGGCACCGCTTTGTTTTTTCGCTCTAAGCTCCAGAACGACCAGCCATTACAGCTTTCACGGCCTTGAAGTTTTGCCCCAAGCGAGTGAATGGATCCAGAGATCGCTACACCACCATCATTATCATGAACGAGTGAGCCATCAGCACGGACCTTAGCACGCCAGTTTCCTTTTGGGCTGATCAGCACTTCACCTGGCTTGATCATCCCGCCTTCAAGTAATGCACCAAACGGCACCTTCACGGCCGCACGTTTCGTGGGCATCGCCAACAGCGCAGGGTCATGAATAGGCTTAACAGCGCGGATACGCTTACGCGCAACGTCGGCATATGTTGCTTCACGTTCAAAGCCGATAAAACGGCGGCCAAGTTTTTTAGCAACAGCGCCAGTCGTGCCCGAACCAAAGAAAGGATCAAGAACCAAATCACCTGGGTTAGTCGTTGCCATCAAGACACGTGCCAATAACGATTCAGGTTTTTGTGTCGGATGTGCCCGCTGTCCATTTTCTTCATCTTTGATGCGTTCACCACCATTGCACACAGGCAAGGTCCAGTCTGAGCGCATCTGAACATCGTCATTCATGGCCTTCATGGAATCATAATTAAAGGTATAGCGAGATTTTTGCGATTTAACGGCCCAAAGTAATGTTTCATGAGCATTAGTAAAACGTCGGCCACGGAAGTTAGGCATTGGGTTTGATTTCCGCCAAATGACATCATTAATCATCCAGAAACCTGTATCCTGCAAGACGGCACCAACGCGATAAATATTGTGGTAAGAGCCAATAACCCACATTGCCCCGTCAGGCTTTAAAATGCGGTGGGCTTCTTTCATCCATGCTGCCGAAAATTCATCATAGGCGCGGGTGGTTTCAAACTTATCCCAGTCTTCAAGCACGGCCGTAACGGCAGAATGATCAGGACGTTTCAGCTGTGCACCACTTAGTTGCAAATTATAAGGAGGATCAGCAAACACAAGGTCCACAGATGCGTCAGGAATAGCGCGCATATGTTCAATGCAGTCGCCAATTGTCACCTTATTAATAAGGTTGGCGAGGGCAGATTCTGTAGATTTTTCAACTTGAGACGACATGAACTTAACATCCTTTAAGACGATGATTTGCTCAAGAATCTAAGTAAGTCAATGCTTTATGATGCGAAGGTGAAGTGATTTCTATATCTAGTAGAATGACAAGAATCGTCACCCTTTATCTGGTATAGCCTTTTTCATCAGCAATGGCCGCAACGGGCTTATAAGATAACCGGTGGTGGTGTGTCGGGCCCTGTTTCGCAAGCCCTGCACGATGATCAGCCGTGCCATACCCCATATTTGTAGCCCAGCCATAGCCAGGATGGGCGTCATCCAAGGCCTTCATCATCTGATCACGGGTTTCCTTTGCGATAATAGATGCCGCTGCGATTGATAGTGATCGCGCATCACCTTTGATGATCGGGGCTACATGAACAGATGACATCGCCCGGCTTAAGTTGGGAAATGGCGGTTTCAGGTTACCATCAACAAGCAGATGAAGCGCGATATCAGCAGTGCCATTCAACACGGCGGCCATTAATGAGGCCGCAAGTTCGGTCACTGCCCTATCCATGGCACGAAATGTTTCAGTCAGGATGCCATGTTCATCAATCGCCGTTGCATCACAGGACGCCACCGCATAGCGAAACTGCGCCCGCGGCAGATTGGTCAAATCAAGAAATAGTTGCGCACGTGTTGCAGTAGAGAGTTTTTTAGAATCGTTTAGGCCGCGCGGCATGGCATCTAAGGCATCTGGATTTATCCAAGCCGCCGCCGCCGTAACTGGTCCAGCCCATGGGCCGCGCCCAGCTTCATCAATGCCAATCACATGCAGTGATGATGCAGCAAAAAGATCTGCTGGATGGTCTAATGCATCACGTTCAAGCAAAAAATCAGGTGTAGGTTTTGGATGAGATATTGGCGGCCCGTTGGTCATGGACAGATCAGCTGGACCTGCCGCCAATACCCTGTTCCATTAGGCGGGGCATGATTTCAACAAAATTACAGGGACGATGACGGATATCCAACTGATATTGCAGCATGTCATCCCAACCATCTTTGCATGCAGATGGTGAGCCTGGAAGCGCAAAAAGATACGTGCCGCGCGCCACACCGCCCACCGCACGGCTTTGCATGGCAGAGGTGCCAATCTTGGCCATGCTTAGGGCGCGAAACATCTCACCAAAGCCTTCAATCTCTTTGTCAAAAACACCGCGAAACGCTTCTGGTGTGACGTCACGTCCGGTAACACCAGTGCCACCAGTCGAGATAATCGCATCAATTTCAGGATCATCAATCCATAGGTTAAGCATGGCGCGAATTTCACCAATATCATCATGAACAATGGTGCGGGTGATCATGTCATGGCCAGCGGCCAATACACGTTCTGCCAAGACATCACCAGATTTATCATCTGCTTGTGTACGGCTGTCAGAAACAGTCATCACAGCGATGCCAATAGGGACAAATTCAGCGCTTTCATCAATACGTCCTGGCATGGATTTCTCCTTAATAGCGGCACCGTTCAGAAAGTTTCACCAGCGCACATGTTTGAATACCATCTTGGTCTGCAAATGGTGCGAAGGATGCATGCCCCGTGCCAGCAAGACTAGCCACAGTGCCCGCATTTTGACCTAAACGCTTGCGGTAAATCCAGAGATTAGTCATGACATTTTTAACATAGAACCGTGTTTCTTTTGACGGCAGTGATTCTAATAACATAAACGTATCACCACCATGATTGACCTTACGCATCCATTTGTTCAGGTTGCCAGGCCCACCATTATAGGCCGCCAGTAATTTGACCAAATCTTTATCAATCAGGTCTTCTTTCAACAGGTGCAGGATATAGTCTTCACCAATTTTGATATTAATTTCTGGAATCATTAAGTCATGACGACCTGACCCGCGATATTTACGGTCACGTGTGATGAAAGCAGCCGTCGCCGGCATTAATTGCATCAAGCCGCTTGCCTTGGCCCATGATTTTGCCCGTGGGTTAAAGCCTGATTCCTGACGCATTACCGCCAGCAATAACGCTTGATCAACCCTTAACGGATGTGATGTTTCAAAATCTGGAATTGGGTAGAGACCGCCATAATGGAAAACGCCTGTTTGCTGTTTCAAGAGGTCAGCGGTGCGGAACGATAAACCTGCCATATGTGTTTGTGCCGCCAATGACATAGCTTGGCGTTTCTGGTCATCATTCATTTCTTCCCATAGGTAACGAATTTCGCGGCTGGCGTGATAGGTTTCACCGACCTGCAATAATGCAAACGTGCGCATGCCGCCTTTTTGTGAAGACATCCAGTCGATGAATTTATCGCTTACCACTGGCAGGTCAAAATTAAGGGTTATGTCCTGGCCTAATGCTTCGGCGGCTAACGTGCCATAAAATGTATCTTGATGGCGTGATGCGATTTCAAGGTAACGGAAAGATTCTTCAGCCGTGCCGTAACGTAATTCACCTCGGCTGGCCCAGAATGCAGCAGATGCGATCAGTGATGGGCGGGCGTCTTCACGTTCAGCCAATACATGGAAAAAGCTGAGGGCGAGGGGAATATCACCTGAACGCCAAGCGGCAATCCCAGCAGTCCAATAGGCTTGCGGGACTTTTGTGCCGGCAATGCCGATCGCCTGCCGTGCCTGTGTTATGGCTTTTTGATCTTTGCCGTAAATGAAATAGCCATGTGCAATATCAGCGCGTAACACCGCTTCTTCATATTTGGTGAGGTATCGCAAATTGGCTTTGTTAAGCATGTCACGTGCACCTGTTGGCCATCCTTTACGGATCTTTCGGCGAAGGTCGCGCGCGATATTGCGTGTTTTTGATGGTGATGCACGTCCAGCAGAACTTGCAGGAATACGTACATATGAACTGCCAAGAGATGACCGGCCGTAGCCATTTAGATACCCTTTTTTAGGCGGTTTTTGCGATTTTGCATTAGACGGGCGCCGTTTTTTGGATAGCCAATAAATACGGCTTGCGGCGGGATGGTCATTATAGTTGGCCAACCATGAGCGCAATTCTTTATAAGTGGATCGCCATCCTGTTGGATGCAAATAACGTTGTGACAACACACGTCCCATCAGCACATCACTATCGAGCGACTTGATCAGGCGGTCAGCTTCTTTCCAATTTTTTTCTTGCTGGAGGTCAAAAATTTGACGATATCGCGCAACATCTGCATCAGATAACGGTTGCGGCAGATCAAGATTATAATCGGTGATGGGCACCGTTTGTCCCGCCGATGCCGCCATGGGCAGCATAGATGAAACAACCACCACAAGGACGGCCAAGAATTTGGATGTGTTGGTGGTTATTCCGGTCACGATATCTCTCTTTATTGAACGCTTCAGGTAAAGTTTGGTTGTAGCGAAGCCAGTGTAACCCTGTGGCGTTAAGCTGATCAATGACTTATCGAGATTGATCAAGATATTTAAGATTTAATTCATGTGCTTTGTGGTGAAGTTGACGTAAATCTTTCCACGCCAAACTTTTCTGTGTTGGCGTACGCAGCAAGTAGGCAGGATGCAACATCGCCATTATAGGAATGCGCATTTCTGCATCTTCATAAAGATGCCATTGACCACGCAACTTAAGAATACCTTCATTAGTCTGGCACAACGCTTTAGTCGATGCACCGCCAAGGGTGATGATCATCTTAGGGGCGACCAGCGCAATATGTTGCTTGATCATAGGCAAGAACATTGCCACTTCTTCCGGCGTAGGGGTGCGGTTGCCCGGCGGACGCCATGGCAGAATATTAGTGATGTAAACATGACCGCGATCAAGATGAATAGATGCCAACATTTTGTCGAGCAATTGACCGCTAACCCCGACAAACGGTTTACCCTGACGATCTTCATCTGCACCTGGGGCTTCACCGATCAACATAATTTCTGAAGACGGATTGCCATCAGCAAAAACTAAATTGCTGGCAGTTTTTTTAAGATCGCATCCATTAAAGGACGCCGCCATTTCACGAAGTACCTCAAGATTTTCAGCGCTGGCCCATGCTGGGGTATGCGGCGATGGGGCAGCAGATGATGCTGTTGCTGGCGGTTGCGGTGATATATCTGACTTTTCCGCGTCCATTTGTCCCGTCGTGACCAGTGGTGACGTACCTTCTTCTGCCATGGTTAATGGCACTGCGTCATCAAGTAGACATTCATCCACACCGATTTCAACTTGAAAGCGAAGCATTTCAAGCATCTCCTCTGGCGTATGATCAAGATCGGTTTGCGGCGTCTTCATGATAGTTTCAGTCTCGTTATGGCGGTTTTCACCTAAAGTAGAGTTTTAATATAATGGAAATTATATTGTCGACAAATTTAGAATGATCTAAAGATAATTTAGATTAATTTTGGGAGAAAGCACATGGAACGCGAATCCATGGAATTTGATGTTGTGATTGTTGGTGGAGGCCCTTCTGGCCTTTCCGCAGCAATCCGTCTTAAGCAATTGGCTAATGAAGCCGGTCGTGAGTTAAATGTTTGCCTAATCGAAAAAGGCGCCGAAGTTGGTGCTCATATTCTTTCAGGTGCGGTGCTTGAGCCGCGTGCACTCAATGAATTGCTGCCTGAATGGGAAAGCATGGGTGCACCGCTTGACACACCTGTCAAAGAAGATCGCTTCATGTTCTTGACCGAAAAGAGCAGTTATCGCCTGCCAACACCGCCACAAATGAATAACCACGGTAATTATATCATCAGCCTTGGTAATTTCTGCCGCTGGTTGGGTGAACAAGCAGAAGCACTGGGTGTTGAGATCTATCCAGGGTTCCCTGCAGCAGAAGTGCTTTATGATGATGCAGGAAATGTTCGCGGTATCGCGACCGGTGATATGGGCATCGGCAAAGATGGCGAAAAGACAGATGGTTATGAGCCGGGCATGGAATTGCTGGGTAAGCAGACAATTTTTGCTGAAGGTTGCCGCGGTCACTTGACCAAAACATTATTTGACCGCTTTAACCTGCGTGAGGGCAAAGACCCACAAACGTTTGCTATTGGCATTAAAGAGCTTTGGGACATTGATCCTGCTAAATCAGAACCTGGTAAGGTTTGGCATTCCGTTGGCTGGCCTGTATCAACTGATGTGTATGGCGGATCATTCCTTTACCACCTCAACGGCAATCAGGTCGCCGTCGGTTATGTGATCGGGCTGGATTATCAAAACCCACATTTGTCACCATTTGATGAGTTTCAACGCTTTAAGACACATCCAAAAGTGCGTGATGTGTTTGAAGGTGGCCGCCGTGTTTCCTATGGTGCACGTGCATTGAACGAAGGTGGTTTCCAGTCTATTCCTAAATTGACATTCCCGGGCGGTTGTTTGGTTGGATGTACCGCTGGTTTCTTGAACGTGCCAAAGATTAAAGGCACACACACATCAATGAAATCAGGCATGCTGGCCGCGGAAGCTGTTTATGATGCTGTGACATCTGATGAAGCCGTTGCAGAACCTGTTTCTTATGGTGAGAAGATTGAAAAATCTTGGCTGTGGGATGAATTATACCGTGTTCGTAACATTCGCCCAGGCTTTGCGCGTGGTCTTTGGATGGGCATGGCCTATGCAGGGCTTGATACATATATACTTCGCGGTAAAGCCCCGTGGACATTCCATCATCATGAAGATCACACTGCATTAAAGCCTGCCGCACATATGCAAAAGATCGATTACCCTAAACCTGATGGGGTTGTCAGCTTTGACCGAAATTCATCTGTTTATCTGTCAGGCACCAATCATGAGGAAAATCAGCCAGCGCACCTGACATTGAAAGATGCATCTGTGCCGATTGAACACAACCTTGCGATTTATGATGCCCCAGAACAGCGGTATTGCCCTGCAGGTGTTTATGAAATCGTCCGTGAAGACGATGGTACTAACCCGCGCTTGCAAATTAATGCGCAAAACTGTGTCCATTGCAAAACTTGCGATATCAAGGACCCAACACAAAACATCACTTGGGTAACCCCAGAAGGTGGTGGGGGACCAGCATATCCAAATATGTAAGGACTAATTATTAAGTTCTGTTGATCATTATCATGCCTCGTCCTATTCTTCGTCATAGAAGATGTATTGGGACGGGGCATGTTATTTTTTACCGATAAAAATTGGGGAATGCGCACAGCCATTACTGCGATAGCTTTTGGCGTAATAGCGTTCAGCGTGGCGGGATGCCAAACAACATCACCGCGAACATTATACCCAACCATGTCTATTTCAGATGATATTCAAATTGAAGAACCTGCAAAGGCATCTTCATTATCATCATATCTTGTTGGTCGACATGCGATGTCGAATTATGACATTGACCGTGCCGCAAATAATTTTGCAACCACGCTTGCCGGGCAGCCTAATAACCTTAGGTTGATGCGATTAGCATTTTCTACCTTTTATATTAATGGCGATGTTGATAATGCAGCCCTTTTGGCAAGTCAGATCGAACAGCATGGTGAAAGCGTCACCTTTGGAAGTGAGCCTGCATTAATCTTGGCAATTGAAAGCCGTGATTATGCCGGTATGAATGTACTATCAGATCATTTATTTGCTGATGAGCCGACACGTGCATTAGGTGTGATTATTGGCGGCTGGGCGTTGATCCTGCAAGATCAGGGTGATGCTGGTTTAACCCGACTATTGTCATTAAAGCATGATGATGATGCCATTGCGCCCTTTGTGTTGTTTTCACAATCTGCATTAATGAATGAGTATTTAGGCCGTCCAGCGGATGCGGTTGCGGCAGCCCAAATGGTGATTGATCACCCTGATGTTAATGTTGCGGTCTTAATGAACATGGCAGGCGTGATGCTGCGCCAAGGATATGTTGAGGAAGCCCGCGATGTTTTAGATAACGCCCTTAGTCAAATTTTTGACCGTACTACAATATTTAAAGAAATCGACGCTGGCACATCACCATTGATGAAGCGTCCAACCATTAATCATATCCTTGCTGAAGCAGTGGTTGAAGCGTCATCCATTAAAAGTGAGGTAAGAATTTCTGGCAGCGCACGTCTGTTTCTTGCATCACGTCTTGCGCCAGATAATGACCGGGTGAATTATGCCCTTGGCCTTCATTATCAAGACTTAGACCAATTTGATAATGCTTTAACCTATTATGACCGAATTCCAGCGGGCAGTTTATGGCACCACCCCACCTTATTTATTAAAGCACGGTTCATGAGCCTTGAAGGTCAAGATCAGGCATCTGCGCAAAAGATTTTTATCCAATTGCAGAAAACTAACCCGACCTCACCTGCCGTATGGCAACAATCTGGGGATGCCGCACGTCGGCGCGGTGATTATAATGCGGCACTTTCTGCTTATGAACATGCCATTACATTAAACCCTGAACAAGCGCGCCTCTATTATTCAAAGGCCATTATTCTTGATAAACTTGATCAGAAAAACGACGCAGAAACTGCATTGCGGCGATCTATTGCGCTTAATCCTGATAATGCATATGCCCTGAATTACTTGGGCTATTGGTTGCTGGAAGAAGGTGGTGACCCTGAAGAAGCGTTAGGCTTTATTCGTAAAGCGATCGATAAGCAGCCGCAAAACGGATATTTTATGGACTCACTTGGTTGGGGGTATTATCGCCTTGGGCAATATCGCCAAGCGGTGCTTTATCTTGAACATGCAGTTGTGCTGGAACCGCAGGACCCGATCATCACCGACCATTTGGGTGATGCTTATGCAAAAATGAAAAGGCAACGTGAGGCCGTCTTCCAATGGGAACGTGCGCTGGCGTTTTCCCCAGAAGATGAATTGAAAGACAGCATCATTCTGAAATTAAATGAAGGAAAGATGCCGTAATGCCGTCATCGCAGCAACCGTCATCATACCATCCCGCTGCCGCCAAGATTAACCTGACATTGAAGATCACAGGTAAGCGTGAAGATGGGTACCATTTGATGGACTCATTGGTTGTGTTTGCTGGCCTGCATGACCTGATCGATATCCAGTTTTCAACGCAAGATCATCTGGTGATCACCGGTCCTTATGCCAATGAGTTACAAGGCGTACCAAAAGATAAGAATATTATATTTATCGCTGTGGAACGTTTTCGTGCCGCGACAGGATGGCGCCAACATGTTCATATTTCACTGGAAAAACATATTCCCGTTGCCGCTGGTATTGGCGGTGGGTCAAGTGATGCTGCCACCGTGTTGATGGTGCTGAATGATATGTGCCCATCACCAATGACATTTGATGATTTATGCCATTTAGGCGTAACTATTGGTGCTGATGTGCCTGTATGTTTGCATCGTCATGCGTATGGGCATCATCTTTGGCGGATGCGCGGCATAGGTGAGGAATTGTCGCCCGTGCAACATGACCCATCATCAAATTACGGGCTGGTGTTAATGAACCCAGGTATTTCTGTTCCAACCAGCAGTATTTTTAAAGCAATGCCGCATGATGACATTATTGATAATGGCTTTGGGCAAGGTCGTTCATTATCAGCGCCATTAAGCCATGATGACATTATGGCATGGCTTGATGATGGCAATAGCCTGACTGCACCCGCCGCCATGCTGCATCATGATATTCATCATGCCATCATGAAGATGCAAGGCTTTCAGCAACATTCAGGGTTTTTGACAGCTGGGATGAGCGGGAGTGGCGCAACGGTATTTGCCCTTTTTGAAAATGTTAACGCTGCGGTTTCAGCAGCATCATTATTAAGTGATAATAGCTATTGGCTTTGGGCAGGCGGGGTTTTTAAACCGGACAGATTACGCCACGGTGGTGATGGCGGTTAATTAACCAAAATATATTCATTTTGTGATATGGATATGTAACGTAATCACATTAAGAGCCTGTCATGTTCAAACTGCTTCACGCCCTGAAAACCCGCTTCGCGTTTGTGGAAAAAATCACTGCTATTCAATCCAGCATGGATACGCGCTATTTGATTGGGGCAGGTGTATTAATCTTACTTGCAGGGATGATTAATTACGACACACGTCAAAATCAATGGGAACATTGGCAGGCCAACCCAAATATTTTTTATGCAGAAGGACAGCCTGTCGTCAGCACGACTGATGCCGGGTATTTCCTTTCTTATGCCAATGATTATGCCAATGACGTTAAGGTTGATGTGTTTGACAGCACACGCCAATACCCTGAACGCACCACGGCATTTATACGTGATGTGAAAAATCTACCCGTGCAGACGGACACACCTGATGCCCCTAGATCAGCACATAATTATCCCCTTCTTTCCGTGATGATTGCAGAACTTGCCGCGCTGTCTTTTGATGGTGATTTATTGACTGCCGCTAATGCAATGATCCCCATTACAGGTTTTCTTACTGCGGTGGTTGTTGGGCTTATGTTCTGGGCGGCAGGCTATCCGGCTGAAGGCGCAATTGCAGGCACTGGATTTGGGTTGAGCACATCTTACTTGGTGCGTTCATCTATCGGGCGTATTGATACCGATCAATTGATTGTCTTTTTTGTTGCCCTGACCATCACCTTTATTTTACTGGCCATAAGATCACGCGATCTTCGACATATGCTGGCCTATATTTTACTGGCAGCGTTATCATCGATGATCTTTTCATGGTGGTATACGCAAAGCATCTTTGTTGTGCTATTTCCGCTGATGGCTGGTGTTGGCGTTTTTGCTGCACGCCTTGACTGGCGCCCTGCCTTAATGGCTTTTGGTGCTTTTGTGATTGCCACCAACCCTATTGATTATGTCCTGGCCATCCAGACTTTTGCGGTGACATTTGTTAAGAAGTTCTTTGGGATTAGTTTTTCTTCAGCCCCCACAGAAATAGCAGCGCCGGTATCGACACTGTCATTTCCTGATACGTACACCACCATTACCGAGCTTGCCCGCGTAGATATTTTGGCAACGCTTCAATTCATGACCTCAAACACGATAATCGGTGTGATTGGGTTCTTTGGGTTTATTGTCTTTATGATATTACGCCCATCAAAAGGATTGGTGTTTTTACCGTTCTTTATGCTGGGGATTCTTTCTGTCTTTGTTGGCCGACGATTTGCCATTTACGCAGCTCCATTCGTATGGTTTGGGGCTGCCTTTGCTTTTGTTAGCTTGAGCCGCGTTGCTGCTGTTTATCTCAATAAAAAGGGAATGGCAAAAAACCCGCTATCTTTTGCTAAAGATGGAACAGTTTTAGTGTGTTCTGGCATTGCCGTAATTTTCACCGCAATGATTTCAAATATTGAATACATACCGGGGCCAAGTTTCTCGTCACCCGTTGTCCATACGATGGGTCAGATGCGTGCGCTGAACAATCAAGATGAAGGCGTGATCGCCACTTGGTGGGATTATGGTTATTTGGCCCATTATAAAAGTGATATGGCGACCTTACATGATGGCGGTATCCAAGACAGCCCAAGGACACATCTCTTGGCGCGAGGCTTTATCAGTGACAACCCTGATGAGATGATACAAATCATCAAGTTTGTGGGGACAGAGGGTAATTATGGTATCAGCGAGCATAGCGCAGATTTAGCGACACTTAACACGGCAATTGCGCGTGCAGATATGCCCGAAAAAACCCCATATATTTTGGTCACACGGCAGATGAGCGGCTGGTTCACCACCATTGCTAAATTAGGGTTATTCAACACCGAAACTGGGCAATACCCATCACAACAAGTGCTGAATGGTTTTCATTTCTACCAATTCCAATGTGCACCAGATGAAGCCAATAAATTAAGATGCCGTGAAGGGTTAGTAGATTTAAATCACGGCACGCTGGACGGAAAACCGTTAATTCAAAAATCAGTTGAAACATTGGACGGAAAAATCGTCAATTTCATGGATTACGACAATAACGGTCTTTATGTCTTGCTGATCAGTCGGAATAGTAACGGCGGGATGACGGTTAAATTTATCCCACGCCCAACATGGAAATCTGCGTTCACGCAACTTTATGAATTGGCCGTTTATGATGAACGCCGTTTAGAATTGGTGATTGATAACTATCCACATGCGCGTGTGTATAAAATCTTGCGTTAATTTTACAAAAAACAACAAAACAGTCTTGAATGGTGGGGATGAAGCCGTTATGTTCCCATCGTTACTGATTGAAACTCAGTTTTGTTGGGGCGTAGCCAAGTGGTAAGGCAACGGTTTTTGGTATCGTGTACCGTAGGTTCGAATCCTACCGCCCCAGCCATCAATCCCGTCATGTTATTCAGACCAGCGTATAGCCGTTATTTTTGGTCACAAGAAACTGTGTATCATCAATATAGCTGATTTTCTGACGCAGCCTGTAGATGTGAGTTTCTAATGTATGCGTCGTCATTTTGGCGTTATAGCCCCAGACTTCTTCCAACAATTCCTGCTTATTAGCACCAGCTTCCTTTTTCTTCAGCAGAAAACGAATAATGGAAGCCTCTTTTTCCGTGAGGTTGAGCACTTTGCTGTTTTCTTTATGAGTCAAGGTTTTGCGGCCTTGCACAAAATAGAAATTACCAACAGTGATTTTGGCATCTTCACGGCTTTGATAAAGCTGTAAATGGGTGCGGATGCGTGCCAATAGCTCACCCATTCTAAGCGGTTTTGCAATATAATCATTCGCGCCAGCTTCAAGGCCTTCGATCGTATCCACTTCAGAATCTTGGCCTGTCAGCATTAGGATGGGCATGGTGAAGCCTTCACCACGAATCCAGCGGCACATATCACGCCCATCACCATCTGATAGCACCACATCAAGCAGCACCACATCAGGTTCAATTTCTGGAATACGCGTTTTGGCATCAGCCAGTGTTTCACAGCCATAAGCGTCAAAGCCCTCAGCATTGAGCTGATCAACCAACGTTTCTAATAAATGAGGGTCATCCTCGACAGTAACAATCTTTGTGTTGGCCATGCTGATTTCTTATTGTTGTGAACTCAAACATCAGATAAAGACATCTGATATAGTTATATACTTATAAAAACCTAATTCAGATTTTACGATATATCAACAAAGTGATGACTGATTGGTTATTTCAATCCATCATGTCGCCAATATACATGAATATTTAGGGCCTGAGCTATGAGCACATCATTTGCCTATCAACACTCTGCACACCGCGCTATTGCTGACCTTCGGCGTGGTGCGCCAGTTGTTTTTAATGGCCAATCTGGCTATGCGGCAATGGTTAAGCCCGCCGAACAAGTTTCTGAAGATAGTTTACGTGAATTGGCTGACGCGACACTAGCACGGCCATATTTGTTAATTTCTGCACCGCGTGCGCGTGCCATTGGGCTTAATCCAAAAGAAAATGTCGTGGCATGCTCTATCCTGCTGTCTGACAGTTTTGGCCCTAATGAAATTCTTCAACTTATTGGCGATTTGCCCATGACGCTTGACCCAAATACATTGACGGTCTTACCTGAAAGCGAAGATAGCGTTGCCCATGTTGTGTTGATGTTGATGCGGTCAGCCCGCCTAATGCCCGCCGCGCTTGCTGCCCCTATTTCTGATAGCGGACCTAAAACGTTGTCACGCTGGGCGCTTGATCGTGGGCATACGTTAGTTCAAGAAGCGGCAATTAAATCTTTTGAGGAAACTTCAGCCTCATTACTTCGTGAAGCTGCACGGGCAAAATTACCAATCAAAGCTGCACCTGATAGTGAAATCGCGATTTTCCAGCCTAAAGACGGCGGCACTGAACATTTCGTATTAATCATCGCCGGCGGTGATAAAGCCAGCACACCGCTGGTGCGTATTCATTCGCAATGCATTACCGGTGATTTACTGGGAAGCCTGAAATGTGATTGTGGTGACCAGCTGCAAGCAGCGATCAGCCAAATGGCAGCAGCCGGCGGCGGGATGGTGATCTATCTTGCCCAAGAAGGCCGTGATATTGGCCTTGTTAATAAATTACGGGCCTATGCGTTACAAGATCACGGGCTTGATACCGTTGATGCAAACCATGCTATTGGATTTGAAACTGATCATCGGTTTTATTTACCTGCCGCAACAATGCTGAAGGCATTAGGGCATAACGAAATTAAACTGCTGACGAATAACCCTGATAAAATCAGCCAGATCGAAGCCTGTGGGATCAAGGTTGCGGAACGTATCGCGCTTGATGCTGGACGAAACCCGTTTAACGCCAATTATTTGGATACGAAACGTGAAAAGACAGG